>CAZMCC010000058.1:0-25152 GCA_964564695.1 uncultured Phycisphaeraceae bacterium | reverse complement strand
CGCCGCCACCGCCACCGCCGCCACCGCCGCCACCGCCACCGCCACCGCCACCGCCGCCGCCGCCGCCACCGGGGTTGTGGTTGATCTGCTTCACGCTCGCGCCGCTGCTGTTGCCGGGGCGGTACTTGACGCCGTACATCGGCGTCTCAGGCGTGGGGGGCGTCTCGACCGGCACGTCAATCGGAGGAGGCGGAGGCGTCACGACCGGCTCTTCCGGCGGGGCCGGAGGCAGAATCGGCGGGCGGTTGCCCGACGTCTCGGAGGACTTGTCCTGCGTGCCCACGTTCACGACGACGGCGTCGCCGCCGCCCGTCGCACGCTGCGCCACTTTCGCCTCGCCGTCTTCGCGGGCCCGCGTCTCCGCGGTGTCCACGAACGCCGACTGATCCTTGTTCTTCGCCGGGTTCTGCGTGCCCGAGTCGGTGCGCTCAGCGCGGGTCATCGTCGCGGTGGCGCTCGGAGTGACGCCGGTCTGGCCGTAGGTCACCTCGATGCGCCCTGTATTGTCACGCGCGCCGCCCGCGCGGGTCGCGTAGCCCTGGGACGTTTCGATGAAGCCCTTGGTGCCCTTGACCGCGAGCGTCGCGTCGGGCGCCTTGATCTGCACGTCGTTGGCGACCTTCGTCGAGTCGACGTCGAAGCTCACGCGCCCGAAGGGCACCTCGATCTTCGTCGTCTCCTTGCCGTTGATGTTCTGCGCCTGCGGGATCTTCGCCGCGGCGATCTTGTCGATCGTGATGATCTGCGTCGCGCCGATGCGGATCTGCACCGCGCTCTGCACGCCTGTGCGGAACTCGACGCCCTGCTCTACCATCTGCCCGGCCACGGCCGGCTTCCACGGCTGGTCCGGGGCGGTGCGGT
The DNA here is from genome assembly GCA_964564695.1 of uncultured Phycisphaeraceae bacterium. Classification (GTDB taxonomy): domain Bacteria; phylum Planctomycetota; class Phycisphaerae; order Phycisphaerales; family UBA1924; genus CAZMCC01. Next base: position 24,291 of record CAZMCC010000058.1, on the reverse strand, counting down.
ACTGAACCTTGCCCTTCACCGCGACAATCACGCCCGGGGTGTTGATCTTCCCGTCGGTCACGACGCCCGGGGTCGCTTCGGGGCCACCCTGACCGGGTGCTTGGGTCTCAGCCGCCGGGGCGGTCGTCGCCGGAGCGGGGTTTGGCTGGGTCTGCTCTGCCTGCTGGGCCGCGGCGATACCACACAGGGACACGGCCATACCGGCCGCGGCGATAAACGCCCAAGCCGAACGGTCACGAATCTGCATGCGAGCCATTTGTGGGCCTCTCCGGGGTATGTGGGCTACCCCTTTTCCAACAACTCAATAGTACCCTCAAAACCCCGCGGGGAATCCTTACGGTCACCTGACGATGCCGCCTCCGCTGCCGACCGGTACAGGTTCGCCAGCTTCACATCTGAGAACTCCCGAGCCAGCTCATCCGCTCGGTCCCTGCATTCTTCAAACCGGCCACTGACATACGCAGCCACCATCGCGTCGGTCGCAGCGATCCGCGTGGACGACCCCCCAATTTGGGTGTTATCCAGCAGTTCGGCGATCGCCTCGTACTGATGCTTTCCCTTCACAACGATCCGCCCGATCGGGCGCCACGCCGCTCCATCGGGAGCGACGGCCGCGAGCTGCACTACCCGGCTCGACGCCAGAATACTTGTCCCGAAAAACTTGTTGGCCGCCTCCAGCCGGGCCGCCAGGTTCGCCGTGTCGCCCAGCACCGTGTACGAGCTGTTCCGGGGCGGATTGCCGAAGTCGCCGACCATCAGCTCCCCCGACGCGATCCCGATCCGCATCACCAGGTCGCCCGCGTCGGTGAACTCGCCCTTGGCGTTCAGCTCCTTGAGCGCCCGCATCATCAGCACGGCCGCCTTGCACGCGTTCGCCGCGTGGTTCGGGTCGCCGATCGGCGCGCCCCAGAACGCCATGATGCCGTCGCCCAGGTATTTGTCGAGCGTCGCGCCGGTGCTCTGGAGGATCTCCGTCATCGTGCGCAAGTAGGCCGACAGCAGCTGGGCCGTGCGCTCCGAGCCGAGTCGCTCGGCCGTGGTCGTGAACCCCGCGAGGTCGGTGAACATCACCGTCAGCTCGCGCTTCTGCGGCGCCATCGAGCTGAGGCCCGGGTTGTTCATCAGGATGTCGACGACGGCGGGCGAGACGTATGAGCGGAACCGCTCCTCCGTGCGCCGTCGGGCCCGCTGCTCGATCAGCAGCCGGTGCAGCATCACCACGCCCCAGCCGGTGATCGCCGCCACCGCCGGCGCGCTGAACGCCACGATCGTCTGTTTCGCATCCCAGAACACCGCGCCCGTCACAAGGAACCACCCGACCACCGCCCCCGCGAGCGTCAGCGGCCCGATGAGCACGTTGAGCCGCACACCCGCCCACGTCCCCAGGAGCCCCATCGCCACGAGCGCCACCGCGTCGAGCCACGCCGGGCCGGGATCGCGAGCCAGCCCCGTGAGCAGCGAATTCGCCACCGCCGCGTGCACGAGGACTCCCGGCGTGCGCGGGTGTACCGACGTGCCGACGAAGTCCGCGAGCGATCCCGTGGCCGTCCACCCCACGAAGCAGATCCGCCCCGACACCTTCTCGCGGATTGTCTTGCGCCGCTCCGCGATGCGCGGCAGGGCCGCCTCGACCTCCGCGATCTGCCGCGGTACCGCCACGACCATGTCCCGCGCCACCTGCAGCGCCTGCTTCTCCGCCTCCGTCAGCTTCGTTTCGTCCGCCGGCGGGTCGTCGGCCTGGAACTGGGCGTCGTCCAGCGCCGCCTTCCACGCCTTGGTCTGCTCGGCGTACAGCGCCAGCCACTCCGGCGTCCCCACGCTCGCGCCCCGCAACTGGGCCGCCCGCTCCTCGTACCCCGCTGGGCTCGTGATCTCCGCCCGCTTCGCGAGCGCGATCGTCTGGTCGATCCGCGAAATGTTGCTCTTCACCCGCTCGCCCACGAGCACCGGGTCGAGCACCGCGCCCACGGCCACCGTCTCCGCCGCCCCCGCCGAGCTCACGTTTGCCACTTCCTCGCCCAGGCGCTGACGAGTCGCGGAAGGAGGCTCGAATTGGGCCCGCCAATCCGCCAGCGCCACGGGCCACGGCACATAGATCAGCCCGTCGATCGTCTTCGTGTACCGCTGCCCGTCGGCCTCGCGCCCGCTGAACACCTCGGAGCGCGTGCGCAGCGACGACACCGCGCCGTCGCGCCCCGTCAGCGTCGTCAGGTCCGGCTCCACGCTCAGCCCCGACGAATCGATCGCCCGGAACTGCGCCACCGCCGCCATCCCCAGCGTCGGCCACAGCATCCCCTGCGAGCGCACCCAGATCGGGATGCGCCGCACCTTGCCGTCGAAGTCGTACGTGTCGAACGTCACGCTCGCCAGGCGTGCCGCCGCCCGCGCCACCGGCGGCACCGGCGCCCGCGGCTCACCCGACGTCGGCCACCGCGCCGCCTGCGCCGGCGGCAGCACTCCCGAGCGGGCCGCTTGGTGCGCCAGCGACCGCACCACGCCCAGTTTCAGGCGCAGGTCGTCGACCGCCGCCCCGCTCGCGGTGTCCCGCTCGTCCGATGGCAGCAGCGACCGCAGCGCCTTCACCGCCTCGTCGAGCGGCGCATCGAACAGCTCCGGCCTCGCCCGCATCGCCGCCAGCAGTGCCGGCGTCGTCAGCTTCACCGTCCCGTCCGCCGCTTCCGCGCCCGGCGTGAACCACTCGAAGGGGAAGCTCACCGCCGTCACCACCGACCCGTGGCGCGTCATCGCCTCCGCGAGCATCTGGTCGTCGTCCACGACGCGGATGCCGCCGGGCGCGTTCTCGTCGCGAACGATCCGAGGCAGGCTCGCGTCATCGAGCAGCAAGTCCAGCGCCACCACCCGCGCCCCGCCGATCCGCAGCTCATCGATCACCTGCCCCAGCCGCTCGCGCGGCCACGGCCAGCGCCCCACCGTGTCCAGCGCCTGCTGATCGATCGCCACCACCGCCACCGACGTCGACGACGGCGGCGCCGACGCGCCGAACCACCGCGCCCGCAGGTCCAGGCTGAACAGCTCTATCGTGCGTGCCGTCAGTCCCGTCGCCTGCACCAGCGCCAATACGAGCGTGACCGCCAGCCCCAGGGCCCACTGCCCGCGCCGCAGGCGCGTCGCGTGCGATGCCGATGTGCGATGGGCGCCCGGCGCGGAATCGCCGAGCGTGCTCGGGGACTTTGGAGAAGAAGAGGGGGTGTCGGGGGGGGCGGGGGGCATGGGGCGCCTAAGCGTACCGCGCCGCTAGCGCGTCCACGCCGTCCGCCACCATTCGTCGATGATGTAGCCCCGGAACGCCCCGTCGGTGGCGCCCTCGGCCACGGGCCGGGTCTCCGTCGGGCGCAGGCCCTCGAGCGCGAACGCCACGGGCGTCCACCACGCGGCCTGCGTCTGCTGGTAGCTGTCGATCAGGTGCGTCCGGGTGACGCCGTTGGACCGGGCGGTGATGCGCACGTACGCCGAATCGGGCGCGACGAGCACGCTGTCTTCCTTCTCGAAGAACCCGGCCTTCTCCATCTCGGCGAGGGCCGCGCTCAGTTGCTCGGGTGTGACGTTCCCGAGCCGCATGTCATTGGCCGGGTGCAGCGGGTCCGTAGCGACCAGGGCCGTGCCGTCGTCCCAGACCGCGAGGCGCACCCCCGAGCTGCGTGACTCAGGGTCCGCGGGGCGTCCGGCGTCGAAGACGACGACCACCGTCGGCGGCTCGACCGGCCCCTGCGGCACCGGATCAAACGCCTCGCTCGGCGCGGGGCCATCCATTACCGGCTCCGCCGGCACGCCGTCGGCCGGCGCTGGGAGCTGCTTCCCGGCCGCGGCCGCCGCCAGCGTGGCTTTCACCCCCGGCAGCGGCTCGATCTTCTTGTAGTTGATGTAATCCTGCGCCTGGCCGATGACCCCGATGAATTCGCCGCCCGTCACGATCTGGTTCGGCGAGCCCGGCGGCATGATCCCCAGGTACTCAAGCTCACGGGCCGAGTAGCGCTCGGTCGGTCCCAGCAGGTGCATCATCACCCCGCCGCGGACCTGGCAGATATCCGCCAGCGCCCGCGCGATGACCCCGCGCCGCACCGCGAGGTCCGGAACCTCGTCAAAGTCCGGCGCCAGCCACCCGCGCTGCTTGGCGTACTCGATCCGCTCGGCGTAACCGGAGCCGATGAGATCCGCCATCGGCGCCTCGCCCGCGCTCGTCGAGCCGCCCGCGGCGAGAAAGATCAGCCCCACCAGCGCGTCGCCGTTGGCCACCACCGCTCGCCCGGGGAGTTCGTGCCAGAACTCCATCTCGTCGAATTCGGCCCCCTCCGGCTCGGCCACGCTCGACGCGAGCGGCTGCGTGATGTTCGTGCGCCCGCACCCGCCGCCCGCGAGCGACAGCACGCACGCGCACGCTCCGGCCGCGATCATCAGCGGGCGAGCGCTGCGTGGTGCTGTCAAGAACGGTCCGGCCAACCAGGGCTCCTGAGCGTGACGCGGGGAAAGCGAGCGGAGGTGGGGGAGGAAGTGGGGGGGGAGGTGAGGGGCTGTCAGAACGAGAGCGTAACCGACGCGAGCACGAAGTTCCGGGCCTTGTCGTCCTCGAGCGCCGAGCCGGGGAAGAAGATGCCCCAGCGCAGGCCCACCGCCAGGTCGCTGGTGACGCGGTAGTTCGCCGACAGATCAAACTCGGTGCCGAGGAACATCGTGTCATCCGTCGGTTCGTCGACCGGTGCCGAACGGTTGAACTTGTTGAAGACGAAGAAGTCCGCCGCGAGCTGGAACTGGTCGAGCCCGTCGTCGCTGCCGCCTTCGGTGGTGCGGAAGGGGAAGGTGCTCACGCCCACGCGGGTCGACCACAGGTTGCTCAGCGACGGGCTGAACGCCAGGCCCGTGTTCGCGAAGCCCAGCGAGTTGAAGGCCGTGTCGTCCGTGCCGGGCGCGTTGCCGCCGACGGTGTCAGTGGTCGAGCGACGGTCGGAGTCGCCGCTGGCGAGGAGCAGCTCGCCGGAGAGGCGGGTGTCGCGAGTGTCGCGGAGCAGGTGGATGATCTGGGCCCGGGCGGCGAACGCCCGCACTTGCTCGCGCGTCTGCGAGCCGTCGGCGGTGAGCAGCGGGTCGGACTCGCTGTTGCCGCCCTCGTACACGAGCTCGCCCAGCACGAGCGTATCGGCCGAAAGGCTGCCGCTCCCGCCCACGCCGATGTACCACGCGCTGTAGTCGAAGTCGACCGGCTGCGTCACGTTCGCGACCCGCGAGGTCGTGTCGGTGTTGTAATCCTGCATCCGCAGCGCGAAGCCGTAGAGCTCGTTCCCGTCCTCGTCCCCGCCGGTGAGCTTGAGCCCGAAGTAGCCGCGCTGCGTGTTCGAGTTGTACTCGGCCCGCGACGCGTCGAAGTCGACGATGCTCTCGTCCCCCGGCGTCACGCCCGCGAGGCCCTCGATTCTCGCGCGCCCGAACGTCAGCGTCGGGCGTACGGCGTACAGCGTCTCGCTCAGCACCAGGCCCGCGCCCCAGTCAACATACTGGCGGCCCACCCGCAGGTTCACGCCCCAGTCCCGCGCCGGCCGGCCCTCCACCGCGTCGAGCGACGCGGAATCGAACTCGTACCAGTACCGATCGAGGAAGGGCTCCGCCCACCCGTCGCCGCGCTCGTCGAAGCTGTCGCCCGGGCTGAAGTCGCGGTAGCGGAACCGCGCCCGCGCGAAGAAGTTGTGCCCGCCGTCGACCGCGGCCCGCGCGAAGAACACCAGGTCGTTCTGCAGCAGCAGGCGCGAGTTCGTGTCCGAGTCGTTCAGGTTCAGGAACGTGAACGAGTCGTACCCGCCCGCGTCGACGTACGTCCGCTCCGCGAGCGTCCCGCCGCGCGGGATCAGCGAGGGCTCCGCGATCCCCGCCTGGCGCACGGCCCGCTCGATGCGGCGCTCCTCGTTCTGCCCCGACGCCGACGCCGCCATCCCCGCCAGCGCGATCGTCCACGCCAGCGCCGCCGGTGCGAGGGCGCGAGCCCGAGGTGCAGCGCACGCACGGGTGCAGGGGGAGGGGGGGTGCGTGGGTCGTGTCATCCGAGTCTGGCTCCGGGTCGAACTCGATCCACGGCGTGGAGAAGGCGGCTTGTGGGGGGTGGCCGCCCGAACGAATGCGAAGAGGGTACCCCCTTATCGGACGGCACGGCGCGCCGCAAGCACCCGCCGCCTCGATCGCCCTCAGCGACGATCATCAGCGGAGAGTTTCATCGGGATACCGTCGCCCGAATGCTGATCCGCAGCGCGACACCCCAGGATGTGCCCGCGGTCCTCCCCATGGTTCGCGCGATTTGTGCGCTCCACGAGGCCCGCGACCCCCAGCGGTTCGGCTATCTCCCCGACGTCGTCGACCGCTACGCCCGCTGGCTCCCTGAGCGGGCCAGAGACCCGCGGAGCGTCCTGCTCGTCGCCCAGGGAGACGACGACACCCTCGCGGGCTTCGTCGTCGGCACCGTCGAGCCCGACATCCCCATCTACCGAGTTCGCGAGTGCGGCTTGATCCACGACCTGTGGGTCGAGCCCGCCGATCGGCGCCACGGCGTCGGCAAGCTCCTCGCGCTCGAAGCCCTCGAACGGTTCGCTCAGATCGGGGTGTCGCAGGTGCGGCTCGACACGGGCGCGTTCAACGATCCCGCCCGCGCGATGTTCGCGAAGTGCGGGTTCCGCGAGAGCGTCGTCGAGATGCTGCACCCGATCAGCCGATGAGCCTCACGGCACCGCGTTCGCGCTCTGAACATTCAGCTTCACCAGCGTCCCCGGCGCCATCGCCCGCGGGTTCTTGATCAGTTCCGTCACCCCCGGCAGCGGATCCAGCAGCTCCCGCACCCCGTTCACCGAGCGCCCGAGCCGAACCCGGTGCTCCACGGCCTTGCCGTCCTTCACCGAGAACACCCGCTGAGTCCCCGCAAACTCCGCGACCGCCGCGTTCGGCACGTAGCGCACGTCCTCCTGCGTCGTGACGAGGATCTGGGCCCGCACGAAGCTGCCGGGCTTGAGCCGCCCGTCGGCGTTGTCCGCCTCGATCTCCACCTCGAACGCCCGCGTCGCGACGTCGACCGCCGGCGACACCCGCGCGACCACGGCCGTGAACGCCTGGTCGAACCCGTCAAGGTGCAGCTTCGCCGTCGCTCCGACCTTCACCTGGGCCGTGAACCGCTCGGGCGCCGCCCCGCGGAACTTCACGCGGTCGCTCGCCACGAGCCGGAAGAGCGCCTGGCCCTGCGCGACAACTTCGCCTACGGAGACGAGGCGCGCCGCGACCTTGTACTTGAGCGCGCGCTCCGGCGGCGCGACGATCTTCGTGTCCTCCAAGCGTTGCTCCGCGATCCGCGTCGCCGACGCCCGCACCCGCGCGTCGGCGATGAGCGACCGCGCGTTGAGCCGCTCGACCGACGCGCTCGTCAGCGCCACCGCATATTCCGTTTCCATGTCCGCGAAGTTCTGCTCCGACATCATCGGCGGCGTGCGCTCGAACAGCTTCCGCGCCCGCTCGAGCCGCGCCTTGGCGTTCGCCAGCGACGCGTCCGCCCGCGCCACCACCGGCACCTGCGACAGGTCGATCTCCCCCTCGGGCATCTCGGTCAGCCCCAGCTTCGCCAGCGCCGCCAGCAGCCCGGCCCGCCGCTCCTCGACCGCGAGCTCATAGTCGGTCCGCTCGATCTGCGCGAGCTGGCTCCCGCCGGGCGCGACGTCGCCCAGGTCGACCTTGATGTCGACGACCCGCCCCGGCACCTCGGCGGAGATGGTCACGTCCTCCTCGCCGTAGAGCGTCCCCGTGATGTCGACGTACCGGTCCGCGGCGTGTGTCGCGATCGCGACCAGCTCCACCACCCGCGCCTCGCCCGGCCCCGCGGCCTTCGCCTCGGGTTTCTTGTTGCACGCCCCGACGCCGCCGAGCGCCAGGCCGGCGACCAGCGCGCCTGCCAGCCACCGGCGGGCCCGGGTCCGGGAAGGGGTGGGGGTGCGGGTGGCGGAGGGGGTCTTGGCGTTCAGAGGCCGGCTTGGCATTCGAAAAGGATCCTTGAGTGTCCGCGTGTCCACGTGGCTAGAGTATTCCAGTACTGACCAGTCAGTTCTCTTTGGCCGGGTCTCCGGGGAGTTCGTTGTTGGCGTCTGACGAGGCTACGAAAGCCGATCGGATTTTGGACGGGGCTGCAGAATTGTTCGCGACCAAACCTTTCCACGAGGTGCGGCTCGAGGACATCGCCGCGCGCGCCCGCGTGGGCAAAGGCACCGTCTACCTCTATTGGGAACGCAAGGAAGACGTCTACCTCGCCGTCATCCGGCGGGGCTTTGCCATGGTGAGCCAGCGGCTCGATCGTGAGCTGCCGGCCTGCACCAGCGCCTGGGACGCCATCCGCGCCACCGTCACCGCTATCGTCGACTTCGCGTTCGCCCACCCGGGAGTCTACCGCATCATGCGCAGCGGCCTGCTCACGCCGGAAGATCCGGAGCTGCAGCGCATCCGCAAGGGGCTCGCCGATCGCATCGAGCGGACCATCCGCGCCGGTGTCGAGTCGGGTGAACTCGTCGACCCCTGCCCGGGCCTCACCACGCAGTACGTCTTCTCGTTCGTCCGCGGCGCGATGCTCTATCCGCCCGACGGGATGACCGCGGCGTCGCTCGGCGAGCACATGCTCCACATCCTCAGCCGCGGTCTGGGCGTGAAGAGCGGCGGGGCCCGTCCGTGAGCGCACGTCGGTGGGGGGGGTGGGGCACACATGCCGGCGCGGCCCTCGTGCTGTGCGCGGTGATCGCCTCGTGCGCGACCGACCAGCAGGCCGACGTCGAGAGCTATCGAGAGATCTCCGATCCGCCCGGATCGCTCCCCACACACGCCGCGGGCGACGACCTCTCGCTTGCCGACGCCCTGCGACTCACCGCCGCCCGCAACGAGCAGCTGGCGGCCCAGGGCGAGCGCTACATCCAGGCCCTCGCCGAGCGCCAGCGACTGGCCGCGAACCTCATGCCGACCTTCAACCTCTTCGCCAACGTCGCTGTCCGCGAAAACACCCGCGTCCTGGCGGCCGTTCAGTCCGACGCGGGCATCGGGACCCAGTACACGCTCCTCACGGGCATGGGCGACTTCCGCAGTGTCGAGGCCGCCGAGTACACCGCGGCCTCGGAGAGATGGCTCATCCTCGACCTGCGCGAGGCCCTGTTGCTGCAAACGGTGCGAGCGTACTACGAAGCCCTGCGGGCCGAGCGGCTCTGCCAGGTGCTCGAGTCGTCGGTCACCGTCCAGCTCGAGCGGCTCAAGGACGTCAAGGCCCGCAACGAGGTCGGTTTCGCCCGCCCGCTCGACGTCGCGCAGATCGAGGCCCAGGTGTCGCGCACCCGCGCCCTGCTCATCCAGGCCCGGGGCCAGGCCCGCGAGGCCCGCGCCACGCTCGCGCTGCTCACCAACGCCGATATCCACGGCTCGGGCCTCACAGACGCCTACGACCCGCCGCTCGAGATCCCGCCCATCGACGTCCTGCTCGCCCTCGCCCGGGCCCATCGCCCGGACGTGGTCGCGGCCCGCAACGACGCCTCCGCCGCGCGGTTGCATGTCGACGCCGCGATCAGCCAGTTCGCCCCCGCCATCGGCATCAACCTCGATTACTTCCTCGTGCGGGCCCCCGACGACAGTCTGTCGAGCGTCGCGTCGCTCATCGCCATCCGCGTGCCGATCTTCTCCGCGGGGCGCATCGAGGCCGAGGTCCGCGGCGCGTGGTCGATCTTCCGTGAACGCGTGCTCGATTACCGCCTGCGCGTCCGCGAAGTCCGGCGCGACGTCGAGACTTTCGAGTCCCAGCTCCGCGCCTCGCGGGCCCGCATCGAGGAGCTTCGCACCCAGGTCAACGTCGCCCGCGAGGCCCTCACACTCGCCGAGGCCACCTACGAGGCCGGCCTGGGCACCAACCTCGAGCGCGTCACGGCTCAGGACGACCTGCTCAACGCCGAGCTGCAGTACACCGGCGAGCTCTTCATCGCCAAGGCCTCGTACCTCGCGCTCATGCGTGCCTGCGGCCTGCTCTCCGCCGACCGCATCGGCACGCCCATCCCTGAAATCCCGCCCGAAGAAGCCACGCCGCCCGATGCGCCGCTGCTCGACCGCCCCGAGCCCGAGGCGGGTACCCCCGGCGCGGACAGAAGTGGCGAAGTGGAAAAGTGGCGAAGTGGCGGAGTGATTGAGCGCGCGTCGGTTCAGCTTCACTCTGCCACTCTGTCACTCTGCCACTCTGCCACTTCCTCCTCGCCCCCGCCACGCCCGGGGGGAGCCATCCAGTGAACCTCCTCGCCCAGGTCTGCATCCGGCGTCCTGTGTTCGCGGTCATGCTCATCGCCGCGATGGTCGTCGTCGGCATGGTCGCCTTCGGCAGCCTCGGCGTCGACCGCCTCCCCTCGGTCGACCTCCCGACCGTGAACATCCGCACGACGCTCCCGGGCGCCTCGCCCGAAGAGGTCGAGTCGCAGGTTTCGCAGATCATCGAGGAGGCCGTCAACACCGTCGAGGGCCTCACCGAGCTCCGATCGATCTCCGGCCAGAGCAACTCGATCGTCATCGCGACCTTCAACCTCAACCGCAACATCGACGCCGCCGCCCAGGACGTTCGCGACCGCGTCGCGACCGCCGTGCGCAGGCTCCCCGACGACGCCGAGAACCCGATCGTGTCGAAGTTCGACAACGACTCGAACCCCGTCGTCACCCTCGCTCTCTCGGGCGACCTCAGCATCCGCGAGCTCACCGAGATCGCCGACAAGCTCATCCGCCCCCGGATCGAGCGCTCCAGCGGCGTCGGCGAGGTCACCATCGTCGGCGGCCTCGACCGCACCGTGAACGTCGATGTCGACGCCACCCGCCTCGACGCCCTGGGCATCCCCATCACGGCCGTCCGCGACGCGATCGAACGCCAGAACACCGACATCCCCGGCGGCAACGTCACCGGCGAACGCAGCGAGCAGGTCCTGCGCACCATGGGCCGGCTCCGCTCCCCCGACGATTTCAACGACATCATCGTCGCCGTCGTCAACGCCACCCCCATCCGCGTCAGCGACATCGGCACCGCCTTCGACGGCGCCCGCGAGCAGCGCAGCGCCTCGCGCCTCAACGGATCCCCCGCCGTCAGCCTCGAGATCCGGCGCCAGTCCGGGGCCAACTCCGTCGCCGTGATCGAGGGCGTGCGCAAGGAGGTCGATGCGCTGCAGGCGATCGTCCCCGCCGGGTCGCGCCTCGAGATCATCCGCGACCAGTCCCGCTACATCTACGCCGCCCTCCACGAGATCGAGACCCACCTGGTCCTCGGGTCAATCCTGGCCACGCTGGTGGTCCTCGCCTTCATGCGCTCGTGGCGGACGACGCTCATCGCCGGTGTCGCGATCCCGGCTTCAGTCGTCTCGACCTTCGGCGTCATGTGGGCCCTCGACTTCACGCTCAACAGCGTGACCATGCTCGCCCTCGTCCTCATGGTCGGCATCGTCATCGACGACGCCATCGTCGTGCTCGAGAACATCTTCCGCCTCGTCGAGGAGAAGCACCTCTCCCCCATCGAAGCCGCCAAACGCGGCACCGCCGAGATCGGCCTCGCCGTCCTCGCCACAACCCTCTCGCTCGTCGTCATCTTCGTCCCCGTCTCGTTCATGTCCTCGATCTCGGGGCGGTTCCTGTACCAGTTCGGCGTCACCGCCGCCGCCGCCGTGCTTGTCAGCCTCCTCGTCTCGTTCACCCTCACGCCGATGATGGCCTCGCGGATGCTCCGGCCGGTGGCCGAGGGTGGGGGGGGCGGCCACGCCCCCGCCTCCCGCGGCGGCTTCTACCGCCTCCTCGACCGCGCCTACGAGTGGATCCTCCGCCGCTGCATCCGCTGGCGCTATGTCACCCTCATCGTCGCCGCCGGCGTCATGGCGAGCGCCATCCCGCTCTACGGCCTGCTCCGCCAGGATTATCTCCCCAGCGACATCGACGAAGCCGAATTCAACATCAACGTTCTGGGCCCCGAGGGCGTCAGCTTCCGCGCCTTCGACGACGCCATCACCCAGGTTGAAGACCGCATCCGCGAGCACCCCGCGGTCGTCACCACGCTCTCCGCCGTCGGCGGCTCGTTCCTGGGCCAGGTGAACCGCGGCGAGATCTACGTCCGCATCCAGCCCCACGAGGGCCGCTACTTCTCCCTCGGGCGCCTCTGGCACGAGACCATCGCCGGTCATCCGCTCGGAGCTTTCCAAGGCAACTACACCCAGTCCGACGTCATGCAGGACCTCCGCCGCACGCTCCGCGGCTTCCCCGACCTGCGCATCAGCGTCCGCGCCTTCCCCGCCTTCAACATCGGCGGCGGCAACTTCGACATCGACATTGCTATCAGAGGCCCCGAGCTCGAGAAGCTCGCCCAGTACACCGAGGCCCTCCGCGAGAAGTCCCGTGACCTCGGCGGCCTCCCCGACGCCGACACCACCCTCAAGCTCAACACTCCCGAGCTCCGCGTCATCATCGACCGCGAACGCGCCGCCGATCTCGGGGTGTCCCCGCGCGACATCGGCACCGCCCTGCGCCTCCTCGTCGGCGGCGAGGACGAGGTCTCCCGCTTCCGCGACGAATCCACCAACGAGGACTACGACGTCCAGCTCCGCCTCGCCGGCCACGACCGCGAGGACCCCACCGGCATCCCGCAGCTCCTCGTCCCCGCGTCCGGCGTCGCCCGCGGCGTCGTCGAGCTCCGCACCTTCTCCGACCTCGTCCCCGCCCTCACCGCCGCCCGCATCGACCGCCTCGACCGCCAGCGGGCCGCCAACCTCCGCGCGTCGGTCGGCCCCGGCTTCGCCCTCGCCGACCGCCTCGCGGCCGTGCGTGCCGAGATCGACAAGCTCCAGATGCCCGAGGAATACAGCGTCACGACCATGGGCAAGGGCCGCGAGCTCGAGCGCACCTTCGGCGAGTTCCTCGTCGCCTTCGCCCTGTCGATCGTGTTCATGTACATGATCCTGGCGGCGAACTACGAGAGCTACCTGCACCCGTTCACGATCCTCTTGGCCCTGCCGCTCTCGGTCCCGTTCGCGTTCATCTCGCTGTGGCTGATGGGCGAGTCGCTGAATCTGTACTCAGCCCTGGGCATCCTCGTGCTCTTCGGCGTGGTGAAGAAGAACTCCATTCTTCAGGTCGATCACATCAACCACTTGATTCGTGCTGGCAAGCACACGAGCATGGAAGAGGCCGTAGTGCAGGGCAGCCGTGACCGCCTGCGCCCGATCCTCATGACCACCCTCGCCCTCGTCGGCGGCATGACGCCCCTGGCGCTGGGCACGGGTCCGGGCGCTGAGGAACGCCGCGCGATCGCGATCGTCGTCATCGGCGGCCAGATGCTGTCGCTGCTGCTGACGCTGGTGGTCACGCCGGTGGCGCACCTGGTGTTGAACAAGGCCCTGCGCCGGCGCCGCTCAGACGCCGACGCGCCGCAGGCCCCGCACGCCGATCAACCGCCGTTAGCCCCTGTCCCCATACCCTCCTGACGCTTCGGCCCTGTGGCGGAACGGCAGACGCAGCGGACTTAAAATCCGCTGTCCCGAAAGGGACGTGTGGGTTCGAGTCCCACCGGGGCCACTTCGACGTCGACGTTGCGACGAGCCGGCCCAGGACGCCGGGCGTGCCACCGGACATGCCCCGCCCCAGGGTGGTGGGCGGGAGTGGCACGATTTAATAATCGTGCTATTCTTCAATCGTGACATCCCTCCTCCCCACCGTCTCCAGACCCGCCCAGGTCCGCGCCCTGGTCGCCCCGGCACGCCAGGAGATCGTTGACGCCCTCGAGACCGGCGGCCCGTGCTCCGTGGCCGCCCTCGCCGCGCTCCTGGGCCGCCCCGCCGACGGGCTCTACCACCACCTTCGCGTCCTCGAGCGCGTCGACCTCATCCGCGTCGTCGAGCGCCGCAAGGTCGGCAGGCAGGTCTACGTCGTCTACGACGTCTCGGTCCGTCCCCTCGTCATGAGCTACGAGAAGCCCGTCCGCTCCGCCGACGTCGCCAACTGCATCAGCGCCCTGCAGCGCATCGCCATGCGCGACTTCCGCCGCGCCCTCGCCGACAACCTCGGTCCCACCCGCGGCGACGACCGCGCCGTCTGGGGCGCCCGCGCTCGCGGCTGGCTCACCCCCGAAGACCTCCGCACGCTCAACCGCCACCTCGCGAGCGCGACCGCCATCATCCGCGCCGCCCGCAAGCCGCCCGACCCCCACGCCGAGTCCGACGCCGAGTCCGACGCCGACGCCGCCGGCCGCCGCTGCATCAGCCTCCAGTTCATCCTCACCCCCAGCGGCTTCACCTCGCGCCGCGCCAAGAAGCGCACCCCGCGCGCCAAGCGCTGAGTGACTCCCGCGCCCGCTCAGTCCGTTAGCCCCCGGGGTCTGTGCGCGGGTAGACTGTCGCGATAAGAGGTTTCTCATGCGCGAGAGCCCGCGCGCCGTGCCCGACGCTATCGTGACGCATCGGGTCCCCCGCCCCCCCCCGTGCGCAGCCTCACCGGAGATTGCCAATGGCCACCTCGAAGTCTTCCCACCAGTCCACCAGGGCCCACGCCCGGGACGCCGCCCGCAGCGCCGAGGCGGTGCGTGATCGCGTCCGCGAGCTCTCGGTTCGCCTGCTGCGAGATCGGTCACTCTCGGGCAGCGACGTCACCGAGTTTGTTCAGGACGTCTTCGACGGCGCCCTCGAGGGCGTGGACGCCAGCGTCCCCCGCTCCGGGCGCAACGTCCTGCGCGAGGTTTTCGACGGGCTGCGCGAGGGCGTGCACGCCCTCGCCTCCGCCGGGTCCGCCACCGCGGGCGACCTGCGCAAGCACGGATCCTCGCTTCTGGACAAAGACGTGCCCGCGGCCACGAAGCGCATCCGCGCCGCCAACGACGAGCTCCTGGGCGCCGTCGAGCACTTCGCCGGTAAGGCGTCCAAGGACGTGCGAGAAGAGCTCGACTCCCTCGTTGCCCGGGCCAAGCGCACGGCGCCCAAAGTCACCGGCGCGTTGAGAGACGCGAAGGACGCCGCGGACGGGCGCTGGGGCGAGCTCGCCGGAGAGACGGTCCGCGCCGGCCTCGACGCGACTCGCCGCGGCGCCAGCGCCCTGGCCATGGGCGCGGGCGGGCTCCTCGAAGGCCTCGCCGACGCCGTCGCGCCCAGGCGCCCGGCTTCCGCGCCTCGGGCGTCCGTGAGCAAGCCGGCGCCGAAGAAGGAAGCGCCCAGGAAGAAAGCGGCGAAGAAGTCCCCCGCACGCAAGGGGCCCGTCAAGGGGCCAGCCAAGAAGGCCTCGAAAAAGGGCCGCAAGAGCTAGTCGTCGCGCCGGCGCCAGTTCGCGATCATCCATATTCCGACCAGGATCGCTGCGGCCACGAAGCCCACGATCCCCAGCGTCGTGAAGATTGACGACCCCGCCCGCTCCGCCGCAAGCACCAGGATCGCCGACCCGACGAGCATCGCCGCGAAGATCAGTGCGAACGAGATGTTGCGGCTCGCGTGCTCGATCGTGCGCGTGATCCGGTGCAGCCCGCGGTGCTCGATGTTCACCGCCAGCTTGTTCCGGCGGAGCTGCGCCAGGATCGGGCGCACTTCGTCGGGAAGGTCCTCCGCCAGCTCCAGGTACCTCAGCATGCTCCGCTCGATCCGCCGCTTGATCGCGAAGATCCCGTAGCGCCGCCCGACCAGGTCCTCCACGTACGGGCGCACGAACGGCACCAGCTCGAACTCCGGGTCGAGCTCGCGGGCCACCGACTCGATCGTCGTCAGCGCCTTGATGAGCAGGATGATGTCGGCCGGGCACCGGACCTGGTGCGCCCGCAACACCCCGAAAAAGTCCTGCAGCACACGTCCCAGGTTCAGCTGGTCCAGCGTCGCGCCGCGGAACTGCGACACGATCGCGTCCACGTCCGAACGCAGCCCGCGGTCCTCGAGCTTCTCCCCGTCTATGTCCGCGATCGCTCCCGCGGCCGTGATGACCCGCTCCAGGTCCCCCGACGCCACCCCCGACACAAGGTTCGCCAGGTGCTGGGTCGTGTTGGGGTCGAGCGACCCCGTCATGCCGCAGTCGACGAACGCGATCCGCCCGCCGGGCAGCGCCAGGAGGTTGCCCGGGTGCGGGTCGGCGTGAAAGAACCCGTAATCCAGGCATTGCAGGAACACCGCCCGGGCGCCGTTCTCCACGACCCTCCTGCGGTCACCGTCGCTCAGCGCGTCGGGCTTCAGCTGGGAGAGGACCAGCCCGTCGATCTCGTCCATCGCGAGCACGTTGATCGTGGTCGCCTCCCAGTGCACGACCGGGAAGACGACCTCCTCGTCGTCCTTGAAGAGCCCCCGCAGACGGTCGGTCGAGCGTCCCTCGTGCGTGAGGTCAACCTCGCGCTTGAGCTCCTTGGCAAACTCGCTGACCGCCTCCACCGGGCTGTACCCGAGGTTCGCGAAGTGCTCCTCGATGAGTTCCGCCACCGACCGCAGGATCTCCATGTCGATGGCCGTGACCTCGCGGATCCCCGGGCGCAGGATCTTCAGCACGATCCTCGTGCCGTCGCGGAGCCGGGCCCGGTGCACCTGCGCCATCGAGCCCGCGCCGATCGGCTTCTTCTGGATCGACCGGAACAGCTTCTTCACCCGCCCGGGGAACTCCTCCTCGAGCACCTTCTGCATGACGCTGTACTCGACCCCGGGAACATTGTTCTGCAGCTTCTTGAACTCGTCGGCCCACTGCTGCGGCACCAGGTCCGCCCGCGTGCTCAGCACCTGGCCAAGCTTCACGAACGTCGGCCCCAGCTCCTCCATCGCGCGCCGCACCCGCACCCGCACCGGCACCGGCACCTGTTCGGGCTTCTCTTCCCGCGCCCGCCCGATCACCGCCAGCCCGCGGTCGATGAGCGTGTCGAGCCCGACCTGCTGCGCGAAGTCCGCGAACCCCTGGTGCGCAAGCACCTCCAGCACCTGCGCATAGCGCTGCACGTGCTGAATCCGGCGCACGATGGGCGACGGTGACATCGTCGCATCGTACGCGAAATGCGGTCCGCACATCGGCTCACCAGCCCCGCGCACGCCCGCGCCCCCGACCTTCCCGCACCCCGCCCGCCTCACCGTGGTAGACTGCCAGAGCAGGAGGTCCCCATGCGCGCACCCCTCCGGTCCCCATCGTTCGTGGCTTTGGCCGCGCTGCTGCTCGCGTGCGCCCCCGTGTCCGCTCAGCCCGACGACGCCGCGCCGCCGCCGCCGCCGGCCCCGCCCCCCGTGCCCGACCCGGCCCCAACCCCCCCGCGCGCCCCCACCGTCCTCTGGAAAGTCCCCATCAAGTCGACCTCCTTCGGCGCCGGCGCCATCGCCGACGTCGACGCCGACGGCAAGCTCGACGTCGCCTTCGGCACCTACTTCGGCGACGGGACCATCCGCGTCCTGCGCGGACGCGACGGCTCCGTCATCTGGCAATACACCCCCGAGGTCGACTGCTGCATCGATGCCTCGATGAAGTTCGCCGATGTCGACGCCGACGGCAAGCTCGAGCTCATCGCCCCCATCTCCAACCTCTCCCGCGTCATGGCGTTCGACGCCGCCACCGGCCGCATCAAGTGGATCCGCAAGCTGCCCCCGGCCGAGTGCATCGACACCCCGCCGTGGATCGGCCCCATGAAAGGCCTGACCGCCGACGCCAAGGTCCACGACGTCGACAACGCCACCGCCATCGTCGTCGGAACCTTCGCCGGCAACCTCCACGTCCTCGACGGCCGCGACGGCACGGTCGTCCGAACGCTCAAGGTCGCCCCCGGCGCCGTCCAGTCGTGCCCCATCATCACCGACCTCGACACCGACGGCATCCCCGACTTCATCGCCGCCAACTTCAACGGCGACCACAAAATCCACGCCGTCAGCGGACGCGATGGCGACGAATTGTGGAACGTCGCCACCGGCTCGCACATCTACCACGGCCCCGCCATGGGCGACCTTGACGCCGACGGCTTCCCCGAGTTCGTCATCGGCAGCTACGACGCCACCGTCTACGCCTTCGCGCGCGACGGGCGCGTCCTCTGGACCGTCAAGCCCGGCGACCGCTATTTCATGGCCCCCATCACCCTCGTCGATCTCGAGGGCGACGCACGCCCCGAGGCCGTCTCCACCAGCCAGCGCATCACCGCCATCCGCCCCGACGGCACCATCATGTGGTCCGTCCCCGCCGACGAAACCAACGGCATGGACTCCACCACCCGAGGCGTCAGCGTCGCCGACCTCGACGACGACGCCTATCCCGACCTCGCCTACCTCACCGGCGCCGGCCTCTTCCGCGTCCTGCGCGGACGCGACGGCGTCGTCCTCTACGAGCTCGACGTCGCCAAGGCCGTCGGCATCAAGTGCGACCAGAGCAGCCACGGCCCGATCATCGCCGACCTCGACGCCGACGGCAGGCTCGACGTCTTCCTGGTCATCGGCAACACCGCCAAGGAAACCAAGGCCGGAATGGCCGTGTGCCTGACCGGCTTCGCGGGCCGCCGCACGAGAGGCGAGGGATGGCGCATGATGCGCCACGACCTCCAGAACACCGGCAACGCCGCGACCCCGCCCCCCGGGCCACCGAAGTAACGAACCCCGAGCGTAAGCGAGCGGGCCTCCGCGCCCCTCCGCACACGCACTTCCGCCGCCGTCATCCGAGGCCGGCTCAAAGATTCCCCATGACCCCCCCGACCCCCACACCATCCCCGGCCGCCAGCCCCGCCTTCGTCGCCCTCGACCGACGCATCACGCTCTGGATGGCGAAGAACGGCCCGTGGCTCCTGCGACTCTCGCTCGGCGTCGTCTTCCTCTGGTTCGGCGCCCTCAAGTTCATCCCCAACCTCAGCCCCGCCGACGAGCTCGCGACCAGGACCATCGCCCGGCTCACCTTCGGCGCGGTCCAGCCCGGCGCCTCGCGCCCCGCACTCGCCGTGTGGGAAGTCGCCATCGGCCTCGGCCTGCTCAGCGGCTGGTTCCTGCGCGTGACGATCCTGCTGCTGTTGGTTCAGATGCTCGGCACCGTCACGCCCCTGTTCCTCTTCCCCGACGAAACCTGGAAGCACTTCCCCATTGTCCCCACGCTCGAGGGTCAGTACATCATCAAGAACATCGTCCTCATCTCCGCCGCCTTCGTCGTCGGCGCCACCGTCCGCGGCGGCGCCATGATCGCCAGCGGCCACATCGCCGAGCAGGCAAGAGCCGCCGACGAAGTCCGAGCCTCCTCGGCGTGATTGGGTGCGCGGGCGCGATGGGTGCCCGGGGTCGGGCGCTTCGCCAGACCCCGGCGTGGGGTCAACGGAAAGAGCTCACAAGCGGAGTCCATCCCCGGGTCTGCCCAAAGCGGCCGACCCAGGGTCACCCGGCTCACTTCGCCGGCCCCTCCGGCATCGCCCTCAACCGGTCGAAATCCAACCCCGTCTGCTCGAACAGCGACGGCAGCGACCGCTTCTGCGCATCGTCCCCCGCCAGCGGGATGTTCCAGTTGATCGTCCCGTACACCTCGTCGAGCACGTCGTACGCCAGGTCGACCTGCTGACCCTCCAGCAGCATCGGCGCGGCCGCCCGCGAGATGTTCGCCGCCCGCAGCTGCAGGTTCAGGTTCCGCAGGTGATCGAGCCGCGTCGACCGCTCCGCCCCTGGCGAAAGTTCGAGCACGCGGTCGCGCTCGTGCACGAGCGCACCCTCAACATCCTCGGCCCGGTCCGCCAGCTTTTCGGCTCGCGTCTGTGAGCACCCCCCCAGAACGATCAGCACGCTCAGCGCCAAGCTCGAAACGGCCATCACGACGTGGTTGCGCCTCATCATCACAGCCTAAGCCCGAAATCCGTTCGCGGCGAAAATCCGCCCCCCGACCGCCGCCGAAACCCCACCTGCCGTCTCGCCCGCGGGTCCCGGCCGGTGTTCGGCCGCCTGTGTCCCGCGCCCCGAGTCAGCAACAGATGGAGAGAAGTGTCATGCGCGCTATTCCCGCAGCCATCGGTACCGCCACGCTTGTCGCCTTCGCCGCCGGAGCCTCCGCCCAGCTCGTCGCCTACGGCGTCACCAACAGCAACCGTATCGTGTCGTTCAGCACCGCCGCCCCCGGCACCCTGCTCACCGACAACGCCATCACCGGCCTCAACCCCGGCGAGGCCATCCGCGGCTTCGACTTCCGACCCCTCACCCGCCAGTTCTTCATCGTCACCAGCGATAGCCGAGTCCTCGCCCTCGACGCCGGCGGCACGGCCACCGCCATCGGCTCGGGCTTCACCCCGGGGCTCGATGCCACCGCCGCGGGCTTCGGCGTCGACTTCAACCCTACGGTCGACCGCATCCGCGTCGTCGACGCCAACGGCGGCAACCGGCGCCTCAACCCGGTCACCGGCGGCGCCGTCGCCCCCCCGCTCGACACAACCCTGTCCTACGCCGACGGCTCGGGCACGCCCCGCGCCGTGGGCGCCGCGTACACCAACTCGCAGTTCGGCATCATGGTCCCCGCCGGCTCAACGCGCCAGTTCATCCTCGACTCCGCCCGCGACCAACTCGTCGAGACCGGCTCCATGGCCGGCGGCAATCCCTCATTCAACGGTGGAATTGTGACTCCGGTGGGAGCGCTGGGGTTTGATTTGGGCGACTCGGCCGGGTTCGACATCTTCGGCCCCACCGGTGCGGCCTTCCTCTCCGACACCACCGGAGTCGCCAGCAAGTTCTACACCCTCAACCTCAGCACCGGCGCCACGGTGCTCGTGGGCGAGATCGGCTCGGGCCTGTACCTCACCGACATCGCCGTCATCCCCGCGCCCGGCGCGGCCGGAATGCTCGCCCTCGTCGGCCTCGCGGCCGCACGTCGGCGCCGCTGAGCGTTCACACGACGAATCCCTCCTTTCCAGATCGGGTCGCTAGACGCGACCGACCCGCGCACCCGTCGGCTCGACAGAGCCGGCGGGTGTGTTTTGTAACGAACCCCGAGCGTCAGCGAGGGGCCTCCGCTCCCGTATTTCAGAGCGAAGGCCCGCTCGCTCACGCTCGGGTTTCGTTGCCGATCACGCCGCGCGCGCGCCGCTGCCGACGTACCGCGCCGCCGCCAGCGTGATGTCGTCGGGGTACTTGAGCGACCCGGGCCCGCTGTCGAGCTTGGCCTCGGCCGCGGCGATCGCGGCGTCCATCGCCCGCGACGGATCGAAGATCTCCGCCACCCACGCGCCGAGTTCGCCGCACGCATTGCCCTCGACGTTCTGCCCGCACAGCACCTCGAGCCCGTCGGTGTACATCACCAGCGTCTCGCCCGGCGCCATCGTCAAGTCCCGGACTTCGTACTCCGCGTCCTCGCACACCCCGAGCAAGACGCCGTGCGGCGTCAGCGGCATGCCCTGGCGCCCGGTCACGAGCACCGGCGCCGGATGCCCCGCCGACGCGAGCCGAACCTCGCCGCTGATCTCGTCGATCACGGCGCACGCCGCGGTCGCGAGCTTCGGGCGTCCCGCGCACTGCAGCAGCGCGTTGTTCATGGCCCGCAGGATGGCCGCGGGGCAGCGCGTCCCTGTGTGTGACGCGAGCGCGAACTGCGAGCACAGGAACATGGTCAGCAGCCCGGCGCTGAAGCCATGGCCCACGGCGTCCGCGACCACCAGCGCGATCCGCCGATCGTCGATCCGTTCCACGCGGTAGATGTCGCCGCTCACGAACGAACTGGGACGCAGCAGCACCCCGAGTTCGATCCCGTGCAGCGAGGTCGTCTCGCGCGGGATGAATTCCTGCTGGATGCCGGCCGCCAGCACCATCTCCTCGTGCAGTTCATCAAGCTGGCGGGCGGCCTGGAGCTGGCATCGCTCGGCGAGGGCGAGTTCGCCCATGATCTGCCGGTGGTGGCTCGCCAGCCCGCACGCGACCGCCGCGACCACGTCGGCACCCGCGTCGCCCGGCAGCTGGGTCGTCACGTTCGTCGTCCCGATATCCCCGACACCCACGATCGGCGCGCCCGCGCGAGCCACCCGCTGGGCCCCGCGCACGTCAGGTCCGAGAAGCACCCCCACGTCGGGTTGGGCCCCGGTGGAGTCGTCCTCGAACAGCAGCACGCCATCACGGGCCGCCGCGGCGTCCGCCAGGGCCCGCACGCGGGTGCAATCCCGCCCCGCCGGCCCGGCGCCGAGAACCGCGATCCGAACCGCTTCGTTGCTCGCCATGGCCGCCGCGCTCCCGAGGGGGCGCGCAGTGGGGGGTCGTGAGGAGGCGCGCCGTCGGAAGGATCGGCCTACTGCGCCTTGGCCTTCACCCCGGCGAGGTCAAACTCGACGAGGTCGCCCTCCTTGACGCCGAGCTTCTTGATGGAACCTTCCTTCAGTTCCACCGCAAATTGGGCCGCAAACCGGCTGGGCCATAGTTTCAGACGGTTGTCGTACGCCTG
Source organism: uncultured Phycisphaeraceae bacterium (assembly GCA_964564695.1). Taxonomy (GTDB): domain Bacteria; phylum Planctomycetota; class Phycisphaerae; order Phycisphaerales; family UBA1924; genus CAZMCC01. The sequence continues at coordinate 1,926 of CAZMCC010000058.1, read as the reverse complement.
GTCGGTCTCCCCGGGCTTGCGGGGCTCCTCGGGCGTCATTTCGTGGGCCGCCACCACCCGCCCCGAGCCGTCGAGGAACAGGATGTCGATGGTGATCGGGCAGTCGCGCATCACGAACGACAGCACCGCCGGGGCGCGGAACACAAAGAGCATCCCGCCGTCGTCGTCGATGTGGGTCCGTCCCCCCAGCCCCTTCATGCGCACCTCGTTGGTGGCCGCGATCTCCAGGAAGTACGACTGCCCGGCGATCTTCACGCGGGCGACGTCGGCCGAGGTCTTCTCGTCGCACCCGTGCAGCGCGAACCCGACGCCCACGGCGAGAACCAGAGTCGCGATCAGCGTGAACTTCCAACGAGCCATGCGTCGTCCTCCGGCGTAAACACCACGGGGTCCCGGGGGATGCTAGCCGGATCGAGCCGACGTCTGAACTCCTCGGGTGTCAGGAGCCCGTCTTTGGCCGTCGCCACCCCGCTCCAGCGGGCGATGAGCCCGACGATCGCCTCCACCGGCACCCCGGCGTCGAGATAGCGGTCGACCCGCGTGTCGCCGTGGCGCTTGGCGAGGCGGCGCCCGTCGCTGCCGATGACCAGCGGCAGGTGCATCCACGCCGGTTCGGGGGCCAGGCCCAGGGCCCGGAACAGGAGAATCTGGCGGGCCGCGGACTCGAGCAGGTCGTCGCCTCGGACGACGTCGGTGATGCCCTGGCGGTGGTCGTCGACGACGACCGCGAGCTGGTAGCTCGGCTGGTCGCGCTTGGTCCAGACGATGAAGTCGCCGATGTTCTTCGCCGGGTCGATCCGTTGCGGGCCCGCGAAGGCGTCGGTGAACTCAACAACCCCCGGCGGCGTGGCGAACCGCCAGTTCGTCGCCCCGGCCTCCCCCAGCCCCCCCACCCCGAACGCGTCAAAGTCGAGCGGACGAAGCTCGGGTCGCAGCGATGCGGGGTACACCACCTCGTGCGACCCCTCCTGCGGCGCGCTGGCCGCGGCCTCGATCTCCGCCCGCGACAGCGCACACGGGTACACCAGCCCGAGCCGCGCGAGTTTCCGCATCGCGTGGCGGTAGGGCTCGAGGTCGTCACTCTGCACCATCGGCGGGCCGTCCCAGTCCATTCCCAGGCGCTCGAGCGTCCGCGCGATCGCCCCGGCCGCCCCCGCCTTCACCCGCGGCGTGTCGAGGTCCTCAATGCGCAGAACCACCCGCCAATCCCGCGACCGGGCGAGGGCCCAGGTGATCAGGAACGTCCGCGCGTTGCCCAGGTGGAGCGCACCGGTGGGAGACGGGGCCAGGCGTGTCGTGCGACGGTCAACCATGGCCGCTGGGCCCCTCAAGCTCCCGAACTCCCCCCGCGCGGGGTGGGCGTGCGGGCCCGCCCGACACGGTACACTCCCCCTGGCGCGACCGCGGCGCCCTGGAGATCCGGCCGATGCCCGCTGAAAAGCTGACCGACGACCAGATCGCCGTCCACCTCAAGGCCCGCCCGGAGTGGAGCGAGACCGGCGAGGCGATCCAGCGGACGTACGCGTTCAAGAACTTCGCCGAGTCGATGAAGTTCGTGGGCAAGGTCGCGGACGCCGCCGAGGCGGCGAACCACCATCCCGACATCCTCATCCGCTACAACAAGGTGACGCTCACCCTGAGCACGCACGACTCGGGCGGCATCACGACGCTCGACTTCGACCTCGCGGCCAAGGCCGACGGTTTCGCCGAACCGCTGGCAGGGCCAAAGAAGAAATAAGAGCCGCGAGCGCAAGCGAGCGAAGTCTCCCTCCCGGTCCGGGTCGGTCTTCTGCTCCCCGGGCTCCTGCCGCGCACCGGCCAAACAACTTTCCTGACTACCCCCAACGCGCCCACACTCGCGATGTATCGCTTTTGCGCGCGCAAACGCGCTAAGTACGCATTTGCGCGCACAAATCCGCATCACTT
>CAZMCC010000057.1:0-25342 GCA_964564695.1 uncultured Phycisphaeraceae bacterium | reverse complement strand
CAGCCCGCAGCCCGCAGCCCGCAGCCCGCAGCCCGCAGCCCGCAGCCCGCAGCCCACGCGCCGGCGCGCTCTGACCGTCCGTCGTCGCTCATCGACACGCGCGTGATCTACTGCGGTGACAACCTCGAACAACTCAGGAAACTGCCCGAGGCCTGCGTCGACCTCATCTACATCGACCCGCCGTTCAACTCCAACCGCAACTACGAGGTCTTCTGGGGCGAAAGCAAGGAGAAGCGGTCGTTCGATGACCGGCACGCCAGCACGCAGGCGTACATCGACTACATGCGCCCGCGCTGCGCGGAGCTTTCTCGTGTGCTCAAGAAAACCGGGTCGTTCTACTACCACTGCGACTGGCACGCGAGCCACTACGTCAAGGTGATGCTCGATCAGTTGTTTGGGGAGAACAACTTTGTCAATGAGATCGTGTGGAAACGCCAGAGTGCTCACAACGACGCGAAGCAGGGCAGCAAACACTTGGGCCGGGTGCACGACACAGTCTTCTTCTACTCGGGGACCGGCGACTACACATTCAACCACCAGTACAAGCCGTATGACGCCGAGTACATCGAGAAGTTCTACAAGCATGTCGAGCCGACGACCGGCCGAAGGTACTCACTCGGTGATATCACCGCGCCCGGTGGTGCCGCTGAGGCGAAAGGCAACCCGTTCTACGAGTTCCTTGGGGTGGAACGGTACTGGCGCTTCAGTGAAGAGGAAATGAAGCGCCACCACAAACAGGGCCGCATCGTCCAAGCGAAGCCGGGTGCGGTGCCTCGCCAGAAGCGGTACCTCGACGAGGGAAAGGGCGTGCCTGTTGGGACCGTGTGGGACGACATTGGCCCGATTCAGTCATCCGCCGAAGAATCGCTCGGCTATCCAACACAGAAGCCGCTCGCGCTCCTCGAACGCATCCTCAACCTGAGCAGCAACCCCAACGACATCGTCCTCGACGCGTTCTGCGGCTGCGGCACGGCCCTCGTCGCCGCGCAGAACCTTGGTCGCCAGTGGATCGGCATCGACATTTCGCCCACGGCGTGCCGCGTCATGGCCAAGCGGCTCCGCGACGTGTGCCACATGCGCGAGAGCGAGCCCGCGTGGCGGGTCCGCAAGCCCGACGCGTTCGTCGTGCGTGATCTGCCGTGGACGATCGAGAAGCTCCGGGAGATTCCCGCGTTCGAGTTCGAGAACTGGGCCGTGATCGGCCTCGGCGGCATTCCCAACAAGATCCAAGTCGGGGACATGGGGATCGACGGGCGCATCTTTCCGGTGGGCACCAAGCCCAGCGACGCGAACAGCATGTTTGCGGGCGACTGGTTCCCGATCCAGGTGAAGCAGATGGACAGGGTTGGGCGTCCGGACATCGACCAGTTCGAGGCCGTGATGGCCCGCGAGGACCGGCAGCGCGGCTTCTTCGTCGCCTTCGGCTTCTCATCCGATGCCGAGGTTGAGTGCGCCGCCTTCCACAAGAAGACCGGGCGGTTCATCAAGCTCATTACCGTTCAGGACATTCTGGACGGCGAGCATGTGCAGAAGATGTAGCTGATCGTCGCCAGCACCGTCTACGGCCTCAGCATCGACCGCACCGCCCTCGCCGCCCCGGGCACGCAACGCTCAAGGCCGTACGCGGAGGACGCGGAGCAGCGCGGAGAAACGCGGAGAAGGAGATGGCGATGTGGATGGACGCGATGTGGCAGTGAGGGCTACGGCGTGAACGGAAGATCCTGGTCATGCGGCTGAAGCCGGCTGCGGAGGAAGCCCGTTGAAACGGGCTGAACAAGAACGTGCAGAAGACCCTTTTGCAGTGTTGTTCTTGCTGCCACCGCTGAAGCGGCGGCCTACGAGCGAGCAAGGCCGCTGAAGCGGCCTGGGGAACAGCGAATCGGAGTTCGGTTCACGGCGTTGCCCTTCGGGGTCGCTCGCAACGGAGGCAGAAAATAAAGGGGGCGCTTACCGGGGGTGGCGCTCGCAGAGCCTCGGTTCACCCCCGGCTACGTTCTGTCACGCCTACGGCGTGAAGAAGCACGCTCGATCGGGTGTCAGCCCTCCCCATGTTCCTCCGCACCCTCTACGACGAAAAACTCGCTGCCGCCTCCTATCTCGAAGATCCCCCTCCGCGTATCGCGGAGGGAGAAATGCTGAACTGGCGTCCGGCCGGTTCAGCGAGAGTGGGGCGTTCGCGCTCGTCATTTCCCCGCGCCCCCATTGTGCAATCCCCCCGCCTCCGGTACCTTGACGCCTGCAACCCATCACCGGAGGTGTGTCATGTTCAGCCCGCGTCGAGTCGTCGGTCCCGTTGTTGTGCTGCTCCTGGGCGCTGTCGGCGCCTACGCCGGCCCCCTCAACCCACCCTCCGGCCCGATCGCCAGCACGCAGAAACCCCTCGCTGAAGTCGAGCCCCGCATCGCCATCAACGCGACCAACACCCCCGGCGACGCCGACAGCCTCTTGCGCATCGCCGTCCCCGGCTCCTACTACCTCACGGGCAACGTCACGGGCGTCGCCGCCAAACGCGGGATCGAGATCGCCTCCAGCGGCGTCACCATCGACCTCAACGGCTTCGACCTCGCGGGCGTCCCCGGGTCTCTCGACGGGATCACCACCACGGTCGCCAGCCTGGTGAACATCGAAGTCCACAGCGGGTCGATCCGCAATTGGGGCGGCCACGGGATCGATTCCGGCCTGGCCGAGGGCGCCGTCTTTCGCGAGCTGCGATGCTCCGACAACGCCGGCTCGGGCATCCGCGCCGGCGCGGGCGCCGCCCTCATCCGCTGCACCGTCGGCAACAACGGCGCCCTCGGCATCTTCACCAGCTTCAGCTGCCGGATCGTCGATTGCGTCGCCATCGACAACACCGACGACGGCATCAGCGCCGGCTCCGGCAGCACCGTCTCGGGCTGCTCCGCCTACAGCAACCAGGGCGACGGCCTCTTCGTCAGCACCGGCTGCACCATCGCCAACAACACCTCTCGCGGCAACGACCTCAACGGCATCCGCGTCTCCACCGCTTCCTTCGTCACCGGCAACACCTGCTCCAACAACGGCCAGAGCGCCAAGACCGGCGCCGGCATCTACGTCGGCGCCTCCGACAACCGCATCGACGCCAACCACTGCTTCGGCCAGGACCGCGGCATCCACGTCGTCGCCGGCGGCAACGTCATCATCCGCAACACCTGCACCACCAACGCCACCAACTGGGACATCGCCATCAACAACTACTACGGCCCCATCATCAACCGCTCCGGCGTCGCCACCGCCGGGGTCCTCGGCGACGCCGCCGGCGGCACCCTCGCCTCCACCGACCCCCACGCCAACTTCACGTACTGACGAAGATCCCCCTCGGCAACGTGTAGGAGGCGCGGGATGTCTGGGAAAAAAAGTCGAACCGGCGTTCAGCCGGTTCGACAAGGAGCCTTGAGTTGCGATCGACGTACCCGCCATCTACGGATTCGATGTGAAGGTCGCGCCTCCTGGTGGAGCGGGGGTGGACTGGCCGACATCGGCCCAAAGCGGCCGATCACAGGCGGGACGCCCGTGCCACGCAGCGCAAGGTTCAGACCGAAGACGGACTAGCTGATGCTCGCCAGATAGCTCACGTCATCCGCCAGCCACCCGAGCTGGTCGGACGCGTTCCACGAGAACCGCATGACGTCCCCGTTCTCCGCGCTGCCGACGAGGTTGATGGTCGCGCCGGTGGACGTCACGCCGGTGATCTGGCCCACCATCGGCTTGGTCCCCGCGGGGAGCGCCGAGATCAGGTCGTTGTACTGCCAGCCGCCGTCGCCGAAGGCGGGAGTCCACCAGTAGACCCAGAGCTTGCCGTCCTCGTCGAGCCCGGCGACGTTGGTCGCGCCCCAGCCCGTCACATAGCTCGTGATCGTCGACGCCACCAGGTCGGGCCCGCCGGTCTGGAACGTCAGATCGTCCTTGTTCCAGTGCCCGCCGAAGGTCGGCAGCCACCACGTGATCGACACGTTCCCGTCCTCGGTGATGCCGACGATGTTCGTCGCCTGCCAGCTCGTGAGATAGACCGTGAGCCCGCCGGTGAGCGTGGGCGCGCCGGTGATGTCGCTGAGGTTCGAGGTCGTCCACAGGTCCTGGTCGATCCCGGGCGACCACCATATGACCTGGATATCCCCGTCGCTGTCGAGCCCGACGATGTTCAGCCCGTTCCAGGCCGTGACGTAGCTCGTCAGCTCGCCCGCGAACACGGGCGTCAGCACGCCGCGCACCTCGAGGTCCTGGGCCGTGAGGTCACGGAACTGCCATGTGAAGTTCTCGGCCGTCCCCACCTGGCGGTACAGCACGAGGTGGTTGTCCGACGTCATTCCCGCCACGTTCACGAACCCGTCGGTGCTGGTGAACACGGTCACGTTGCCTTCGATCTCCGCGCCGCCGGCCTCCAGAGTCAGGTTCCGGAAGCTCCAGATGTTCCCCTCCGACCCCGTGAACAGGATGAGCCCCGCCTCCGACGTCCCCACCGCGTGCGGCAGGTCCGTCTTGGTGTCGAAGAACGACACCAGGTTCCCCGTCACCGGCGGCGCACCCGTGGTGGTCGAGAGGTTGACGTTGCGCCAGATGTCCGTCGGGTGCGGCGTGAACATCTGCGACGCCCCGCCCGCGCCGATGGTCGAGATGATCAGCTGGTCCGACTCGTTCACCGCCCCCGACACCGCCGTGCCCGGCTCGGTGCGGAACGCGGCCCGGTTCACGACCTCCGCGTCCAGCACGTACACGAGGTCCTCTTCGGTGATCACCGTCGCGTCGGGCGTGAAGTGGTCGGTCACCGGAATGTTCGTGAACGCCCCGCCCAGGTTCGTGCGCCCCAGGTTGAACATCGTCTGCAGGACCTCGATCCCCTTCACCACCTGCCCGAACACGGCGTAGTTGTTGCCCTCTTCATCAAGGCCGGGGTTGTCAAAGAGGTTGAAGAAGAAGCCGCTCGTGGCCGAGTTGGGGTCGCTTGTGCGCGCCATCGCGATCGTGCCCGCCACGTTGTCGTGCCCCGTCTCCTCGAGCACGATCGCCGCCTCGGTCGGCACCGGCGGCGGCTGCGTGTCGCCGTTCTCGAAGTAGAAGCTGCCGCCTTGGAAGATGTCGATCCCGCCGTCGGCCTCGCGGATCATGCGGTGGAAGATCGTCCCGTCGTACGCTTCCGTGTTCACATAGCGAAGGAAGTTCGCCACCGTGATGGGCGCATCGTCGTCGAACAGCTCGATGTACACCGCCCCGAAGGTCGTCCCGAAGTAGACGATCGTGCGGTTGTCCGCGGGCACGGCGTCCAGCATCTGACGCGGCTCGAGCCCCTCCAGAAACGGACCGCCCCGGGCGGCGTGAGCGTTTCCAGCGGCACGGGCAAGACGGCGAGTGAGTGACATCGGCATGGGTGATCCTAGAAGAATCCGGGCTCTGGGGTTCGACCTGCTTGGGTGAAATTAGGGAGTCTTCACGCCGTCGGCAAGCCCCCGGGGATGCTCGTGGGCGGGGTTCCGGTGGGGCCGGGGCATCCGGGCGTACCCGGCGCGCGCGTTCCCCGCATGCCATACGGACCCGGATCGTGGTCGGATTTGGTTCCGCCCTGTACATTCTGAACACCCGTCCCCCCACATGAAACAGGTGGTTCCCATGCCCAACCCGATCTGTACCGCCGGCGCCGCCGCGATTGCCCTCTTCGCCGCCACCGCCGCCTCCGCCGGCCCCCTCGATCCGCCCCCCGGCCCGATCGCCCCCACCCACAAGACGCTCACGGAGGTCGAGCCCCGAATCGCCATCTCCGCCGCCACCACCCCCGGCGACGCCAACAGCCTCTTCAAGATCACACAGCCCGGGTCCTACTGCCTCACCGGCAACATCACCGGCGTGGCCGCGAAACGCGGCATCGAGATCGCGTCCGCCGGCGTCACCATCGACCTCAACGGCTTCGCCCTCATCGGCGTCCCCGGCTCGCTCGACGGCATCGCCGCCGAATTCGGCGTCGTCTCGGCGCACATCCGCAACGGCGCCGTCCGCTCATGGGGCGGCCACGGCATCGACCTCGACGCCACCGCCGGCGCGTCCTCCACCATCCGCGACATCCGCGCCGCCATCAACGCCGGCTCGGGCATCCGCGCCGCCCAGTCCTCCATCATCATCAACTGCACCTCGCAGGGCAACAGCGTCTTCGGCATCGCCGTCCGAAACGCCTGCTCCGTCATCGGGTGCACCGTCGGCGGCAACGTCTCCAGCGGCATCGACGCCCTTTCCGGATGCACCATCACCAGCTGCACCGCGTACGACAACGAGCTGCACGGCATCGACGTCTCCTCCGGCTGCGTCGTCACCGACTGCACCGCCATCGACAACCTCCAGTCCGGCATCGTCGCCGCCACCGGCTCGAGCCTGAGCGGCAACGCCTGCTCCGGCAACGGGCAGAACGGCATCGTCGCCGTTTCCCAGTGCCTGATCTCCGGCAACACCTGCACGGCCAACGGCGATGAGGTCGCGGGCGGCGCGGGAATCCTCGCCACCGGCGCCGACAACCGCATCGAGGGCAACACCTGCATCAGCCAGGACCGCGGCGTCGAAGTCACGGCCGCCGGCAACATCATCATCCGAAACACCTGCTCGGGAAACTCCACCAACTGGGTGATCGCCGCCAACAACCACTACGGCCCCATCATCAACCGCATCGGCCAGCTCACCGCGGCCGTCAACGGCAACGTCGCCGGCTCCGCCATCGGCACCACGGACCCGCACGCCAACTTCACGTATTAGTGGACGACGCCAAGATCTCCCTCCGCAACGCGGAGGGAGACCGGGTTCAGCGGCGTTCAGCCGCTGAGACCAGAGGGAGGGCGTTTTCCGCTCGCCTCATTCCAACCTCAACACCGCCTCCACGCACGCCAGATACCGCTCGCTCGCCGGCGAATCGTGGTACTGGATCACCTTGAACCCGCAGCGCTCGAGCACCCGCAGCGACCCCAGGTTCTCCCGCGCCGCCCGCGCGTACATCGGGCGCATCGTCACCTCGCCCAGCAGCAGCGCCAGCGCCCGCGTCGCGATCCCGCGGCCCCAGTACTCGCGCCCCACGCCGTAGCCCACCGCGTAGGCCTTCTCGCCCCACGGCATGTCCTGCGGGAAACACCCGATCGACCCCACGAGCACGGCGTCGGCCACGATCGCTCGACCCATCGCCGCGGGGTCGTTCAACGTCTCCTGCCACCGCGCGAGGAAGACCTCGCGCGTCCGCGGCACCACCGCCGCCATCCGGTTCGACTCCGGGTCGAGCTGGAACTCGTAGAGCGTGTCCAGGTCCGCCGGGGTCACGGGGCGCAGCAACACATTCGCCGCACCGGGCGAGGAATCGGACGAAGAGAAGGGCCGCGGGCCGGTCGACATGCGGCACAATCGTACATACGCGCACGGCACGCGACCGGCCCTCTGCCCTGCGTGTTCGCTATCGGGGTGGGGGCGGGGTCGGCGCGGGGGCCGCGGCCAGCGACTTGGCCTGGTCGCGGTGGCGCTGCAGCGTCGGGAGCAGCTCATCGAGCAAAGCCTTCACTGTCGGCCCGCTCACGCTCGACCGGGCCGCCTCGACCATCGAGATCAGCTCCGCGTTTCGCGCTTCCATGTGGCGAGTGAACGCCGCGTCGAACGGCACGCCCTTGAGCTTCTTCAGCTCGTCGTACGCGCTGGGCGGCGGCGCGGGCAGGCCCTTTTCGCGGGCCAGCATGCGCTTGGTCTCGTCGTCGTCCATCAGCTTGATGTTCGCGTCCTTGGCCGTCTTGGTCACCCGGTCGTCCGCGGCCTTGTGGTCGTCGATGAGCATCTGGCCGTAGGACTTGACCGCTTCCGACTCGCTGTTGTCCTTCGCCAGCTTGCCCAGATCCTCTTCTTCGTCGTTCTTGAGGTGCAGGATCGACAGGATCCGCGCGTCGGCGCTGGTGGTCTGCGGCGTGCCGGGGGGCGGGGCAGCGGGCGGTGTTGATCCGCTCGGCGGCGGCGGCGGCGGACTGTTGTCGGCGGGCTTGTCGCAGCCCCACGCCACAAGGCCCGCGGCCAGAAGGACGAAGGCCGTCCCACGTCGTGCGGCGAGTCGTGACGGTCGATGATGAGTTGAAGCAAGTCGGTTCATGTCCAGGCTCCCGGTGCGGGCAGGTCCCACGAGAGGTCGTCCTCCCGAAAGAACATTCGCGCACGCACGTGAACCCGCCATGAACTACCGGTAAGCGATGCTTGCGAGTTCCCAAGAAGATGGGAAGGGAGTGGGGGAATGGCAGGGGGGGAACGCGGGGCTGACAAGCTGGCAGGTTTTTGGTAAGCTCCGCCCCGAAGGGAATGCCCACATGGACGACCAGACCCGCGCAGCGCTCGTGTACGACGCCCACAAGAAGTCCCTGCTGATCACCTATTTGCTGTGGTGGTTCCTCGGGGCGTTCGGCGCGCATCGCTTCTACCTCGGCGCGATCAACAGCGCCGTGGCGATGCTCGTTCTCCTGATCGCGTCGACGGTCCTCACGATCCTCGTGGTCGGTCTGTTGGGCTTTGTCGTCCTCGGCCTGTGGTGGCTCATCGACGCCTTCCTCATCCCGGGCATGGTCACCCGTGCCAATATCGACCTCATCAACCGCATGCGGTAGTGGTCGCTCCGCCGATAGTCGCTCCGCCCTTGCGATTCCAGTTTCCGAGTCCGCGCCCGCAAGCAATCCGCCGGCGCGGGACATGTACTCGGCCATGACCACCGCAATCCGGATTTCCGTCGTCGGGCTCGCGCTCTGCGCTGCGCCCCTGAGTGTCGCCCACGCCCAGTGGACCGTCACCAACCTCCACCCCGGCGACGCGAGCATCTCCCGCGCCTTCGGCGTTCGTGCCGGCGCGCAGGTCGGCGCTACCGGCGATGGTCCGATGAACCACGCCGCCGCCTGGTCCGGCGACGCCGCGTCGTGGATCGACCTCAACCCCGCCGGCTCGATCGAGTCGCTCGCCTTCGACACGCACGCCAATGTCCAGGTCGGCCAGGCCTTCGTTGACGGGCTCGTCCGCGCCAGCCTGTGGACCGGGTCCGCCGCGTCGTGGGTCGATCTCAACCCACTCGGCTCGAAGGGCTCGCAAGCCATCGCCGTGCACAACGGTCAGCAGGTCGGCATGGCGTTCGTCAACGGTCACAGCCGCGCGAGCCTGTGGACCGGCAGCGCGGCCTCGTGGGTTGATCTCAGCCCTGAGGACAGCGTGCAGTCCGCCGCCAACGCCGTGCACAACGGCCAGCAGGCCGGCAGCGCCCTCGTCAATGGCTTCACCCGCGCGAGCCTCTGGACCGGCACCGCCGCGTCATGGGTCGATCTCAACCCCGCGGGCGCCACCGAGTCTTTCGCGTTCGGCGTCCACAACGGCCAGCAGGGCGGCTTCGCCACTTTCGGCGGCGAGGACATCCACGCCGGCGTCTGGTCCGGCACCGCCGCGTCGTGGGTCGACCTCAATCCCGCCGGAACGCTCGGCTCCGTGGTTCAGGACGTCTACGACGGCTGGCAGGTCGGCTACGCCGCGTTCGAGGGCGGCCTGCGCGCCGGTGTCTGGCGCGGCTCGAGCGCCTCGTTCGAGGATCTCTCCCTCGTCCTCACCGGCACGTGGTCCGAGACCACGGCTCACAGTGTCTGGAGCGACGGCGTCACGCTCTCCATCGTCGGCCACGGTTACAACTTCGACACCGGCCGCCACGAGGCCCTGCTCTGGCAGCGCCCCATCCCCGCGCCCGGCGCGGGCGCGGTGCTCCTGATGTCCGGCCTCGCCACGCTGCGCCGTCGCCGCTAAAGGGCTCAGCGGCGCCGGCGGCCCGCGACGACCGCGCCCAGCGCCATCAGCGCCGCCGCGCCCGGCGCGGGCACAAAGCTGATGTCGTCGATGGCGATGTCGTCGCCCGGCTGGAAGAACGACATGGCCCGCAGGCTGATAGTCGCGCTGGCGCTCGCGCCGCTGTTCCAGGCGCCCGAGTGCTGCGTCCACGTCGCGGTCGTTGCGGGTCCCCACGTGCTCACGAGGGCGTCGTTGATGTAGACGTTGATGCCGGCCCCGGCGAAGTCCGACCACTTCGCCAGCCACGCCGAGATCGTGTAGTCCACGCCGGGGGCGACCGCGACCGTCTGCGACCAGATGTTGTCGGTCAGGTCCGGGCCGATGTCGGCGATCAGGAACTGGCCCGTGCCGGTCGTGTGATCGCCCGGGAGGTTGCCCCAGAACTGCGTCCACGCGAAGGACGAGGTCGTCACGCCATACTGCGAGACGTGCGGCGGGTCGCTCACGACGCGGTACGAGTAGTCCGAACTGAAGCCGGTGTTGCCGGCGCTGAATGTGCCGTTGACGACGTCGGCGAACGCGGGAAGCGCGGGGGCAACGGCAGCGGCCGCCACGGCCAGAGCGAGAAAACGCATCAGAAATACCTCCGTTGTCCCGCCTCGTGCGGGATGACGGAATGAGGGTACACCGGTTCACCTCGCGTGCCCATCGCGCGGCGCAAGATGAATTGGCACGCCCGGTAACCGGGTGCACGTGCGTCGTGCTGGGGGCGGTGAAGAAGAGCGTGGTGACGCGAGCCCTGGCGCTGGCGTGGGAGAACACGGCGCCCAATGGGCTGGTTGATGAGCTTGCGGGGAAGCCGGCGAAGAAGAAGGCGGGGCCGCGCCGTCAGGTTCGCGAGGGCTCGGGCTCGGGTTCGCGGATGGCGCGGATGAGCCGCTCGCCCTTGGCGGGGCTGATCATGCCCCACGCGACGCCGTCGGCGATGGTCGCCATGCTCGTGCCCTGCTCGGTCGAGCCGGCCTTGAGCATCTTGACGGCGTCGTCGGGCGTGATCGACCCCTCGGCCACGAACGCGGCGAGCTCGCGCTTGGTCTGCTCGACCTCGCGGGTCTCGCGCACGCAGCGGATGCTGTAGATCGTGTAGACCGCGACCGACACGAACATCAACCCGACGACGATGACGGCGACTTTCTCATCCATGGCGCGGCTCCGGACGGGCGGACCCTGCCCCCAACCATCTGTGACGATACCCCGTGGTTGGGGAAATGCCGGGTGGATTTCAGGCGGGGCTGGCGAACAGATGCCGGTTGCGGCGGGGTTGGAGGCGATAGCGGGGCGCCCGTGGCCCATCGCTGCCGCTCTGGGCTCTTATTGGCAGCCGAAGGTGGTTTCCTCGAACCAGACGTTGATGAACTCGCCGACGTCGGTGGAGTTGACGACGCCGTCGCCGGTGAAGTCGGCGATCAGCGTGCCGAAGACCTGGTCCTCGAACCATTGGTTGATGAAGGCGCCGACGTCGGTGGAGTTGACGACGCCGTCGCCGGTGTAGTCGGTGCGGCAGGCGGGCTCTTTCTTGGACTCGGCGAGGAACGCGAGGCCGCCGAGGGAGCCGCGCGGGAGGGTGCTCCCGATCCATGTGGTCGAGCCGGTGGCGGGGTTGACGGTGAAGAGCGAGTCGTCGCCGGAGTCGACGCCGTAGAGGACGCCGGTGATGGGGTCGAAGGCGATGTCGGAGATCTGGCCTCGAGGGGCCGTGGTGCCGATCCAGGTGGTGGCGCCGCTGGCGGGGTTGATGGTGACGAGGGAGTCGTCGCCCGAGTCGGCGCCGTAGAGGATGCCGGTGTCGGGGTGGAACGCCAGCGCGTTGAGCGAGCCGCGGGGGAAGGTGGAGCCGATCCAGGTGGTGGCGCCGGTGGAGATGCTGATGGTGAAGAGGGAGTCGTCGCCGGTGTCGACGCCGTAGAGGAGGGCGGTGGAGGGGTCGAACGCGATGGCGCCGATGGAGGTGCGCGGGAAGGTGGAGCCGATCCACGTGGTGGCGCCGGTGGCGGGGTTGACGGTGAAGAGGGCGTCCTGGCCGGAGTCGACGGCGTAGAGGGTGCCGGTGACGGGGTGAAAGGCGAGTCCGGTGATGGAGCCGCAGGGGAAGGTTCCGCCGATCCAGGTGGTGGCGCCGCTGGCGGTGTTGACGGTGCAGAAGGAATCGTCGCCGGAGTCGGCGCCGAAGAGCTGGGCGCGGGCGGTGGGTGGGAACGATACGAGCACGAGGCACAACGCCAGCACGGGTCCGCTGCGGTTCATGGTGCTTCCTCCGGGGTCGGAAGCAGCAGTGTGCTCGCGAGCCCGACGATGTGTCAAGAGCCGTGCGGGCGTTGTGTGGATGGGGCACAGATGTGCGCGGACTGCGGCGTCGTTGCACACAAGTTCGGACGAGTTTGGTGGTAGCTACGCGGAGCGTCTCCTCCTCGCTTGCTCGGCTGGACGCCGGAGGGGGATCTAAGAGCAGCCCAGCGTGGTCTCCTCGAACCAGACGTTGATGAACTCGCCGACGTCGGTAGAGTTCACGATGCCGTTGGCATCGAAGTCGGCGTTCAGGGTGCCGTTGACCAGGTCTTCGAACCACGCATTGATGAACTCGCCGACGTCGGCGGAGTTGACGATGGCGTCGCCGCTGAAGTCGGTGCGGCACTCGGCGCCGGCGGGGGTGATGTTCTCGAGCCAGCGGACGTGGGTGGGCTGGTCGTCGAAGGGGTCGTCGTAGATCACGAGGTCGGGGAGCGGGGAGCCGACGACGTGGCCGGCGGCGGCGGCCACGAGGTAGGAGGGGTTGAAGCTGAGCGGGGCTCGCTGGGCGAACCCGCCGGCGCCGTCGTTGATCATGATCTCGCCGGGCGCGCCCGCGTTGGGGATCTTGGCGATGTCGACGTCGTTGTCGCCGTCGAAGTCGCCGACGACGATTGTGGCGGTGTCGTTGGAGTCCTGAGAGCGGGTTTCGCGGAAGATGGAGGTGAAGGTGGCGTCGCCGTTGCTGCGCCGGACGTAGATGCCGCCGGCGCCGGTCTGGCCGCCGTGCTCGCCGAAGACGATGAGGTCGGCTTTGGCGTCGCCTGTGACGTCGGTGAGGAAGGCGCGGGCCTGGCCGGTGTGGACGATGTTGATTCGGCAGTCGAGCTCGAAGTTGCCGGCGCTGGTGAGGTGGCCGGCGCCGTTGTTGCGGTTGATGGACACGGTGATCTTCGCGCGGCTGTCGCTGCCGGAGTTCCAGACGCCAAGGGCGTCCAAGTCCCCGTCGCCGTCGATGTCGCCGGCGAGCATGATCTCGGCGTAACCGGAGCCGGACTGGATGGGGGCGTCGAACGTCCCGTCGTTGTTGCCCGGGAGCACGGAAAAGGACGTGACCGAGGCTGTGCTGAGGATGTCGGGGATCCCGTCACCGGTCATCTCGGCGACGACCAGGTTGCGTCCGCGCGGCTGGCGCATGAAGCGGTCGGAGGAGCTGTTGGCGACGTCGAGCTGGCAGCAGAAGGTGCCGTCGGGCTGGCCGAAGAGCACGGCGAGGTTCGGGCGGTTGCCGTCGGGGGGGTACCACTCGGCGAGGCGGGTGGTGACGAGGTCGGCGCGCCCGTCGGCGTTGAGGTCACCGAGTGCGATGGCGAGGTTGAGGATGTCGTTGCCCTCGGTGGCGACGAAGGAGGTGACGGGGGGCGCGAAGGCGCCCTTGCCGAGGTTGACGAAGACGTTGAACTCGGGGAAGTAGGGGTATTCGCCGCGGACGTCGCCGGTGACGATGTCGAGCAGGCCGTCGCCGGTGACGTCGGCGAGGTCGACGC
This sequence comes from uncultured Phycisphaeraceae bacterium, assembly GCA_964564695.1. Taxonomy (GTDB): domain Bacteria; phylum Planctomycetota; class Phycisphaerae; order Phycisphaerales; family UBA1924; genus CAZMCC01. The sequence goes on along the minus strand of CAZMCC010000057.1, from coordinate 11,744 downwards.
CGGTTCCGATGAATCGAGGCGCGTCCCAGAAGGGAACGCCGGGTGCGGCGGGCGCGAACTGGGGCGGGGTCTGGGCGAGGGAGAGCGTGGAGATCGAGACGGCGAGCGCGGCGGCGAGTGCGCGAGGTGTCATGGAGAAGAACGTACCTGCGGGCGGGAGACGTGCTGGTTAATTGGGGATCATAAATGAGGGGGAGAGCAGGAGTCGGAGAGGAAGGGGAGGGCAGCAGGAGGAAGTAGGAGGCGGTAGCAGAGAGGCGCCCTCACCCCTCGCCCTCACTCAGAGCCGCGAGGGAGAGGGGGGGTCTACCCTTTTTCATGGCGGCCACTCCATCGACGATGCTTCCGCTCGGTACGAAGGCGCCGGGCTTCGATCTTCCTGATACGCGCCGCGGGCACGAAGGGCAGCGGGTGAAGCTCGCGGACTTCGCGGGCCAACCGCTGCTGGTGATGTTCCTGTGCAACCACTGCCCGTACGTGAAGTGGGTGCGTGATCCGCTCGCGGCGCTGGTGCGCGAGTACCAGGAGAAGGGGGTGGGGGGGCTGGCGGCGGTCGGGATCAGCTCGAACGACGTGGAGAACTACCCGGACGATTCGCCGGGGAAGATGACGCTGGAGGCCGCGATCGCGGACGGCGGGCGCGGGTATTCGTTCCCGTACGTGTACGACGAGTCGCAGAGCGTGGCGAAGGCGTACCGGGCGGCGTGCACGCCGGACTTCTACCTGTTCGACCGGTCGCACACGCTGGTGTACCGCGGTCAGTTCGACGATTCGCGCCCGACGGGGCGGAGCACGCCGGCGCCTGGGGCGGGGTTGCCCGTGACCGGGGCGGATGTGCGCGCCGCAATCGAAGCCACCCTCGCCGGGCGACCCGCGGCGGCGAAGCAGGTCCCGAGCCTGGGGTGCAACATCAAGTGGAAGGTGGGGAATGAGCCGGAGTATTTCAGGTAGGGCGGGGGTGTCGGGTGTGGCGGGTGCGTCGGGAATGTGGGGAGGGGTGCGTGGGTTGGGCGGTTACGCGGTGCGTTGTGGGGGGCGGAGGCCCTTCGCTGACGCTCCGGGTTCATTGAGGGGCGCACCGCTGATCGTTTGGCGGCGTATAGATCGGGGCCGTGCCGTCGTTTGCGTCACCACGTCGCCGCTATCACTTTCATACGCCGGGTGCGGTGTACATCTTCGTGACGGTGCTGATCGCGCTGGGGGCGTTCAACAGCCAGAACAACCTTCTGTTCTGGGCGTTCGGGCTCGCGCTCGCGGTGCTGATCGTGTCGGGGATCATCAGCGGGCAGATGCTGATGGGGATCGAGGTGGTGAGGGAGCCGCCGGCTCGGGCGGTGGTGGGGCAGCCGACGCCGGTGCGGTATCGGGTGGTGAATCACGCGCGGCTGGCGGCGGCGTTTGCGTTGGATGTTTCGGAGAGGGTGGGGAAGGGGAAGAAGAGCGAAGCCCTCCCTCTGGTCTCCGCGGCTGGACGCCGCGGAGACCGGTCGCCCTCCGCGTTGCGGAGGGAGATCCAGAGCGCGCCAGCCTTTGTCGTCCATGTGGGACCTCGCGACAGCGTCGTTGCGGAAGGCGTGATCACGCCGGCGGTGCGGGGGGTGTTGCGGCTGGATGGGCCGGTGGTGTCGAGCTCGTTTCCGTTTGGGATCATCCGCAAGTCGCTCACGTTCGGGCAGTCGTCGACGGTGCTGGTGCATCCGGCGCCCGTGGACCTGCCGGCGGGGATCCGGCGGGCGCTGGCGGGGGCGGGGCGGGGGCGGGCGCATTCGCGACCGCGGGTGGGGGAGGGGACGGAGTTCTTCGCGCTGCGCGAGTATGTGCCGGGGGACTCGCCGACGCGGATCGCGTGGCGGGCGAGTGCGCGGTCGATGAACCTGCTGGTGCGTCAGACGACGCACGAGGAGCCGCGGGCGGTGTGGGTGGTGCTGGATCTGGGAGCGGTGGGAGGCATGGTGGGGGGGACGGGGTTTGATGCGGCGGCGGTGCGGGAGCAGGTTGAGCGGGCGATCGGGGTGGCGGGGCAGTGCATTCGGGATATTTCGGCGGCGGGAACGCCGTGCGGGCTGGCGCTGGCGGCGGTGAGCCTGCATATTCCGCCTCGGACGGCGGCGAACCAGTCGCTGGTGCTGCTCGATGCGCTGGCGGCGCTGGATGTGGAGCGGGCGCTGGCGGTGGGGCGGCCGGCGTTTCCGGCGGGCGTGCTGCGGTCGGGGGCGCCGGTGATCGTGCACGCGGGGGCGAGCGACCGCGGGTTCGGGCCCGCCACGGCGCTACGGATCAGCGCGATGGAGGTGGCGGCGGCGGCGCCGGCGGATGGGGCGGCAGAGGGGGGGAAGGCGTGAGCGCGCTGGGGACGGTTCATCGATCGAGCACGGCCGCGGCGTATTCGGCGACGGTGTTCGAGAACTTCGTGACGCTGTGCGTGCTGACGGCATCGCTGGCGTACTGCGCGGCGGATGCGCGGCCGGACCTGGCGGTGATGGTGGTGACGGCGGCGGGTCTGGGGTGGGGGCTGCGGCGGTCGGCGCGGGCGCGGAAGGCGGCGATGCCCAACCTGCCGCCGATCGTCGTGAACCTGCTGGTGCTGGCGGCGATCATCCGTGCGGGGTGGCACGTGATCCGGAGCCAGTCGACGGGGAACGCGGTGGTGAGCGACCTGTCGGAGTTCCTGATCATTATCCAGCTCGTGAAGGTGTTTGATCGCAGGACGGCGCGGGACGACGTGCAGCTTTTGGCGCTCACGCTGTTTGTCGCGATCGGGGCGATCCTGACGGCGAACTCGCTGCTGGTGGGGGCGCTGATCTTCGTGTACACGCCGCTGATCACGGGGGCGGCGATGGCGCTGCAGATCGACGTGGGGTTGCGCAGGCTGACGGCGTCGGCGATCTCGCGCGGGGCGGCGGACGGTCCCGGGCGACAGCGGCATTTCCGGTCGACGGTGATCGCGGCGGTGGCGGGATCGCTCGTCTTTGCGGGGCTGGCGTTCGTGCTGCTGCCGCGGGGGCTGGGGAGGAACACGCTGGGGGCGTTCGGTCGGGTGGCGCCGGGGGCGGCGGTGGGGTTCACGGACCAGATCCGGCTGGGGCAGGCGGGGTTCTTGAATCCGACGGACCAGACTCCGGTGATGGACGTGGCGGTGTTCGACGCGACGGAGGGGGAGGAGAACATCGGGCGGCTGATGCGAACGCTGCACCTGCGCGGGAGCGTGAGCGACACGTATGACCCGGTGTCGCGGACGTGGAGCCAGAGCGACGAGACGGACCGGGACTCGCGCATCCGGCTGATCAACGTGAGCCCGTACGGCCGGGAGCACCCCGGGACGGCGGAGCGCAAGCAGGTCGTGACGCTGCGCAACTCGGCGCGGAGCCAGACGTACCTGTTCACGATGTGGCGCCCGACGAGGCTCGAGTGGGACGGGCGGGGCGTGCTCAGCGTGGACGAGCGGACGCTCGTGTTCCGGCGAAACGCGACGAGCGGGCAGTTCCGGTACACGATCTGGTCGCAGCCGGAAGGGGGCACGCCTGAGAGGGTTGTTGCGCCGGTATCGCTCGTGTTTGCGGGGGGTGGGAGCCCGGCGCTGGCGAGGATCGCGCCGCTGGCTGAGCAGATCCTGACGGAGCGCGGGCTGCCGCTCGAGCACGAGGAGCGGTCGCTGACGGAGAACCGTTCGGCGGCGGCGGCGCTGCAGGCGTATCTGCGGCAGAACGCGACGTACACGCTGGAGATGAGTGCGCCGCCGGTGGGCGTAGACCCGATCGTGCACTTCATCTTCGAGCGGCGCAAGGGGCACTGCGAGTATTTCGCGAGTGCGATGGTGGCGCTGTGCCAGAGCGTGGGGCTGCCGGCGCGGATGGCGATGGGGTACCTGGCGACGGAGTACAACGAGGTGACGGGGCAGTTCGTGGTGCGGGCAAGCAACGCGCACGCGTGGGCGGAGGTGCAGATCGAGCCGGGGCGGTGGGTGCTGTTCGATCCGTCGCCGCCGGCGGACCTCGAGAGCATCCACGCGGCGTCGGGGGGCGTGCTGGGGCGGTTGCGGCGCGCGTATGAGGCGATCGACTTTGCGTGGAACAGCCTGGTGGTGTCGTTCGACGAGCAGCGGCGGTCGTCGCTGCTGGGGGGATCGGGGATCGATCTGGGCGGGCTGCGGGAGCGGCTGGGGCGGCTGACCGGGCCGATCGAGCGGTTTGTGGGTGAGGTTACGGGCACGTCGGACGGGCGCGGCATTCGCCTGGCGTGGTGGGTGTACGCGGCGGTGGGGGGCGGCGCGGCGGCGCTGGCGCTGCTGGTGCTGCGCCGGAGGATCTTGAGGCTGCTGCGGCGCGGCGGGGCGCGGGAGCTGGGTGGGAGCGATCCGCTCGCGGCGGACCTGTACCGGCTGATGTTGGGGATATTGCGCCGGGCCCACGTTCCCAAGCCGCGGGAGCGGCCGGTGCTGGAGCACGCGCGGGCGATTTCGCCGGCGCTTCCGGAACTCGGGCGGGTGGCGGCGGCGGCGGCGGACGCGGTGTACCGGTCGCGGTTCGCGGGGGCTGCCCTCACGCGGGAGCAGTGGCGCGGATTGAAGGGGGATTTGGAGGCGGCGGCGAAGTCTGCGCGGGTGGGGGGGCGGGCGGTTGGCGGATCGGGGTAAAGCGGGGGTTCGGGATCACCGATTTGGCGCGGGTAGGAAGAGGACCCACGACTGGTCCCGATCGTCCACCTCAGTAGAAGGACAGTTATTGTGCCCGCCACACGTTCTCGTACCGAGCATTGGGAAGGGTGTCTGCGCAAGATCGCCGAACGCGGCGGCGCCATCGAGATTTCCCTGGGACGGACCGGGGACGTGCCCGGCCCCCACGAGGAGTTCGGGGCGGCGGACGTGGTGTGGCGCGTGCGGGTGATCGAGATCCGGCCCGACGCGGTGGTGGTGGAGGCGCCGGGGGTGTTCGGGCATTCGATCGAGTTCCGGGCCGGCGTAACGCTGGTCGGGGCGATGACGGTCGGGCAGAACCGGTGGATGTTCCATACGAGCGTGACGGGGGCGATGCCGGGCGCAGGCAATGGGGGCGGTGGGGGACGGCTCGTGCTCGGGCTGCCGACGGGTGTCGAGCGGTGCACGCGACGGAACTTTTACCGCATCACCACGGCGGATCTGCACCTGCCGGTGGTGGAGTGCTGGCCCTTGATGGATCCGACGACGGTGGTGGCCGCGGAAGCGGCGAACCGGATGAGGATTCAGGAGCTGATGGAGGTCCGGTCGGGTGAGCGGGCGGTGGCGGAGCTGTCGGCGAATATTGATACGGACCCGATGGTGCTGCCGTCGGTGGGGCCGAAGTTCAACGCGCGGCTGGTGAATGTCTCGGGCGGCGGGCTGGGGTTGAAGGTGGACAAGGCGGATTCGACGGGGATTCACATGCGCCCGCATTTGTGGTGCCGCGTGGAGCTGACGCCGGACGTGCCGGCGCCGATCGCGGTGACGGCTCGGATCGCTCATACGAACATGGACCTTGAGCAGAACGTGGCGGCGGGGTTGAGCTTCGACTTCGCGTTCAACCCGGAGCACCGGTCGTTCGTGGTGGGGGTGTTCGCGGATTATGCGGATCGGGTGCAGAGGCGGCAGCTGGCGAGGGCGGCGGGGTAAGTGGGGAGTGAATGGTGAATGGTGAGGGGTGAGTGGTGAGGGGCGGCTCAAGCGGGCCGTCGGATGTGGCGTCGCGCGGCGACGGCACGAGCAGCCCGTCAGGCTGCAAATGCAAATCAACCAAAGAAAGTTGGGGCGGCTTTCCGGCGGTGTCGTCGCAAAGCCTCCTCCACCGCCGGCTACTCACGACCAGGCCTTCGGCCTGAAGAACGTGGCGATTTTGAGCGCTTCGGGGGAGCGGAAGCGCCTACAGATGCCGTCCGGGTCGGGGTTCGGTTGAGGGATTGGCCATGCGCAAAGGTGTGCTTCGTGCGGCGTGTCTCGTGACGATGGTTGTCGGCGCGATGAGCGGCGGGTGCGCGTCGAATTCGGGTAAGGGAGCGGGGGCGGACGCGCCGGTGATCGATCCGCGGATCGCGGAGACGGCGGCGAATGTGCGCCATGTGGTGGCGATCCGGCGCGGGGGCGACGGGGCGCTGGCGATGTGGGATGAGGTGGTGGCGGCTGGGGCCGCGGCGGACGCCGTGCTGATCGGGGAGCTGCACGGGCAGCCGGTGGGGCAGGCGTTCGAGGGGGCGTTCTTCGAGGATGTGCTGACGCGGTCGCCGGGGGTGGTGGGGGCGCTGGAGTTCTTTGAGCGCAACGAGCAGTCGGGGCTCGACGACTATCTCACGGGCGTGACGGACGAGGAGGGGATGAAGAAGGCGACCCGGCGTGCGGAGGGAAACTACCCGCGCGGGCATCGGGCGATCGTGGAGCTGTCGAAGGCGGCGGGGCGGCCGGTGGTGGCGGCGAACGCGCCGCGGCCGTATGTGAAGCTCGCGCGGACGGAGGGGTTTGAAAGGCTGAACGGGCTGACGCCGGAGCAGAAGAGGTTGTTCGTGGTGCCGACCCCCACGTCATTGCCGACGGGGAAGTATCGGGATGACTTCTTCGCGCTGATGCGCGGGGGAGCCGAGCCGGGGGCGGATCCCGCGGCCGAGGCGCGGATCGAGGCGATGTTCCGGTCGCAGTCGGTGTGGGACGCGACGATGGCGGACAGCGTGGCGCGGGCGATGGACGCGGGCGGGAAGCCGGTGGCGCTGGTGGTCGGGAAGTTCCACGTCGAGCACAAGGGCGGGCTGGTGCAGGCGCTCGAGCGGGCGAAGCCGGGGGCGCGGGTGGTGACGGTGAGCTTCGTGGGGGCGTGGGCGCCCGAGAGCGGGATCGGGGACGAGGAGCGCGGGGCGGCGGATTACGTGGTGTATGTGGGGCCGGCGGAGGAGTAGGGGAGCAAGAGTGAATGGTGAGCGGTGAGCGGTGAATGGTGAATGGTGATCGCGCGGCGATGTTCGAGCAGGCCTTCAGCCTGCGAATGCACTTCAAACAAAGAGAATTGAAGGGCGGCCTACCGGCGGTGTCGTCGCAGAGCCTCCTCCACCGCCGGCTACAGACGACCAGGCCTTCGGCCTGATGAGATGCGCCAGAGCAGGAACAGGCACGAGGCTCTCAGCACACTCGACGTGAGGAAGACCGCGTAGTACGCGGCGCGGGTGGGGCCTTCGGTGTCCATGGATTCGCTGAGCACCGCGAGCATCGCGGCGCCGGCGAAGGAGCCGGTGGTCTGGCCGACGGCGTTGGCGAGGTTCCAGCTCGTCATCACGCCGGTGCGCTGGTGCTCGGGGACGTATTCGAGCATGAGCAGGAAGGTGGCGAGTTCGTGGGCGGCCCACATGGCGCCGCCGACGGCCTGGACGGCGAAGAGCCACCAGAAGCTGTCGCTCACGACCCACGCGGCGGCGGTGGGGGCGACGCCGATGCCGGCGATCCAGAGGAGGCGGCGGGCGCCGTAGCGCTGGGCGATGCGGCCGAGGAGCGGCAGGGCGATGACTTTGGCGAGCGGGGCGGTGCCGACGAGGATCATGAACTCCAGGTAGTCGACCTTGAGCTGCTTGAGCATGTAGGGGGCGCAGAAGGGGCCGGAGATGTAGGCCGCGGTGATGAGGGCGAACATGAAGGCCAGGAGGTTGTGCGCGGGGGACTGGCGGAGGCGGGCGTAGGCCTGGCCGAAGCGGACGGGCTCGGGGCGCGAGGCGACGAGCGCGGTGGTCGGGGGCTCGCTGTAGCGCGCGAGCTGCCACGCGGAGACGATGCGCGAGAGTGCGGCGGCGATGAAGATGCCGACAAAGGCCCAGAGGGGATGGGGGAGGTCGTGTGAGCCGTTGGGCTTGGTGTGGCCGTAGACGAGGTGGAGGGTGAGTCCGCCGAGGGAGAGGCCCAGGAAGATGCCGAGGTGGTTGAGTCGGGTGCGGTGGGCGAAGTAGTTGGCGCGGATGGACCGGGGGACGAGGACGCCGACGAGGGCGGTCCAGCTTGCGCCGGCGGAGAAGCCGGCGGCCCAGTAGACGGCGACGGCGGCGAAGAGCAGCGGCACGGGGAGCCGGCCGTAGAGGGCGCCCAGGGCGAGGGGGATGAACGCGCAGGCCTGGAGGGTGGCGGTGAGGATGGTCCAGCGCCGGTGCGAGCCGACCCAGGCGACGCCCCAGGGGCTGACGAGCTGGACGAGCGCGCCGATGACCATCGGGACGGTGGCGAGCAGGCCGGTGAGGACCTCGCTGGTGCCGATGGCGAGGGCGAAGGTGGTGAAGGCGACCTGCTCGGCGACACCGGCCATGAGGGCCCAGGTGAAGCCGTCGAGGCGGATGGCGCGGAGGTCCTTGCGCAGGGTGGTGGTGCGGGACGTCTGAGCGGGCGTGGGAGAGGGAGTGGGCACGGCGATCGGGATCGCCGATTATTGACGGGGGAGAAGACGTACGCAGAGAACGCGGAGATGGGCGGAGTGACGCGGAGAGGTTGTTGGATTGTGGAGGTGCGATGAGATGCATCGCCTCGACCATCCAAGTTCCCCGCTCTGCGTCACTCTGCACACCTCGGCGTGCTCTGCGTACGGCCTTGATCTGTTGCAGTTGCCAAGAGCACAAGGCGTAGAAGTTGGAGGAGAGGCGGAGAGGAGACGGAGCCCTCACCCCCGCCCTGTCCCCCGCTCGGAGCCGCGAGGGAGAGGGAGAACGCTGGCGAGCCATCCCCTGATGCGGGCATCGATCTCGTCGCGGATGCGTCGGAACTCGGCGAGACGGTCCATTTCTGAGCCGAGGGCGGCGGCGGGGTCGTCGAAGGGCCAGTACAAGGTTTCGCCCGCGAATGGCTGGATGCGCGGGCATGACTGCTGGGCGTTGTCGCAGACGATGATGGCCGTGTGGACGCGGGTGCGCCCGAGGAACTCCATCGTGCTCTTGCTCGAGAGGGCGTCGGTGCTTACGCCGATTTCTTCGAGCGCACGGAGGGAGAGCGGGTTGACGCCCTTGGGCTCCATGCCGGCGGAGTGGACTTCGAGGCGCTCGGCGGCGTGGTGGCGGAGCAGGGCCTCGGCCATGATGCTGCGGGCGGAGTTGCCGGAGCAGATGAAGAGGACGCGGGGTTTCGTTGCCTGCGCGGGCATGGTCATGGCCTCTTGTCGAAGTACTCGTGGATGCGAGCTTGGGAGTCGGCGGGGCCGGTGACGTGGAGCCAGACGGCCCCGCGGTTGCGTTCGGCCACGATGGTGAACGTGAGGAACTGGCAGCAGTCGCTCTCGAGCTCGACGAGGTGGGCGAGGCGCGACACGATGTCGGGGCTGGGATCGAAGCGATACGTGAGGCCGTCGGGCAGGTCGTTCTGGTCGATGACGTCGTGTGTGAGGCGACTGAGCAGGGCTTTGCGCTCCTGCATGTCGGCTTCGTTGAGGGTGCATGCGTTCGATGCGTTCGAGTGCGCGGGCTTCGGTTGCGCGGAGCAGGCGGAGAGGAGGCCGGCGGCCGCGAGCGCGAGGAGTGGGCGCGAGTTTCGGGCGGCGAAGTCACACTGCGTCACAGCAGCCTCCTTCGCAGCAGCTGCCTGAGGGCGGGGCGCAGCGGTCGAGGGCGTCGGCGAGGGAGCGGAGGGAGCGGCACAGGTCGGGGTAGCGGACGTGGTAGCGGACGACGCGGCCGTCCTTGATGACGCCCAGGACGCCGGCGCGGGCGAGGAGGGCGAGGTGGCGTGAGACGACGGAGAGGTCGACGGAGCAGCAATCGGCGACTTCGCCGACGGAACAGCCGCGGGCGCACTTGGCGATGCAGGCGATGAGGCGGGCGCGGGTGGGGTCGGCGAGGGCTTTGAAGAGGTCGGGGTCGAGGGCGGCGTCGAGGGGGCCGGGGCGGGCGGCGGCCTGGCGGGGGGAGCGGGGGGGGTGAAGCTTGCGTAGTTGCGTCATTGTGCAAGTATTGGAGAAATGCGGTCACCGGTCAAGCCGGGGCGCGCAGGGAGGACACCGCGAAGCTGGCTCAACGCTGCCGCCCGAGGGCCGTCCGGGGAGCGCAACCGGCTTGGCGAGGTCCAACGCCTCCCCCTCGCTTGCTCGGCTGGACGCCGAGCAAGCATTTCCCCCTCCGCCAGGGCGGAGGGGGATCTCCGGAGCCGTTCATGTGGTGTACGATTCGGGCTGAAACCGCGAGGGTGCTGAACTTGGGTGATTGGAGCGAAGCGGACAAGCTGGCGGACCGGGCTCACCGGCTGTTCGAAGCGGGACGCTTCGATGAAGCGGAGAGCACGCTGCGCCGCGCGCTGGCGATCGACCCGACGCGGACCGAGTGGTATGTCAATCTTGGGCTGACGCTCGAGGCCGCGGGGCGGCACGAGGATGCGATCGTTCCGCTGAAGCGGGCGCACGAGCTGTCGCCGGATGATTCGGAAGTGGCGCTGATGCTGGGGTCGGCGAACCTGCGTGCGGGGGACGCGAAGGAAGCGATCGTGTGGCTGGAGCGCGCGGAGGCGCTGGGGTGGCCGCCGAAGCACGAGGATGATGAGGCGCCGGCGAGCACGGGCGGAGCGGGTGGGGCGATGGGACCGGCCGCGAGCCAGGTGCACCGGATCGAGGCGTACACGCGTCTTGGGGATCACGATCACGCGGAGGTGATGTTCTACCTCGCGCAGCAGATCGACGCGAAGGACCCGGGGGCGTTCGTGAACCTGGCCGAGAGCCTGCTCATGCGCGAGCAGACCGAGCGGGCGCTGTGGTGCCTGCGCGAGGCGGCGCAGCTGGACCCGACGCTGCCGGGCGTGCACGCACGGCTGGCCGAGGTGTACGCGAAGACCGGACGCCTCGAGCGGGCGCGGCAGCTGTATCTCGTGGAGCTTCGCCGGGCGCCGGGGGATATTCCGGCGATCCTCGATCTGGCGCGGCTGCTCACGGACATGAACCGCCTGACCGAGGCGGACGAGAAGTTCCGGCGCGTGCTCGAACTCGACCCGGAGAACGCCGAGGCGTATTTCGGGCTGGCCGAGGTGGCCGAGCGGCGCGGGCTGCGGGACGAGGCGCTCGGGTACTACGGCGTGGTTCGCCGGCTCGATGAGCACTTCCCGGGCGTTCGCCGGCGCGAGGCGCGGCTGCTGCTGTCGACGGCGGTGATCTCGCATGCGGACCGGGCGCGGGCGCTCTTGGGCGAGGAGCTGAGCGCGGCGCAGCAGAACCCGGCGGAATTCAGCGACGAGGATCTCGGGGACCTGGGTCGCCTGCTGCTCGACTCGGGCGCTTCGAACGCGGCCCGCGGGCTGCTCGACGGCGTCGCGAAGCGGCGGTCGACGGATCCGCGGGCGCTGCACGATCTGGCGCTCGCGTGCCTGCACTCGGGGGATCTCGACGCGGGGATTGAATTGTGCCGTGACGTGCTGCGGCTGGATAAGCGCTATGCGCCGGCGATGCACAACCTCGCGGTGGCGTACGTGAAGCTCGGGCAGTGGACGCGGGCGCGGTATTGGGGTCGGCTGGCGCGTCAGCACGATCCGGATGACAGTGCGCTGCGGCGGCTGGGGCTGCGGCTGAGCGTGCACATCGCGCACCGGTCGGTGGTGGGGGCGGTGCGATGGGTGCGGTTTATGGTGCGGAGGCGCGGGCGGGTGGCGCCGGGGCGGCGGATGAAGGCGGCCTAGCGGAAGGCATCGAGGCAAGAGGCATCAAGGCATCGAGTGGAAAGGCAACCGCGCGGGGGCGTGGTTGTTTTGGCGATGGCCAACGCCTCCCCCTCGCTTGAACGGCTGGACGCCGTTCAAGCATTTCCCCCTCCGC
>CAZMCC010000056.1:0-25712 GCA_964564695.1 uncultured Phycisphaeraceae bacterium | reverse complement strand
GCCGGCGAGCCATCGGATCCGACCTCGCCCTTGCCTCTTAGTTCACGGCGTTGCCTGAATGGGTCGTCGTGCCGTCGCCGCGCGGTCACCCCACGACGACGCCTTCGGCGTCGCTCGACAACAACCAAAAAACAATTGATTCGCCTCTCCGGGGGTGGCGCTCGCGGACTCGCTTCACCCCCGGCTACTTCCTTTCGAGCCCTTCAGGCTCGAAGACCCTACCGCACCTTCTCACTCACAACCTTCCCCTCGATCACCACGCCGATGCAGTGCGACGTGTACTCGAACGGGTCGCCGTCGTACATCGCGACGTCGCCGTCCTTGCCGACCTCAAGCGAGCCGACGCGGTCGGCGACGCCGATCATCTTCGCCGCGTCGATCGTGCACCCCGCGAGGGCCTGCTCGAACGTGAGCCCGTTCGCCGCCGCGATCCCCGCCTCGTACAGCACCACCCGCACCTTCGGCACGTACCCCTCGTACCCGCTCTGGAATGCGTACGGCACTCCCGCCGCCCGCAGCTTCGCCGGGGTCGTGAACGACTGGTTCTCCATGTCCCCCACCGCCCGCTGCATGAGCGGGTGGATGATCACCGGCACGCCCGCGGCCTTGATCTTGTCGGCCAGCACGTAGCTCTCCGCCGCGCTGTCGAGCACCAGCTTGAGCTTGAACTCGTCCGCCAGCCGCAACGCCGCCGCGATGTCCTGGGCCCGGTCGCACCGCACCAGCAACGGCGTCTTCCCCGACGCCACGTCCGACATCATCTCCATGCGGAGATTCCGCTCGGTGGGGTCGGGTTTCTTGTCCTTCTCCTTGTTCTTCTCTTCCTCTGTCACCGGTGGCACAGGCGTCCCGCCTGTGTCCGGCGCAGCCGGAGCTTCCTTTCCCGCGGCCTGGTCCGCCTTCGCCTTCTCCCGCTTCGCCGCCCAGTCCTTGGCCTTGAGCAGCTCCTCGCGGAGCATCGCGATCGACTTGGCCCGCGTGCCGGGGCTGCCGCCGGGGCGCTCGGCGCCGGGGCCGATCGTGGCCGCGACCATCGCCGTCGGGATCATCACGGCCTCGTCGATCGTCAGCCCGCGGAGCTTCACGACCATCGTCTGCCCGGAGATCAGCTCGCCGGGCGCGTGCCCCGTGTGCACCGTCGTCACGCCGAACGATCGCACGAACTCGATGAGCGGCTCCATCGGGTTGTACGCGTCCACCGCCCGCAACTCCGGCTGGATCGGCCCCGAGTGCTCGATCTGGTCCGAGTCGTGCGGCGTGTTGTAGATCCCCGTCAGCCCCAGCGTGCCGCGGGCATCAACGAGCCCGGGCGTCACCACGACACCCTCGAGCACCTTGTACCCCGCCGGAATCGGCGTGCTCGCCGCGGGCCCCACGGCCGCCACCTTGCCGTCGGTCACGATGACGACGCCGTCCTTGATCGGGGCGCCGGCCATCGTGTAGACGGTCTTGCCCTTGATGGCGACCTGCGCCGAAGCCGGCGAAATAAGCAAAGAGCAAATGAGCAAAGGGCAAATTCGAGCCAGGAATCGCCCCACTGTCGCGCGTCGAGTCATCACGTGCATCGCTCCACTTCCTGATTTGCCCTTTGCCATTTGCGTCTTTGCCATTTGCCTTACTGCCCACTCTGCTGCTGCACCTGGCTCCGCCACACCCACCCGCCCGCATCCCCAAAGCAGCAGAAGTACGGCGACTGATCCCGTCCCGCCCCATAGCCGCCGTCGGCGTAGAGCCGGTCGTCGGGGTTCGAGCGGTCGTACACCTGCACGCCCTCGATCCACGTCTGCTCGACCTTGGTGTACACGCTGAGCGGGTCGCCGCTGAGCACGATGACGTCCGCGTCCTTGCCGACCTCGAGCGATCCGACGCGGTCGCCCAGGTCCATGCACATGGCGCCCTCGATCGTGAGGCTCTTGAGGGCCTGCGTGCGGCTGAATCCGCCGCGGACCGCGAGCGCCGGCATCCGCATCCACAGCCGCGAGTCCGTGATGTAGTCGTCGGTGTGCATGCACACGTGGATCCCCGCCTTGTCGAGCAGGGCGCAGTTCTCGTAGAGCATGTCGCGGGCCTCGAGCTTGCCGCCGGGCGAATCGATGAGGATCACCGAGCACCCGACCACGCCCTCGCGCCGCCCCGTGGGCCCGGTCTTCTGAGCCGCGGCGATCTCCTCGGAAATCTTGTACGCCTCCGACACGTGGTGCAGCACGACGCGGAAGCCGAACTCCTTCTGCAGGCGCAGGATGGTCGCGATGTCGTCGGCCCGGTGCGTGTGGTGGTGGATGATCTTCTTGCCCTCCATCGCAAGCACGAGCTGCTCGAGCGCGAGGTCGCGGGCGGGCTTCTTCTCCGCGTCGTCGCCGGCCCGCGCGATCTTGTCGCGGTATTCCTGGGCTCGGATGAACTGCTCGCGCACCATGGCCGCGGCCTTGCCGCGCGTGGCCGCGAACGGGGGCGCCCGCATCGGGTTCGTCCCGTTCGCCATCTTGATCCCGCCGAGCCAGTTGCCGTCGGCGCCCTTGATCATCATCTCCTCGATCGTCTTGGCCTTCTTCGCCTTGATGTACACCGTCTGCCCGCTGAGCAGGTGCCCCGAGCTCGTCATGATGTTGAGCGTCGTAAGGCCGCCGGCCTGAGCCCGCCGGAACCCCGAGTCGAACGGGTTGATCGAGTCGATCACCCGCACGGCCGGCTGGATCGTGCCGGACTGGTCCGCCCCGCCCACGCCCCCGATGTGGTTGTGCGTGTCGCACAGCCCGGGCATGACGATCTTGCCCTTCGCGTCGACGCGCTTGGCGTCCGCGGGGATCGCAGTCCCCGCGCCCCCCACGGCCACGATCTTGCCCTTGTGCACCACGACGACGCCGTTCTCGATCGGCGCGGCATCCTTGCCGCCGGTCACGATCGGCAGCACCGTCGCCCCGACGAACGCCACGGGCTGGTCCTGGGCGACCGCCGCGGACGCCGCGCCCATCCCGATCAACGCAAGGCCGATTCCGGCGACAAACCGTCTGCGCATGTCAGCACTCCGCGACTGTCCACGAAAGCGGCGAGTATACAGACTTATCCGAGCCTCCCGCGCGAGCGGGAGGTGTTGGATGACCGTGCGCACAGAACCTCCCGCTCGCGCGGGAGGCTCGGATCGGCACGTACTCTCCGCGGCCGTGCCTCTGACGCCTCACCCCAACGCCGACCACTTCGAGGGCGTCTTCGAGCGCATGCTCAAACGCACCCTCACCGAGCGATGGGCCGGCCCCATCTACCGCAGCGTCACCCCCCGCTACGCCGCCTCCCTCGACCTGGTCTCCGGCGTGGGCTCCAGGAAGCACGGCGGGCGCTGGAATCCCCCAACGTCCTTCCGCACCGTCTACGGCGCCGCCACCCCCGAACTCGCGGTCGCCGAGAGCCTCGCCCAGTCGCGCCGCTTCGCCATCCCCGACGCCGACGCCATGCCGCGGGTGGTCCGGGCTCTCGATATCCGCCTGACCCAGGCCGCCGACCTCACCGACGGCCTCGTCCGACGCCGCCTCCGCGTCACCCTCGCCGACCTCGTCGAGGAACCGTGGTTCGACCGCAACAACGCCGGGCGCGAGGCCCTCACCCAGGGCGTCGGGCGGGCCGCGTACCAGTGCGGCCTCGACGGCCTGATCGCCCCGTCCTCGCAGTCGCGCACCGGGTTCATCGTCGTCGTTTTCCCGGACCTGCTCGGCACCACCGGCCGCTGCGCCGCCATCGACCGCTCGCAGAATTGACGCCAAAATCCGTGCGGGACCTCTTGACGCATGCAAAATTGCATGTAATAGTTAGGTGACGTCCATCGATCGGACGATCCTTCCTGAGGTCCCCATGGCACGTGCCGCCGCTCATCCCGCTCCAAATCCCCCCGCTCCCGAGCCGGATTCCCCGGTGCGGACGATGCGCACCCGCCTCGACCTCACCCAGCCCGAGTTCGGCCGCCTCGTCGGGGTTTCGACCCGGACCGTCGCCTCGCTCGAAGACCCGGACTTCCACCCGCGCGACGAGCTCCGCCGCCGGGTGATGGAGATCCTCCGCCTGTGCAACGCGCTGGGGGAAGTCATGAAGCCCGAGAGCGTCGGGAAGTGGCTCGTCACTCCCAACCCGGCGTTCGAGGGGCTCAAGCCCGTCGAACTCGCCGAACGCGGCGAGGTCGACCGGCTCTGGAGCATGGTCCACCAGCTCCGCTCCGGCAACCCGGCCTAAACGAGCGAACCCGTTATCGGGGGATGAATTCGCCCGCTTTCCGCTTGGCGCAAGGCCAGATTCTGGTAGTTTGACGACAGAAGCTGTCCGGCGTGCGTTCGTGCGCGGACGGCCGAGGTGTCCGCCGCGCCTTGGTGCGCGGCGTGAATGGAGAGTGTGCATTATGGAGCGTCTGACCTTCGTTATCGCGGCGATCGCGGGCGCGGCGGCGTTGCCCGCGTCGGCGGACATCGTCACCGAGTGGAATGACAATCTGCTTCAGTCGGTCGCGGCCACCCCCACGCCGCCCCCGCGCGCCGCCCGAGCGATGGCGATGACGCAACTGGCGGTCTACGACGCGGTGAACTCGATCACCGGGACTCACCAGCCGTATCTGACGTCGTTCCCGGCCGCGCAGGGTGCGTCGCAGGAAGCCGCCACGGCGTACGCCGCCCACCGGGTCCTGAAGCAGCTGTTCCCGACGCGCGCTGTCGCCCTCGACGAGCAGCTCGCCGCGTCGCTCGCGGTGATCGGATCGGGCCCGGCGGTCGACGCCGGACGTGACGTCGGGCTGGCGTGCGCCAACGCGATGCTCGCCGCTCGCGCCAACGACGGCTCGCAGATAGTTCCGCCGCCCTTCCTGGGCGGGCTTGCGCCCGGGGAGTGGCGCCCGACTCCTCCGACCCAGGCCCCCGGCGTGCTCCCCGCGTGGGGCAACGTCACGCCCTTCGGCATCATCTCCGGCAGCCAGTTCCGTCCCCCGCCGCCCCCGGCGCTCACCAGCACGCAGTACCGCGACGCGTACAACCAGGTCAAGGACCTGGGCGGCGCCACCAGCCTGCTCCGCACCGACGACCAGACCGAGATCGCGTACATGTGGGTCGCGGGCGCGGGTTCGGTCACCCCGCCGGGCCTGTGGAACCAGGTCGCCCAGAGTCTCGCCGGGAGCCAGTCCATCGATGACAACGCCCGCATGTTCGCCCTGCTGAACATGGCCGAGGCCGACGCGGGCATCCAGTGCTGGGACGCGAAGTACTTCTACAACTTCTGGCGCCCGATCACCGGCATCAACCTCGGCGACACCGACGGCAACGACGAAACCATCCCCGACCCCGACTGGATTCCCCTCATCTCCACCCCCGCTTTCCCCGCGTACACCAGCGGGCACAGCACGTTCAGCTCCGCCGCCGCCACCATGCTCGCCAACTGGTTCGGCTCCGACGACTTTGACTTCAGCGTCACCAGCGACGGCATCACCCGCTCCTACGACTCGTTCTCCGAGGCCGCCCACGAGGCGAGCATGAGCCGCATCTACGGCGGTATCCACTGGATCTTCGACGGCGAGTGGGGCCTCACCGGCGGCCAGCTCGTCAGCGACTGGATCTACGACCGGTACCTCCAGGTGCCGTCGCCTTCGGCGGCGATGGTCCTGGGCATGGGAGCACTGATCGCGACGCGGCGCCGGCGGTAGCCGCCAGCAATCGCCGCGACAATCGAGCGAATGGTCAGGGGCGGCGTTACGCGGCAACACCGTGACGCCGCCTCTACCGCTTTTGCACAAGGGGAGTCCGTTGCTACGCTCATCCCGATGCGCTCGATCACCCTGATCACGACCGGCGGCACGATCGAAAAGACCTACGACGACCGCTCGGGCGTGCTGGCGAACCACCGCTCGATCGTCCGCAAGATGCTGCGACGGCTGCGTCTGGAGGACGTGTCGCTGAGCGTGATCGAACTGATGAGCAAGGACAGCCTCGAGATGACCGACGCGGACCGGTCGCGGGTCGCCGAGGCCGTGCGCGTCGCGGGTGGCGCGGCCGACTTCCCCACCGACACGAGCGGGATCGTGATCCTGCACGGGACGGACACGCTGGAGAAGACCGGCGAGCACCTGAGCGCGACGCTCAAGCCGCGCGTGCCGATCGTGCTCACGGCCGCGATGCGCCCGTTCGAGATGGTGCGCTCGGACGCGCTGCAGAACCTCACCGAGGCGCTGTTCGCGACGGGGGCGCTGGCGCCGGGCGTGTACGCCGTGGCTCACGGCAGGGCGCTGGCGTTTCCGGGCGTGGTGAAGGACCGGGCCAGCGGGACGTTCGTGAAGAAGGAAGGCATCAAGGCATGAGGCATCAAGGCATCGAGTGAAGAGGGGCAAAAACACATCGAGGCATCTACTGGATGCCTCGATGCCTAGGTGCCTGGATGCCTTCTGGTGATCATCCGACGATGCCGGTGATCTTGATCTTCGAGAACCGCTGGCGGTGGCCGGTGCGGCGCTTGTAGGTCGACTTGGGGCGGTGCTTCTGGATGTAGAGCTTCTCGCCCATCACGAGCGGCTCGATGAGCTCGGCCGTGACCTTCGCGCCCGCGACGTACGGCTTGCCGACCTTGGCGGCCCCGCCGACGGCGCCGACGAGCAGCACCTTGTCGAACGTGATCTGCTTGCCGGCCGCGGCCTCGCCGCCCTCGAAGAGGTCGATGGTCACTTCGTCGCCCTGGGCGACCTTGATCTGCGTGCCGGAAGACTCGATGATCGCGTACATGGTCCTAACCTCTGGCTTACTCACGCGGTACGGGGCGGGCGTATTGACCCGGCTTGGATCCCGGCTCGCAGTGGGGTCGGCAGTGTAGGCGCGGTCGGTTGTTGAATCGCATGCACGCGACCGGCGGCCAGATTGCCCGGCTTCCCAACGAGACTCCCCAGCGGATTAATGCCCATTTTCGGGGCAAATCTGGTATATTCGCGTGCTGAACGACATCTGGAGTGACCGCCCACCGGGGAGGCGCTTCTCGGCGGCGAACGGAGGAGAGAAAATGACGACGCATCATGCGCGCTGCGTGGGCCTTCTGGCCGCGGCCGGACTGGCGATTTCCGCACACGCTCAGGTCTCGAGCTGGCTGTACCCCTCTAACGGCAGCTGGAACAACCTCGGGAACTGGACCGACGGCGTGCCCGACACCGCGACCGACGAGGCGATCATCGACGCCACCGGCGGCCTCTACACCGTCACGCTCGACATTAACCCCGGCATCGCCTCGCTGGTGATCAACTCGACCGACGCCACCCTGCTGGCGAACGGGCGCACCGTCACCGCGGGCACCGGCATCGACCTCATGGCCGGCACCACCACCTTCACCAACGGCGGTTTCGCCGGGGCCGGCACCTTCTTCAACCGCTCCATCTTCAACCTCACCGGCAACGTCGCCATCACGACGTCCACGTTCACCAACCAGGGCATCGCGAACGTCATCGCCACCGGCGGGTTCAACTCCGTCCTCAACCGCACCGGGGCCATGACCAACTCCGGCACGATCAACCTCACCAGCACCGCCGCCACCGTCTCGAGCCTCCAGGTAAGCACCACGTTCACCAACAGCCCCGGCGGGGTCGTCAACTCCAACGCCGGCTCCGGCGGCGGGCGTCTGTTCTCCGTCGTCAGCTTCCAGAACGCCGGCACCGTCAACATCAACACGCCGACCACGGCCAACGCCGCCAACTCGCTCCTCAACAACGCCGGCGCGTTCAACACGGCCGCGGGCGCCACGTTCACCATGGGCGGCACCGGCCTGCTCACGTTCCGCCAGTCGGCCGGCACACTCGCCAACGCCGGCGGGGTCGAGCTCAATGCCGAGCGCTTCGAGTTCGCCGGCGGCACGATCACCGGCAACGACGTGCAGATCACCAACGGCCAGCTCGACATCACCGGCGCGGGCGCCGGCGGCTTCGACCTCATCGGCGCCAACGTCGTCACCGGCACGATCGCTTCGGGCCAGCACGTCGACGTCGTCGGGACCGGCGCGTTCAACTCCGTCCTCAACGCCTCGAGCGGCATGACCAACGCCGGCGCGATCAACCTCACGAGCGTCGCCGCCACTAACGCAACGCTCCAGGGCACCACGATCGACAGCTCCGGCACGATCGCGAGTCTGCCCGCGTCGGGCGGCGGGCGCTTCGTGACCGTGGACATGCTCAGCAGTTCCGGCACGTTCGAGGTCAACGCCGACACGACCTTCAACGGCGCCAACTCCCAATTCAGGAACACCGGCAGTTTCAACACCGCGCCGGGACGCACGGCCGCGGTCGTCGGTGGCGGCCTGATCACGTTCAATCACTCCGAGGGCGTCATCAACAACCTGGGCGCCATCGCCCTCAACGGCGAGCGCTTCGAGTTCACCATCAACGGCTCGATCTTCGGCAACGACATCGAGATCACGAACGGGCAGCTCCACATGTCGAGCTCCGGCCCGGGCGGCTTCGACATCATCGGCACCAACGCGTACACCGGCGGCGTCGGCCCGAACCAGCACGTCGACGTCATCGGCACCGGCGCGTTCAACTCCATCCTCAACGTCGCGCCCGCCTTCACCAACGAGGGCGTCGTCAACCTCACGAGCACGGCCGCGACGAACTCCTCGATCAACGACTTCGGGGGCTTCAACAACATCGGCGCCCTCAACTCCCAGCCCGGCGCCGGCGGCGCGAGGACCATCACGGCGTTCTCGCTCCAGAACACCGGCGCGATCAACGTCAACGCGAATACCACGTTCGACAGCCCCAACTCCGTCACGAACACCACCGGCGCGTTCAACACCGCGCCCGCGGCGACCGCCACCTTCGTCGGCGGCGGCGTGATGACCTTCACCCACGCCGGCGGGACGCTCGACAACCTCGGCGCCGTCTTCCTTAACGGCGAGCGCTTCGAGTACACCGGCGGCGTGATGAGCGGCAACGACGTCCAGATCCTCAACGGCCAGCTCCACATCTCCGGCGCCGGCCCCGGCGGCTTCGACGTCATCGGAACCAACGCGCTCACCGGCACCATCGCCGCCGGCCAGCACGTCGACGCCCTCGCCACCGGGGCGTTCAACACCACCATGTCGGCCGCGCTGGGCATGAGCAACAACGGCGTGCTCAACCTCACCAGCTCCGCCGCGACCAACGTGTCGTTCAACAGCCCCGCCGGCGTCACCAACGCCGGCACGATCAACTCCGAATCCGCCGCCGGCGGCAGCCGCTCCATCGGCGTCTCGCTCCTCAACAACCCGGGCGCGATCCACGTCAACACCAGCACGCTCTTCGACGGCTCGGGCGGGAGGCTCAACAACAGCGGCGCGTTCACCACCCTCGCCGGAACCACCGCCACCTTCAGCGGCGGCGGGCTCCTCACCTTCACGAGCGGCGGCGCCATCGACAACCAGGGCGCCATCTTCCTCAACGGCGAGCGCTTCGAGTTCATCGGCGGGTCGATCACCGGCAACGACGTCCAGGTCCTCAACGGCCAGCTCTACATGGGACCCGGGCTCGGCGCCGCCGGCATCGACATGATCGGGGCCGGCACCATGACCGGCGCCACGCACCCCGGCCAGCACGTCGACCTGCTCGCGACCGGCTCGTTCAACACCACCACCAGCGTCGTTGACGCCTTCGCCAACGGCGGCCGGATCTCGCTCACCAGCTCGGCCGCGACCAACACGCAGCTCGTCAGCGTGCCTCAGTTCACCAACACCGGCCTCGTTGAGGTGCTCCCGGGCGCCGGCGGCAACCGGACCCTGACCATCAGCAACTTCGTCAACCAGGGCTCCTTCGACGTCCACGCCAACGCGCTCATGGACGCCTCGAGCGGAGCGATTCAGAACCAGGGGACCATCACGGTCGACCCCGGCGTCACGCTCACCGTCACCGGCGGCGGCGTCATGCTCGTCAACCAGAACGCCGGGACGATCACCAACAACGGCGCGATGCTCCTCAACGGCGAGCGCTTCAACTTCAACGGCGGCACGACCACCGGCAACAACATCCGCATCCGCAACGGCGAGCTCAACATCACCGCCACGACCGCCGGCGCGTTCGAGCTCGTCGGCGCCACGACCCTCAGCGGCAACATCGCTTCGGGCCAGCGCATCGACGCGCTTTCCACCGGGGCCGACAACACCAACGTCACCTCGCCCAGCCTCCTCAACGCGGGCCAGATCAACCTCACCAGCTCCGCCGCGACCAACTCGCAACTCAGCTCCGATACCGGGGTCACCAACGCGGCGACTGGCGTCGTGCGGTTCCTGCCCGGCGCCGGCGGCACACGCACGATCTCGGCCGACGTCTTCAACGGCGGCCTCATCGACGTCGACTACACCGGCGCGATCAACCACACGAACCTCGCCGTCACCAACCAGGGCGTCATCGCGATCGCCGCGGGCGCCACGCTCAGCCTCCAAGGCGGCGGTTTCGTCTCATTCATCAACCAGCCCGCCGGACGCGTCATTGGCGCGGGCATCCTCGACCTCACCCAGGTCGACGCGTTCAACAACCCCGGCACGTTCGCCCCCGGCGAGGACGGCGACGACATCGCCACGCTCAGCGTCGTGGGCAACTACCGCCAGCAGGGGCCCGGCGGGGTGGAGATCGAGCTCGCCGGACTGCTGCCCACGCAGTTCGACCGACTGCTGGTCACCGGCACCGTCAACCTGCTCAGCGGCCTGCTCCTGGTCGAGCTCGTGGACGGGTTCATCCCGGCGCCGGGCGACTCGTTCGTGATCCTCGACGGCGCGTCACTCACCGGCACGTTCACCAACGCCGTCACGAGCGTCGGTGTCATCGGGGGCGGGCACTTCGACGTGCTCTACAACACCGGCGCGGGCACGGTGACACTGACGAACTTCGTGATCCCGGCGCCAGGCACGACCGGCCTGCTCGCGATGGTGGGGATTCTCGCGGCGCGGCGGCGGCGATAAGAGCCCCAAGCGGCAGCGCGGGACCACGGCGATGTTCGTTTCGGATGAATCTCAGGGGGGGTGCCCCGGGTCGGCCGCTTTGGGCAGACCCGGGCTTGGACTTCGTTTGCAAACGATCGGCTGTTGACCCCGGCCGGGGTCTGGCGAAGCGCCCGACCCCGGGCACCCGGCTTACACGCCCGCTTCTTCCTTGTCGCGCGACTGACGCTCCGAACGCTTGCGCATGCTCTCGTCGAGCACACGCTTGCGCATCCGCACCGTCGTCGGCGCGATCTCGACCAGCTCGTCGTCCTCGATGTACTCGAGGGACGCCTCGAGCGTCATCTTGCGCGGCGGCTTGAGCACGATCGTCGCTTCCTTGCTCGCCGCACGCACGTTCGAGAGGTGCTTCAGACGGGTGATGTTCACCACCAGGTCGTTGTCGCGGTTGTGCTCGCCGACGATCTGGCCCGCGTAGACCTTGTCGCCCGGCGACACGAACAGCACGCCTCGTTCGGCCATGAGTTCGCACGCGTGCGTCGTCACCGAGCCGGTCTCGTTCGCGATGAGCACGCCCTGCTGGCGGCGCTGCGGCGGGCCCGACACGGGCGCGAACCGCTCGAACGTGTGGTGCATGATCGCCTGGCCCTGCGTGGCCGTGAGCAGGCGGCTGCGCAGCCCGATGAGCCCGCGGGCGGGAATCTCGAACTCCATGTGCGTCACGGCGTCGCCGCGCGGCTCCATGCTCTTGACCTCGCCCTTGCGCGACCCGACGAGCTCCATCGCGGAGCCCACGGCGTCGTTGGGCGCATCGACCACCAGCCACTCGATCGGCTCGTGGTCGACGCCGTCGATCTCCTTGATGACGACCATCGGCTTGCCGACGGCCAGCTCGAAGCCCTCGCGCCGCATCGTCTCGAGCAGGATGCCCAGGTGCAGCAGGCCGCGGCCCGAGACGACGAACTCGTCGCCCGCGCCGCCCTGGGCCTCGACCTTGAGGGCCACGTTGCTCCGCAGCTCCTTCTCGAGGCGCTCGCGGATCTGGCGGCTGGTGACGTATTCGCCTTCCATGCCCGCGAACGGCGAATCGTTGACGCGGAACACCATCGTGAGCGTCGGCTCGTCGACCTTCACCGGCGGCAGGGCCGAGGGGAACTCGGGGTCGGCGATCGTGTCGCCGATGTCGACGCTCGTGAGACCGATCAGGGCGCAGATGTCGCCCGCGATCACTTCCTGGGCCTCTTCGCGCCCAAGCCCGCGGAACCGCAGGATCTTCACGGGGCGGTCGGTGATCTGCTTGCCGTCGCGCTTGATGACGACGACCTGCTGGGCGTGCTTGAGCCGCCCGTTGAAGACACGCCCGATGCCGATGCGCCCGACGTAGTCGTTGTAGTCGAGCGTGGTGATCAGCATCTGCAGCGGCTTGGTGTCGTCGACCTTCGGGCGCGGGATGTGGTCGACGATCGCCTCGAAGACCGGGCGCAGGTTCGCCTCGCGGTCCGAAGGCAGATGGTCCTTGCCCGAGGCCTCGATCGCGGCGTCCTGGTCCATCGTCGCCCACCCGGCCCGACCCGAGGAGTACACGATCGGGAAGTCGAGGGCGTGGTCGTCGGCGCCCAGCTCGACCAGCAGGTCGAAGACCTCGTTGATGACCTCGGCGATGCGCGCGTCCGGGCGGTCGCACTTGTTCACCACCACGATCGGGCGCAGGCCGAACTCGATCGCCTTGCTGAGCACGAACCGCGTCTGGGGCATCGCGCCCTCGGACGAGTCGACGAGCAGCAGGCAGCCGTCGGCCATGCGGAGCACGCGCTCGACCTCGCCGCCGAAGTCGGCGTGGCCCGGGGTGTCGATGATGTTGATGTGGAACTGCTCGATCGCGCCCTCGGCCCCGCCCTTGAGGGGGCGGGCGTACGACACCGCGCAGTTCTTGGACAGGATCGTGATCCCCCGCTCGCGTTCGAGCGGGTTGGAGTCCATGATCAGGTCGTGCTGCCCGCCGGCGAGCTTCTCGAGCTCTCCCGCGCGGAAATTGCCCGACTGCATGAGGAGCTGGTCGACCAGCGTGGTCTTGCCGTGGTCGACGTGGGCGATGATCGCGACGTTGCGGATGATCGCGGGCGTGATGTCTTTGGTGTCTAGAGCCATACGAGGAGCCAAGGTCGGGGCGCTGTGCACGCCGAGAGTCTGCTCGGGCGGCGTTGGGGGCGGGGGGGTTGCGGGGGGACTGGCCCGGTGACAAGCCGGCCCGCCGCGGGGACGAGTTTATGCGCGCCGGCACTCGCGAACGCGCCGCGACCCCCGATCACACCCGAACTTGACCGCTTTCACGCTATCGGGCCAGCCCGCCGCCCTGTGGCGGCACTGGGGGCGACCCCGCCGGCGCCGGCGTCAGGTCGACACGCACCATCCCGTTGATCCGTCCCCCGTCGCCCGCGTCGAACCGCCAACGCACGAGGCTCACCCGGCTGCACACCTCGCGCCAGTTCCCCATGTCCGGCACCGCCGGCCACACCGCCCGCGCGAGGGCCGCAGGACGCAGCACGGCCTGCGACAGCACCCGCCCATTCTCGCCCGCCGGGGCCGCCGCACGAAGCTGCGCGCCGATGTCCCGCGCCAACGCCGGGCCCGCGCCCGCTTCGTCCGCCGTTCCGGCCGCCGCCCCAATCACCCACCACCCGCGTGCCGGGTCCGCCGGTGCGATCTTGATTGGGTCGGCATTCGCCGCCGCCGCGCCCGGTGCATCGCTCGGCGCATACGCCCAGCTCAGCCACACCTCCGGCCAGCCGAGTTCGGGGAACGCGCCCCACGCCTGCACCGGCACGGTGCGCACGGCCTGCGGCGCGACGCCCGCAAAGTCCAGCGCCGGCGCAGGGCCGCCCACGCCGGGGGCGCCCTCGATCAGGCGCACGATCCCGGCCATGAACGCATCGCCCTCGGGCGCCAGCGTGTACGGGTCCTTCATGTGCACCGCGAGCCCGACCGCCACGCCCGGCGCTGCCGGCGACGGCACCGCCACGAACATCTGCCCGCTCGTGAGCGCCTGCTGCAGCGGCGCGGGCATGCGCACGGCCGCGAGCACCATCGCCACCGGCTCGAGCGCCACGTTCGCCACGCGGTGCTCGGAGATCGCGATCAGCGCTCCCGTGAACGACGCGTCGAGGTCGATCGCCGGCCCGCCGACGCCGTCGAGCATCTCGGCCGCCGTCGGATCGCTCACGCTGCACCGCAGCGACACGCCCTCATCGTCGGTCTTGAGCGCAAACGCCGCGTTCGCGGCCCACGCCCCGGCCTGCGCCGCCTTCTTGGGATCATCCACGTCCAGGCGCACGAGCACGATCGCGTCCGCGTCGCCCACTTCCTTCACACCCGCGGCCGCCGCGGTCATGAACAGCGATGATTCACCGATCAGCGGTTCGTCGTTGAGCGCACGCAGCACGCGATCAAACAGCTCCGGCCGCTTGCTCGGCCCCAGCACGATCAGCCGCGAGCCGTCCGGGCCGCCGCCCCCCACTCCTCCCTCGCCGGCCCTGGGCCGGTGCACCGCGAGCTCATATTCCCCGCGTTCGACCGACAGCAGCTGGTGCCCCGCCGCCACCCGGCGCGGCGCGGCCTCGAGCCGCTCGAACAGCCGCTTGTCCGTCTCCTCGTTCACGCGGCTGAGCAGGGCCCAGCTCGCCGGCTCGGCGCCGATGTTCCCCGCCACGCCCGAGACGATGATCATGAACTGCCCGCCGAGCAGGTGATCGAACGCTTCCTCGCGGACCCACCCCAGCCGGTTGGCCAGGTCGTCCCACGACGTGCGCGTCCCCGCGAGCAGGCCGGCCCGCGACACCAGGTCGTGGATCGCGCGCCCCGTCGGGTTCGACCGCAGCGCCGCCGCGTCCTTCACCACGAACACCACGTCCGCCGACGCCGGCGCCTGCACGGCCCAATTGGCGGGTGAGCCCGCCGGCGCGCCCGGCCCGTGCCCCTCGTTCGCCTTGGGATCGACGGGCTGCTGCCGGTTCTGCGCCCAGCCCATGTCGGGCGCGAGCCCGAGGCTCGAGAGCACGATCAACCACAGGATGACAAGACCCGGTCGCGTCTTCATGGGCGCTGCCGAAGAAAGGAGAACACAGTTCGTCCGAGTGTCAAAAGCGTCCGCACCAGAATTAGTGCGGCGCCGGCGGCGCGACGGGTTTGGACTGCAGCACCGTCGCCGCCAGATACCGATCCTGGAGGTACTCCGCCTTGTACCGGCCGAACGCCTGGCCGCTGCTCGCGGCCGTGGCCTCGCTCAGCCCGGCACTGGGCGTCGTCAGCAGCGGCGACGCCCAGCAGCCCCCGACCCCCGACGCGCCACCACCCGCCTGGCACACCGCGGGCACCTCGACGGTCGGCACGATGGTGTTCACCGACGCGATCCGCGCCCGGATGTTGACGTAGCTCTCGCCGACCTCGGCCTCGCAGTTGTCGATCACGCTCGAGAGCGGCGCGGCCCGGTTGGCCCACGTCGTACTGTTCGGCGCCATCGCGTGCAGCAGGAATACCGCGCCAAGCAGCATGAGAATCCCTGCCGCCACCGACGCACGCCCCGCCCAGACCCACCGACGCTCCGTCGGATCGGTGAACGGCCGCTCGGCCCCGACCCGCGACAAAATCGCGTCGGTCAGGTCCGGCGTCTCCAGCGGCGACCGCAGCGACTGCATGACGCCCTGGATCTCGTGCAGTTTCCCGAGCTTTGCGCCCGCCGCGGCCCGTGGATTGAGAAAGTCGCCCGGACGCCCGTTGGGGGCCGGGATCTGAGGAAGGCTCACAACAGCACCTCCTCGACCCGTCGCTCGTGCCAGCCGGCGGCCTCGAGGGCCTGGCGCATCCGCTTGCGGGCGCGGTGGAGGTGGCTCTTGATCGTCCCCTCGGGCATGTCCAGATACTCGCTGATCAGCGCGATCGGCCAGTCGAGCTGGTGGAACAGCACGACGATCTCCCGCTGATCCTGCGGCAGCGCCGCCAGCGCCCGCGCCACCGCACACCCGGCGCTGGTCCGCGCCTCATCGACGATCGCCCCGGACTCGGGTGAAGCCCACGCCGCCCCGAACGCCTCGACCGAGTCGGAGTCGTACGTGGGCTTGTGCTTCTGCATGGCGTTCACGTACAGCCGCTTGGCGATCGTGAACAGCCATGTCGAGAACCGGAACTTGAAGTCGAAGCGGTTGAGGTTCGTCAGCGCCCGCACGAACGCATCCTGCACGATGTCCTCGGCCACGTCGGGCCGGCCCGACAGGCGAAGCATGTACGCATAGAGCGACGGCTGATAGGCCTTGATGAGCCCCTCCGCCGCCTTGCGGTCGCCGGCCAGGGCCGACGTGATCAGCTCGCGTTCTTCGGAGCGGGTCATTGTGAGGAGTGTACCTCAGCGCGTGCGGGGGCGTTGCAGACGGGCGGGGTTTCTTCGGAGAATGTTTGGGTAATGAGCGGTGCCGCGCCCCCGGGCGCCGCGGCCTTGAACGCAGCCCGTGTGCTTCACCGAAGAAATCGCTTGGGGTGACCCCGAAGTGGGCGGCCGCGTTCCGGTACCATCTTCCGGTGAGGTGGAGCTCCGCTCCATCACGCTCCCCATGCCCACAGATCACATCCGCATCATCTCCTGCCCCGACTTCATGCGCTACGACGCCGGCGGCAAGTTCGACGCCGCCGCGACCCGCGCCTCTCTCACCCAGATCGCCAGCCACTGCGCCGCCAACGGCGTGCGCGACGCCCTCCTCGACGTCCGCCAGATCACCACCGCCCCCTCCATCGCCGAGCTCTTCTGGATCGCCGACGAGCTCCCAGCGCTCGGGTTCTCCTCCCTGCACCGCCTCGCCATCGTCTTCACCGACCACGGCCAGGGCCGGGCCAAGTTCTTCGCCACCGCCGCCCACAACCACGGGCTCAACATCCGCGAGTTCACCGACTTCGAGGACGCGTTCACGTGGCTCAGCACGGCCGCCCCCGCGGGCGAGCAGGCCCCGGCGCGCGGCGACGACGATCGCGCGCACGCGTCGTGAGCGTGCATTTCCCGACATAGCCGCGGCACAAACTCCCGAACAGGGGCGTGGTACGCCGGACTCACGCCACGCTCACGTGGCCGCGTCCAGCTCTGCCCGGATGTTCTCGCGTGACCGTCCGCCGTCGGGCGCCTCGAGTGGCGGCCGCCCAAACCGCCGTCGCACCGCGTTCGAAGTCTTGAACACCGACCTCCGCGAGATGATCCAGCGCTGCAGACCCCGCTTGCCCGGGAAGTCCGCCAGCATCACGCCCATGAGCAGCACCAGCAGCCCCGGGCCGGGGAGCGCGAGCATCGCGACCCCGGCGACGATCAACAGCCACCCCAGCGCGTTCTTCGCTATCCGCCACGCCATGCGCCCGGGCCTGCGGCCGTCCGCCTCGCGCCGCCGCTGCGCCTCGTCCGTGAAGTAGTTCGCCGGCAACCGCACGATCACGACGCCCGCGACAACGCTGGTCACGGCGAAGACCGCGATTGACAACCCGGCCACCCCAAGGACCTGCACCCAATTCTGTTCGAGCCACGCCAACATCGATTCAATCAGAGCACCCGCACGTAGCGGGCACGTGAATTCTCGCCGCGCGTCGGGTTCATTCCGAAGCTGCCAGGAGGCGGTTCAAAGACACACCGAGCTCGGCCCTGAGGGACCGAGCTCGGTGGATAAGGTCTTCAATCAGTAGACGCTCCGCCCCGCGGTCGAGCGGCAAACGTGAGGCGGGCCTTACGCCCGCGCCCGCCGCCGCCGCCCCGCGATCACGCACGCCCCGATCCCGAGCACGCCCGCCGCGCCCGGCGAGGGCACGGCGATCGTCACCCGGTACACCAGGAACATCGTGTCGTTCTCGTTGTTGACGGGGTCGACGAGGTCGCCCACGGCCCCCGGGATCCGGTTCGGCGGATACGGAGCAAACGCGTTGTCGAAGCCGTTGTACGGAACGAGCGTCCCGTCGGGCCCGACCATCAGGCCGCTCGACGTGAGAAAGTCGTTGTCGTTGGCGATGAACAGGAAGTAGTCGTCGGGGGCCAGCGGGTCGTTGGCCGAGACCAGTGACATGCCCTCCCACTTCTCGCCCAGCGTCAGCTTCGTCACCTGATTGACGCCGGTGTCCAGGTCGATGTTGAACTTGCCCAGTTGGTCGCTGTTGAGCATGTTGATCGCTTCGGTCGACGCCAGAGGCGTGATCCCCGCGCTCAGCACGCCCGGCGTCGAGGTGATCTTGCCGCCCTCGGCGTTGATCGCGGCGTTGCCGGCGAAGTTCGTCGGGGTGCCGCCGACCCCCACCGTGGTGTCGACGAGCAGCACGCTCTTGTACATGGAGGGGTTCGGGGAGCTGTTCCCCAGCCCGTTGCCGTCGCGCGAGAGCACGAGGAAGCGATGGTCGTCGAGCGCGACGACCTCGCTCTGAGCGGCCGTGCGGTCGACGGCCCCGCCGCTGCCGTTGAGGCGGAATGTGGGCAGCGTGAGCGCGTACTCCTCGATCGGAGTCGTCGGCAGATCGCCGGCGCTGATGTCGTAGACGAGCACGCGGGTCTGCTTGGCGTTCTGGTTGTTGGCGCTGTCGCTGTCCTGGCGGGTCGCGCTCTGGCCCACGGCGAAGAGACGCGTGCCGTCGGGGCTCATGGAGACCCCTTCGAAGCCCTGGTTGTTGCGACGCCCGTTCACCGGCGTGGCGGTCGAATTGAAATTAAGCGTGCCGACGGGGGCGTGCGGCTGCATCGCGGCCGGGGGAACGATCGCGCCGTCGATCTCCTTGTTCGCGTTGAAGTGGTAGATGTTCGCGCCGTATTCGTCGCCGATGTACCCCGAGCCGTCGGGCCTGAGCACAAGGGCCTCGGAGTCGAGCGTGAGCCGGTTGATGTTGTCGAACGTCTGGTTCGGCTGGCCCGGGCGCGGCTGGCCGGTGTAGGACGTGACGTACGGCATGGTGCCGCCGAAGAGGGCGCGCTGGCCGGCGTTGCCGGGGTCGAGCCCCGTGGTGTGGACCTGTGTTCCGGTGCCGGGATCGAGGTACGTGAACTTCTGGCCGCCGATCGGCGAGGTGAAGGAGATCTGGTTCTGGGCGGCGATCCGGGTGCTCAGGTCGACGCCGCCGATGTTGGCCGCGCCGTAGTACGGCGTGAACGAGAAGTTCACCGTCTGGATGCGGGCCGCGTAATTCGAGAAGAACCCGCCCGCGTTGTTGTTGTTGTAGCCGCGGTCGGGGAGGACGTTGAACGTGCCGGCGTAGTTGTTCGCGCCGGTGCGGGCCCAGTTCGTGACCTGCAGGCTGGAGGCGGAGCCGAAGGTCTCGCCGAACGAGTCGAACGCCGACGCCGAGATGCGTCCGACCCCGACCATCCCGTGGTTGGTGAACGAGGTGCCGCCGAGGATGGTGGAGACATCGCCCGGCGTCGAGATCACATGCGGTGTGGTGAACTGGGCGTGCGCGACGCCGCAGGCGGCACAGGAAAGAACGCCGCACGCGGCGGCACGCATCAGGATCGAGGGGGTGGAGGTGCTCATGGCGGGGATTGTCGCGGAAGCGGTGCGCGACGCGACGCGGGCCGTGTTAAAGAACCGCGAAGACCGGCGGAGTTGGGCGAGCAAGCGACAGGGCGGAGCGGGCTCGCACGACGGCGCCGCCGTGACGCCGGACCTGAGTCCGCGAAGGTCCGGATCGCATCGAGCCCCTTGACTCCCCCCCGCCCGCCCGTATACTTCAACAGTTGTTGAATTATTGAAATGGACACTCCTCCGTGATCTTCGACACCACCTTCAAAGCGCTGGCCGACCCGACCCGCCGCTCCATCCTCCAGGAGCTCCGGCGCGGCCCTCTCAACGCCGGCGAGATCGCCGAGCGGCTCGCCATCGCACCCAACGCCCTGTCGTTCCACCTGCGCGCCCTCAAGGACGCCGACCTCGTCGCCGTCGAGCGCCGCGGGCAGTTCCTCCTTTACGAACTCAACACGTCGGTCGTGGACGACCTCGTCCAGTTCCTGATGGACAACTTCGCACCGCGCACCGGCTCGCCGCGCCCGAAACGCAACGGATCACCCCGGCGGCACGAAGACCGCCCGACACCGCCGGACACGCACGCGAAAAGCAAGAAGGAGAACCGGACATGATGCCGCGCAAGCACATCGTCTTCATGGGGATCATCCTGATTGTCGAGATCGCCTTCACCCTCGTGGTGTACTCGCGCCTCCCCGAGCGCGTGCCGGTCCACTACGGCCTGAGCGGCGAGCCCGACGCCTACGGCTCCCGACCGGTGCTGGCGCTCCTCGCGCCGGCGGTCAGCGTTGCCGTGGGAGGCCTGCTGGCCGTTCTCCCGCTGATCGGCCCGCACCGCGCCAACTTCGACAAGTTCCGCATCACCTACGGCCGCATCGGCGTCATGGTGCTCGCGACCATCGCCGCGATCCACGTCGTCCTCCTGCTCAAGGCGCTCGGCGCCGACTTCAACGTCGGCTCCGCGGCGTGCATCCTCGGCGGAGCGGCGATCGCGCTGCTGGGCAACTGGATGGGCAAGATCCGGCAACTTCTACGTCGGCATCCGCACGCCGTGGACGCTGGCCAGCGATGAGGTGTGGCGCCGAACCCACCGGCTCGGCGGCAAGGTGATGGTGGTCGCGGGCATCATCGGCGCCGCGGCCGGCGCCCTGGCGCCGCCGATGGCCGCGTTCGTGGTCCTGATCGGCACCCTGCTGGTGGCCGTCGTGTGGTCGTTGGTGTACTCGTTCGTGATCTATCGAAAGCTCGGCGCCGTGGACGACCTGTCGTCACCATCGCCCCAAGGGAAAGCATAAGTCGTGCCACCGGGCTCCGCAGCTTTGGGCGGAGCCCGGTGCTTCTTCGCGGGGGGCGTCACCCATGCCAGCCCCTCCCCGCGCTTCATCCGCCATCGGCCGTACCAGTTCCCGGCTCCCCTGGCCACGCCATAAATCCCCTCCACGAGCGCCAATCTCTTCTCCCCGGGCGGATCGTCGCACGCCACAATGCCTTGCCCTGTCGGCGGCGACTCCCCACGATGGCGCGCCAGCCACCACCGCGCGCTGGAGAGCTCATACTCGTCCGCCCATTTCGCCAGCCCGCGCTCGACCGGGTTCTCGTGGATATACCGCACAGTCTTCGTGAACTCCTCCTCGTCCCGAACGTTGCGGCCGAACCCGCCGCCCTTCATCCAGAAGCGGTACCCGCTCGACACTGTGATGCGCCGGAGGATCGGAGCATCGAGCTTCCGCCACCGTGCGATCACGACCATCGCAAACGGCTGCTTGATCGACGCCAGCACCACATCCAGATCGACCCCATCCGGCGGCGCGATCAAGAGATGCACGTGCTCGGGCATAACCACGTAGGCGAACAGGCGTGCACCGGTTTCCTCCGCACGAACGCGAGGCGCCGAAGGAAGAGCCGCGCAATCTGAGGGTTGCGCAGCAAGGGCGACCGCTGCTCGCAACTGAACGTGATGAACCGCGGGTCACCCGGGATTTCACGCCGCGTGAGCCGCTTTCGAATACGGGTGGGCTTGCCGGCCACGCGGTCAGCTTACCGCGCGCCACAGGGCTCCGGGGCTCTGACCGGAGCCCGGTGCTTCGTCGCGAGGGCGGACGGCAGACCAACGCATCGGGGGGTGGCTCTTGCCGCCGCCGCCCAGCTCTCCGTGGACCCTTGGCTTGCACCGGGCTTCGCCCAAAGCTGCGAAGCCCGGTGGCACGGCTCGTTGCACGCCCATCCGCCCTACTTCCCCCCCTCGCAGATCAACGCCACATCCCCCGTCGCCGGATCACGCTTCGCGAGCCCCAGCCCTTCAAGGGCCAGAATCGCCGCCTGCTGCTCGGCCTGCTTCTTGCTCTGCCCCCACACCGAGGGGAACCGGCGCGTCCCCAGCTCCACGCACACCTCGAAGCATTTCGCGTGGTCCGGGCCCTTGTCGTCGAGCACCAGGTAGCTCGGGCTTTCTCCCAGCGTCCGCTGCGAGTACTGCTGCAGGATGCTCTTGAAGTTCTCCTGGTGACCCCCCACGTGCGTCCGCTGGATGATCGGCGCCAGGATCGGCTCGAGGAACTTGTGCGCGGCCGGATACCCGCCATCAAGGTACACCGCCGCCACGATCGCCTCGAACGCCGCCGCCCCCAGCGACGCCGGCAGCACGCCGTTCGACTGCATCCCCTTCCCCAGCTTGATCCGGTCGTCGAGCTTCATCGCCTTGGCGATCTGCGCGCACGTCTGACGCGACACCACCGACGACTTGATCTTCGTCATGTCCCCTTCGAGCAGGTCCGGGTACCGCTTGAAGATCATCGAGCACGCCACCAGCCCCAGCACGGCATCCCCGAGAAACTCCATCCGCTCGTTCGAATCCAGCCTCGACTCGCTCAGCGAGGCGTGGCACAACGCCAGCTCGAGCAGCGCGATGTCCTTGAACGGATGACCGATCTGGGCCGCGACCACCGCCGCCTGCGGGCAGGCGTCGTCATCGCGCTCCACCGCCTGCACGGCCGGTGGCGTGCTGGGCGCCGGAACTGACGCGGCGCTCCGCGACGACTTCGCCGGCGCGGCCGGGGTCGCCGGGGAGTCGGAGGAGGGGCTCGGTGCATCGACCGAGGGGGTCGGGGGGGTCTTCGGGCGCTTCGCGCCCGAACGCTTGGCTTTGGCTGTCGGCATCACGCGCAACTTCTGCCCGTTTTCGGGCTCGACTGGGCGCGGCTGCGGCACGCCCAAGGACTCCAGACTGCCGCTGCTCGGTCAATGTCCGAGTGCGGAGTCGGTCGCGCGTGCTCGCTGGTCGAACGCGGAGAGTCCCTCCGGCTCTCCGACGCCGGCCAGCGAGCAATCGCGGCCGAACACGCCCGGGACCGCACTCCCGAGCACGTCAAATCTACCCCGCGAAGGGGGTGGGATCGAGGGTGTTTGCCAAAACGCATCATTTTGGCGTAATCGCATCACTGGCGTCGTTATTGTGGCTAATCGGTTATCGGACGTCGATGTCAGCAGTCCGGCCCCCGACGCCGAACGGAACTCGCCATTGGCTCGGGAGTTGCCTATTGTCGAGGCCCGACGCGGTGGTCGGGCTGTTTCGAGTTTCGGGAGATTTGCCATGCACTATCCGCACCGGATTAGCCGTCTCAAGCGCAAGCGGTCCATCGGGTTCCGCGTCCGCATGAAGACCAAGAACGGCCGCAAGATGATCAACCGCAAGCGCAAGGCGGGCCGGTCGCTCAACGTCGCCGACAAGTAAATCCCCGACCCTTCTTCCCCACCGCCAGCCCGGGTCGCCCCCCGCTTTGGCCGCGCAGGGGGATGACCAGCGCCGGCCGCGAGAACTGCCCCATGGCTCGCTGCCGCGTTGACGAGTCGATTCAACGCACCATCATCGATGACTTCGCCTTCCCCCTCGGGGTCTACCCCGTGGAGCCGATGGCCCCGCGCCAGGGGTACACCGTCTGGTTCGAGCCGGCCGACGGCGACGACGAGGACGAAGGGGACGAAGGGGCGCAGTGGGAAGAGTGGCCCGACCGCTATGTCTTTGACATCGCCGTGACGTCGACGCGCCTCGAGGCGCTCGTGCGCCAGCTCCTGGCGCTGCTCCCGGCCCGGGTTTTCCCCATTCTCGACATCCTCGGCGCCGACGCGTTCCGCGAGGTCGACCCCTACGTCGCGTACGACCCCATCGGCCAGGAGCACATCCTCGACGCGCTCCGGCGGTACCGCGGGTACTTCTTCGAGGACGGCCTCGTCGGCTTCGGCGCCATGGCCGAGGACCCCTTCCTCTATGTGTTCGTCGACGAGCACAAAATGGTCACCGTCCGCGTCCAGGCCGACCACAAAGAGAAGATCGAGTCCCTGCTCGCCGCCTTCGACCTCTCCCCCATCGAGAAGGTCGCCGGGGCCGACGCCACCGTCCACGAGCACCGCGGCGTGCTCGACGCCCCCGAGGGTCGCCCCGACCTGCTCACCGCCGAAGAGATCGTCGAGGAGCTCCGCGACGAATGGGGCCTGGTCCTCAATGTCGACCCGAGCGGCAACACCGACGACGACGGGCACGAGCTCGGCGTGACCGGCTGGCGGTGCATCATCCGGTTCGAGCCGCCGATGCCGGAAGAAAACGAGGACGGCGAGACGCCCGAGCCGGTCGCGGAAACCCCCAAGGAGGGCGACGAGGGGGGGGACGAGGCACAGACCATGCCCACCGACCCCCCCACGCCCCCGGCGCCCCCGCCCTGGCGATATGCCGAGATCCTCCTCACCGCCGACAACCTTGCGGAGAGCGAACGGATGGCCCTCGAGATGGCCGAGCGGATGGTCCCGCCCCAGGAGCGCGAGCGGACCCGTCCCGACCCTGCGGCCGGCGAGCGGACCGGAATCCCGGCCGACGACCGCGGATTGGCCGTGGACGCCGAATTGGGGCGGTTGTTCATGGTCCAGGCCGACCGGATCACGCCGGAGGAGCTCGCGGAGGTCTACGCGGCCATGGCCGAGGGCGATGAGGCGGCCTCCGGGCCGGTGATCAGCGGGGACATCGCCCAGGAGGGCCCGGCCGAACCGCCCGCCGCGCCGGGGACGGAGGCGGGCAAGCCCAAGAGCGTGACCCCGGGGGTCCACACGTCGCGCGTGTGGCGGGCCCGGTGGATGGGGTGAGCGGCGTCGATGCGGGGGTGGCCAGATGTGGCCGAAGCCGGGTCGGCGGCCCCTCGTGAAAAATCTCTAGGTCCCGGCCCAAGTTGGATTTGCGTTACCGGGTCGGTCTGGGTATCTTCCCGGCCTTAGCTTCCGGATGCGTGTGCCGGGGGCGGTCGCGTCGGCGCTGGTGGGCGCGGCGGACTGCCCGGCAAATCGATCCTGCACCGTTGGTTACAAATGCGCGAGCGTCCGGGAACCGACGGTGGATGTCCACGAACCTTGACAAGCGGTGGGGCCGAGAATTGCCCTGCCTGACACCTGGGAGACGGCGAAAATGCGGCGAGAGTCGAATCGGACAGCGACCCGGATCGTCGGTGCGATGCTTGTGGCGGTCGGCGCCGCGGTGAGTTCATCGACCGTCCTTGCCCAATCCAACGCCCCCCTGGACGCCCCTGTGGCGAGCGGGACCACCTCGACGTCCTCGGGCTCCGGCTCGCTGGCGAGGGTGGACGCGCTGCTCAAGAACGGCCAGGTGATCGCGGCCAAGGCCGAGATCACGAAGGTCCTCCGCACCGGCGGCGGTGGGGGGGCCGAGGGCAGCGCCCAGCAGACGATGGACGTCTTCAAAGAAGTCGAGCGCCGGGTGGCGGCCCTCGACCCGGTCGAGGCGTCCCTGCAGCGGGCCGAGCTCGCGCTCTCCGAGTGGGACGTCGCCAGCGCCGAGCGCTACATCGGCGTCGTGATGCAGAACCCCAAACTCGACGCCGTCAAGCGTCAGCGCCTGGCTGACGTCGTCAGCGAGGCGTCGGCCCGCAAGGAAGAGATGCGCCCGCTCGTCGAGCCGGCCGTCGACCGCGCGATCTCGGACTTCGAGTCGCGCCGCTTCGCCGAGGCGAAGGCCGGCCTTCTCGCCCTCAGCCGCTCGGGCGTCACGCTCACCGATGCGCAGCAGCGCCGCGTCGACCAGTACCAGCTCAAGATCATCTCCGAGGAGCGCCGGCAGAACACGATCTTCCAGGTCGATAGTGCGGCGAGCATGGCCCTCATGCAGCCCGGCAAGGTGCGCCGCCTCAACGAAGGCAAGGGTGCCCAGCCCGCTCCCGAGCCCGTGAACGAGCCCCCGGCCGCGCAGCCGATGGCGGGCGACGCTCAGCCCGAGACCATGCCCCCCCCGCCCCC
>CAZMCC010000055.1:0-25971 GCA_964564695.1 uncultured Phycisphaeraceae bacterium | reverse complement strand
ACCGCTGCGCCCTCGCGCCAGAAATGTGTCAGACATATTTGCAGTAGTCAGTAGCCTCCTTGGGCTGGTATGGCGCGGGCACATCGCGCGGGTTCATAAGCGTGAGCTTTGCGCCTGTGTTGTCCCAAGCCACATCTACGCCCCGCACGATGGTATCAAGCGCACGATCCCCTTGCGCCAGGTCATACCGCCATCGACTGCCATCAGCCGTGCAGGCGTAGGTGTGCGTAAACGTCATGGCCCCTTCCTCAACCCATACCACCACCTTGCCCTTGAGCGGCGGAAACGCGGCAGCCTCACTCCACGCTTGATCCAACCACGCCTGTAGCGCTGCTTTATCCGCAGGTTGTGCACGGACGTGAGACGACGCAAGAGCAAGCACAGTGAAACCGGTGATCGCAATCCTGCTGGTCATCATGACTGTTTCGTTTTTACATGAATTGCCCTGCGCATGCAATTTCAATCTTTGATTTTCTGCTGTGCCACATTTTTTGTGGTTTTCCGTGTCGCGTTGGCCGCGAGTACCCACACTTTTTTGATGGTGTCGCCCGGTTGACCGGGCGGCGATATCCTCTGATTTGTCTCGCAGCGGGTATGCTTTGCGAACGATGCCCGAACCGTTCCCTTCCGAGGTCCAGCAATGGCGCACGCCAAGTCGTCGAATCCCAACCAGTTCATCCTGCCCGACCTGGGCGAGGGCGTGCACGAGGCCGAGCTGATCCGCTGGCTGGTGAAGGTCGGCGACAAGGTCGACGAACACCAGACGCTCGCCGAGATGAACACCGACAAGGCCCTCGTCGAGGTTCCCAGCCCGCGCCCCGGCGTGATCGCCCAGCTCCACGGCGAGCCGGGACAGATCCTCAACGTCGGCAACGTGCTCGTGACCTACGAGGGCGGCGCCGGCGCCGCCAAGCCCGCCGCACCCACCGCAAAGGAGGCCGCGGCCCCCACCACCAAGAGCGCCCCCGCCAAAGCCGCCCACAGCAACGGCTCGCACGCGCCCGCTCCCGCCGCCGCTGAATCGAGCGACAGCTACGAGCGCACCACCGACGACGGCACCGTCGTCGGCTCGCTCAGCGAAATGGCGAGCGTGACCGCCGCCCCGGGCAAGGTCCTCGCGACCCCGGCCGTTCGGCGCCTCGCGCGCGACCTGGGCATCGACATCAACGCCGTCTCCGGCACCGGCATCGCCGGGCGCGTGACCGAGAAGGACGTCCGCTCGCCCGGCTCGGGCGGAGCAAAGACGCCGAAGCGCGGCACGTCCACCCCGGCCGGAGGAGGGGTGCACCACGACGTCGCCCCCATGGACCGCGACGACCCGCACTCGGCCGTCGTCGAGGACAAGGCCCCGATGGCCCCCGCGGGCCGGGCCCCTGCGCCCTCGCACTCCAAGCCCAAGGCGCCAACCGCTCCAGCGGCGGGATCACGACCGATGGTCAGCGGCGGCGTTGGAGGGGCCGACGCCCCGGTGACTCGCACCCCGCTCCGCGGCGTGCGCCGCAACATCGCCCAGCGGCTCCGCCAGTCGGTGGACCAGGCCGTGCACTTCACGGTGATGGACGAGGCCGACATCTCCGCCCTCGACATCCTGCGCAAGAAGCTCAGCGCCGCCAGCGGCGAGAAGGTGAGCGTTCTGCCGTTCGTGGCCTCCGCCGTGTGCCGCGTGCTGAGCCAGGGCCAGTTCCGCGTCATGAACTCCACCGTCGACGAGAAGACCGGGGATGGGGGGGGCGACGGCACGCTCGACATCGAGATCGTCGGCTACCGGGCCGTACACCTGGGTATCGCCACCGACACCGACAATGGGCTCATGGTCCCGGTCATCCGCGACGCGGACGCGCTCGGTGTTCTCGAGATCGCCCGTGCGATCGCGGGGATCGCCGACGCCGCCCGGTCGCGCACCATCGCCCGCGACCAGCTCATGGGCTCGACGTTCACGATCAGCAACGTGGGCAGCCACGCGGGCCGCTTCGCGACACCGGTGATCAACTACCCCGAGGTGGCGATCGTGGCCGTGGGGCGAGCCCGGCAGTCGCCGGTGGTCCGTTCGACCCCTGCGGGCCCGGCGTTCGCCATCGGCAACCTGCTGCCGCTGAGCCTCGCGTGCGACCACCGGGTGGTGGACGGCGCGACGGCGGCCCTCGCTCTCGCGAAGATCGTCGAACTGCTGCAGGAACCCGAGGCCCTGCTCGGACCGGCACGGGGATAAGAGCCCAGAGCGGCAGCGACGGGCCACGGCGATGTCGCTCGCACGCGCGTATCGCCGGATCCCATGCACACTCTTCGCACGCGCCCCATCTTCGCCCGCGTGCTCTTGGCCGCGCTGATCGTCGCCGCCGGCCTCGCCGCGCGAGCGTTCCTCGACGGCCCGATCGCCAAGTACTCCGGCGTCGCTCTCTATGCGGCACTGATCTACGCGATCGTCTCCATCGCCTGGCCCACCGCGCGCCCGCGCCAACTCTTCGCCGTCTCCCTCGCGTTCTGCTTCGCCATCGAACTCTTCCAGCTCACCCCGATCCCGGCACGCCTCGCGGAGATCCACCGGGCGTTCGCGCTCGTTTTCGGCACAACGTTTCACTGGCCTGACCTGATCGCGTACGCCGCGGGCGCCGCAGTGGCGGCGGTTGCTCACAACGCGCTCGTCCGCGCATAGGCCCGCCTTCTTAGACCTCAAACTCCCCACCACTTCCGTCACGATGAGTCTTGTGCCCCGACGACCGACCGGCCAGATTGGTGCTGTTGATGCGGGGGCAGGAGGCGGGAAATCCCCAATGAAGTTCACCCCCGAGGCGATCCCAGCCCGCCTTGCGATCGTGCGCCATGTGGTCGCCCTCGGGGTCGGCACCATGTTTCACCGGGCCGGATCTGCCGG
Source organism: uncultured Phycisphaeraceae bacterium (assembly GCA_964564695.1). Taxonomy (GTDB): domain Bacteria; phylum Planctomycetota; class Phycisphaerae; order Phycisphaerales; family UBA1924; genus CAZMCC01. Next base: position 23,099 of record CAZMCC010000055.1, on the reverse strand, counting down.
CGTAGAACGCTGGAGCCTCGATCTCGGCGGTTGTCCAGCCCCCTCACCTGGTCATGGACGAGACGTGATACCATTGACCGATGGACTACATGAAGATCATCACGATCGAGCCGGACAAGCGCGGCGGGCAGCCATGCATCCGCGGAATGCGGATAGCTGTCGCCGATGTCCTTGACTACCTGGCGGGCGGGATGACTATCCAACAGATCCTCGAAGACTTCCCCGATCTCACCGATGAGGATATTCGTGCGTGCCTGGCGTTCGCCGCCAACCGCGAACGTCGTCTCATGTCGCGCTCAGCGTGAAGCGCCTCCTCGACAACAACCTGTCGCCGAAGCTCGCGCTGCGGCTCACCGACGTTCTTGGCGACGTCGTGCACGTGCGTCAGGTGGGCCTTCGCAACGCCTCCGATGAGGCAATCTGGAGCTTTGCGGTCGAGCAGGAGCGCACCATCGTCACGAAGGATCAGCACTTCGTACGACGCGGCCTGCTCGTCGGCCCTCCGCCCCGAATCGTCTGGCTCACGCTCGGAAACACTTCCACCACGCTTATTGAGACGACACTGCGGCAATGCGCGGACCGACTCCGAATGTTCCACGAGCAAACGGTCGCTTCCGTCCTTGTGTTGCCATGAATCGAGGCGCCCATGAACAGCGCACTTGACTGCGTCATTCTGCAACTCCGCACCAACTTCCACGGCAAGGCCTGGCAGGGCCCCACCCTCTGGGGCTCGCTCCGCGGCGTCGACCACGTGCTGGCCGCCAAGCAGCCCGCGCGCGGTCGCAAGAGCATCTGGGACCAGGTGCTGCACGCCGCGTACTGGAAGTACGTGGTCGTGCGCCGGCTCACCGGGGCCGAGCGCGGGTCGTTCCCGCGGGCCCGGGCGAACTGGCCGCGCCCCGCCGAGGGGCCACCCGCGAAGGCGTGGGACGCGGACAAGGCGCTGCTCAAGGACCAGCACGAGCAGCTCGTGGCGGCGGTCGAGGGGCTCGACTTGCCCGACCTCGGAGCGGCGGTCCACGGCGGCCGTGCGGGGATGACCTATCTCGGTTTCCTCACCGGCATCACCGCCCACGACGTCTACCACACCGGCCAGATCAACCTCATCAAGGCCATCCTGGGACGCTGAAGGCCGATTCATGGCCCGTTCACCCCGACTGTTTGTCGAACGAAGATCCTTGAGGGCGCGAACCCCCGACGGGATTTCAGCGAACGCCTTATGGTGCGGCGCGCCGGTTGACCGGGCCCCGCACCCGCCCCCGCCGCAATCGCTCCTGGAGACACTCACTTGGCTCGTCGCGACGATCGGAACACCGGCCAGCACGCCCCCCACTCCATCCCGCAGAACTCGCAGTGGCAGACCATCGAACCCCTTGAGCCGCGGACGCTCCTGACGGCCTTCGCCTCCGTCGGCCTCGACTACGACGTCGGCTCCGGCGGCACCATCGCCGCCGTCGTCTTCGCCACCGAGGGCGATATCGCCACGAGCGGCGCCGCCACCGGCTCGCAGTACAAGCACGGCGTCTCGGCCCGCGAGTTTGAGTCCACGCTCGAATACAACAGCATCAGCCGCCTTGTCGACGGGCGCTTCGTCCGCACCCCCAACCGCGGGCGCTTCAACAACCCCGACGAGAGCAACGGCGCCCAGTTCCTCGACGTCGACGGCTACGGCGCCGGCTGGTGGTTCGGCACCTTCGACGGCGGCGGCGCCCAGGAGACCGAGTTCATCGTCGAGCGCGCCAGCAACGCCACCATCCTCAACCTCGCCGGCGGCTGGCGCTTCAGCATGCTCCGCGTCGACTTCCAGACCGGCGACTTCGCCAACGTCACCGGCAGCCTCAACTTCACCGCCAGCGAAGGGCGCTGGACCAGCAGCCAGGGCGATCTTCCCCGCGAGTTCAGCATCATCGACGAGTTCAGCCAGGACGGGCGCGGCGTCACCGGCAACGGCGAGTACTTCTACCTCTCGGCCGACGGGCGCACCATGATCTACGCCGACATGGCCGACACGGACAACCTCGTCTCCATCGCCGTCATCACGCGCACCGACGCCGACGTCCCGCGCGAGCAGGTCGTCGGCGGCTACCTGCTCACCTGGGCCCTCGCCGGCGCACCGGCCCGCGACCAGCTCGGGCGCGACATCGTCTACCTCCAGCGATTCCTCTCCCTCGAAGACGACGGCGACTACAAGATCTACAACCTCGACTCCTACGACGACGGCAACCGCGACACCATCGCCGAGGGCTTCTGGCAGCGCGACGGCTCCACCATCACTCTCGAGTCCGACGACGACCCCGACGACCGCATCACCTTCACCATCGGCAGCGGCTCGCGCACCCTGCTCGGCACCAGCTTCGCCTTCGGCGGCGACACCGACCCGGTCCTGGGGCTCGCCACCCGCCAGGCCACCCAGGCGCCGACGACCCAGACCATCCTCCCCGTCGCGGCCACCACCGCCTCCGCCCGCGGCGTCGTCTACGAGCTCGCCGGCGACCGCACCTGGTTCGTCTCCGACGTGCAGGCCAAGGCCGGCGGCCCTGAGATCGACGCCGAGTCCGTCATCGCCTGGCTCGACCCCAAGGACAACCGGACATACGCCGCGGCCCTCACGCAGGCGACCTCCACCGTGCAGGCCGGACAGGTCATCCTCTACCGCGCCGGAGACGACGGCGGCTGGACCTACCGCAACCTCACCAGCGACCTCAGCCAGATCGACGCCGAACGCATCGCCCGCGAGCTCAACGTGATGATCGGCTCGGACGGCATCGTCCACCTCATCGGGCTCTCGGAGGCCGGTGAACTCCTCCGCTATCACCAGACCGGCTCCACCATCGGCGGCACCAACCCCGCGCAGTTCCAGTGGTCCTTCACCAACGTCGAAACCGACGACCTCGACCAGAACGGCCTCGACACCCCGAACTTCATCGACGACCTCGTCCCCTACGCGACGAGCTGGGGCGGCCTCAACGTGGCCGGCATCGACGACCACGGCAAGATCTGGTCCGTGTGGTGGGCCCCCGGCCTGGAACACTGGACCGTGAGCGACCTCTCGCAGGACACCGGCGCGCCGCCCGTCGGCGGCGGGCTCACCGTCTATCTCACCTCGTGGAACGGCATCAACATCGCCGGCATCGACGCCGGCGGCAACCTGCGCGTGACGTGGTGGGTCCCCTCGCTCGGCGGCGTCTGGAACCAGAGCGACCTCAACGAGCTGACACCCGGCTCGGTCAAGCTCGCCTCCAACTCGGTCTCGAGCTACGTCACGAGCTGGGGCGGGCTCAACATCGCCGGCATCGACGTCGACACCGGCGACACCTTCGTCTTCTGGTGGGTCCCGCGCGAGGTCGACACGGGCTGGACCGTCTCGAGCATCACCGACGCGCTCCCCGAGGGCTCCCCCGAGCTCATACGAAACCTCCAGGGCATCTCCGGCAGCGACAGCAGCCTCAACCTCTTCGGCTACGCGCAGGACGGCGACTTCCTCCGCTACTACTGGGAACCCGGCCAGGGCGGCGCGTGGAGCGCCCAGGACCTCACCGACATCGCCGTCGAGAAGTAGCGATTCCTCCCCCCTACCCCCGCAAACGAAGCGTCGCCGAGCGCTCTCGCGCCCGGCGACGCCATGGGCAATGGCCTATCGAACTCGCTCGGCTCTCCGAGCGGAATCAGGCCCGACGACGACGCGAAGCGAACGCCCCGAAGATGCCGAACAGGCCCGCGGCGGCCGGGGCCGGCACGGTGTTGCCGCGCACGATCACCTCGTGCACGTACCCCTCCTCGGGGATGACGTCCGAGGCGTAGCTCGAGACGCAGATCGTGTACACGCCGGTGCTGGGCGCGAGGAAGTACGCATGGGGGTCGCCGTAGGGCCCGGGGATGTTGGCGGGGTCGGTGTCGTCGGAATACCCGACGACGTCCAGGCCCATGATCGGGTCGCTGAAGATGTTGCCGCCGAACGTGGCCCCGGTGAGGTCGCCTTCGACAATCGCCGCGACTGGGTCGAGTTCGCCGACGAGCCGGTTGACCTCGATCTCGAGGGCGTCGCCGGCGGTGGCGAAGAAGGTCCAGTACGTCCACTCTGACGGCGTGTTGTTCGTCGTGCCGCCGGCCGTGATCGCGCCGATGCCGGGCGCAAAGGTGACGTCGGCGTCGATGACAACCTGAGCGTGGGCGGCGCCGGCGGCGAGGGCCACAACGAGAAGACCGATGACCTTCTTCATTTCTCTCTCTCCTTGAAGAGTGCCCCGACGCAGCACGGCGCGGCACGACTCGCTGGTCCCCGGCTCGGCGCCGAGGAACACCCGTCCATGGGGCGGTCGATGAAACTACTCGCGGGTGATGGTTCCGACCACGAAAAACACGCGGCGTCCGATACGGGTCGGGCGTGCGGCGTCGCGGCGCCGGTGCGTTGCCAAAATGCCTCGCACGTGATCGGACTCGCGGGTTATTGCCGTGGTGATAACACGGGCGGCTGAAGGAAGACGTACGCGGAGGACGCGGAGTGCGCGGAGGAACGCGGAGAAGATCAGATGTGTTCAATGCAAAGAGGCTGGAACGACCGTGAGTCGTTCCAGCCCCTTGTTCTGATCGGATTGAATTCTCTCTCCGCGTTCCTCCGCGCTCTCCGCGTCCTCCGCGTTCCCGTCTCCTTATCCGTTCTTTCTCTCGAACTCCTTCATGAAGTTCGCGAGGGCGACGCCGCCCTCGGGGGGGAAGGCGTTGTACATGCTGGCGCGGATGCCGCCGGTGGCGCGGTGGCCCTTGAGGCCGTCCATGCCGAGCGTGCCGGCTTCCTTGATGAACTTGTCGTCCAGCTCCGGGGTGGGGAGCTTGAAGGTGAGGTTCATGAGGCTGCGGGAGTCCTTCTCGGCGTGGCCCTTGAAGAACTTGGAGCTGTCGAGCACGTCGTAGATCGGCTTGGCCTTCGCCTGGTTCCGCGTCGCCATCGCGGCGACGCCGCCGTTCTTCTTGATCCACTTGAGCACGAGGCCCACGGCGTACACCGCGAACACGGGCGGCGTGTTATGGCGCGACCCGTCTTTGGCGTGCGTGCGGTATTGGAGCATCGTGGGGACTTCCTTCGGGCAGCGCTCGAGGAGGTCGTCGCGGACGATGACGAGGGTGGCGCCGGCGGGGCCCAGATTCTTCTGGGCGCCGGCGTAGATGAGGCCGAACTTGCTGATGTCGACCGGGCCGGCGTACATGTCGCTCGACATGTCGCACACGAGCGGGACACCCGCGGGGACTTCGGGGATGCGGCGCCATTCGGTGCCGAAGATGGTGTTGTTCGTGCAGTAGTGCACGTAGGCGGGGGCGGCAGAGTACTTGGTCTGGGCCTGGCTGGGGATGTAGCAGTGGTTGCGGTCTTCGCTGGTGGCGGCGAGGTGTGCCGTGCCGAGCTTGACGCACTCCTCGTAGGACTTCTGGGCCCAGTAGCCGGTGACGATGTAGTCGGCCGTGCTTCCCTTGGGCAGCAGGTTCATGGGGATCATGAAGTTCTGGCTCGTGGCGCCGCCGGTGAGCCAGAGGACCTTGTAGTTGGCGGGGATGCTGCCGAGCTCCCGCATGAGGGCTTCGGTTTCTTCCCAGATCTTGTCGACGACCTTGCCGCGGTGGCTGTGCTCCATGATGCCGATGCCGGAGCCGCCGATGTTCCAGACGTCCTGCTGGATCTGCTTGAGGACCTCGTCGGGCAGGCACCCGGGGCCGGCGGAGAAATTGAACAGACGCTCGCGCTTGGGGGCGGGGGCGGACGAGGAAGCGGACGAGGCGGCCATCGTGGTCATCGGACAAATCTCCAACAGCTCCGGCGGGGAAACGGGGCCGCCGAGGTCGCTGAACGCAAGGATAGCGCGCCGGGATTCGGGGGGAATTGCCGGGGAATCGGCTACGCGGCGCGGGGTTGGATGGGGGAACGGTTGGCGACGCCAAGAGCGGCGAGGAGGGTGCGGGCGGGGGATGGAGTTTGGGGGACGCTCAGGGTGGCGTCGTCGGGGACGCGGGGCATCGAGGGGGGCGCCTGCGCGGACACCCGGACCTTCGAAGACTCAGGTCCGGCGTCCCGCGGAGCGGGTCCGGCGCCCCGGGGAGCGCGTGCGGCGTCGGGGGCGGGGAGAGGGCGCGCCAGGCGGAGGATCGCCGATGCCACCATGCGGCGTTCGCGGATCGACGCCTTCTTGTCGGCGAGGAGCTCGACGAGGGTGTCGAAGGCGAGGCGCACGGCGGCGGCGAGGTCGGCGGCGGGGATGAGCGACGCGAGGTTGGGGGTGATGAGCGTGGCCATGGCGGGGAGTTTGGCCTCGGCTCGCGGAAGGGCAAATGAGATTTGGGGTAAGTGCGCTTTTCTGCGCACAAAAGCGTACTTGCGCGCGAGATTTCGCACAACGACGCACTGTTTGGAGGCTAATCGCAGAGGCGCGGAGGACGCGGAGGTCGGAAGCAGGAATTGAGAGGGAAGGCGGGAGGACGCGTAACCCGCTCAACTCAAGGCCGCGAGGGAAAGGGGCGGAGCACTACCGGCCCAGAGCGGCCGGTAGTGGCACCCGGCGCCGAAGACCCTCACCGACCCGGGACGCCGAAGATCTTGTGGGGCGAGGTCGCGCCGGGCGCCGGGGGGACGGGCGGGGTGGCGTCGGCGCGCCCGAGGTTGGCCATGTTGGGGACGACGCGCCAGGACAGGTCGCCGTCGTCGCCGCGGACGGCCCAGAGCACCGCGTCGAACCGCGGGTTGCCCTGGAGCCACGTCTCGACCGCGACGCGGGCCTCGTCGGAGGTCGGGGGGGCGAGGGCGATCTTGGCGCGGAGCTGGGCGCTGAGCGCGTCGGAGCTGGCGGCGGGTTCGTCGGTGAGCGCGGGGTCGACGGTGCCGACGACTTCCATGCCCAGGGCGTTCAGGCGGGTGAGGACCTTGGTCACCTCGTCGCGGGCGGGGGCCTCGAGCGAGAAGGGCTCGCGGAGGACGAAGAGCGTGTGCGGGGCGGTGGGGACGACCGACGAGAGGGGGACCAGCCGATCGGCGGGGTCGAAGCCCGCGATGGCCTCGGTGAAGTGCTCGCCGAAGCCGTCGCCCAGGGCGCTGAAGGCGTTGGTGAACTCGGCCGCGAAGGCCATGACCTCGGGGCTCGCCGGGGGCGTGGGCGTGGCCGGCATGTCGGGGCCGGTGACGACGACGATGTTCTGCTGGCGGACCGCGAAGAAAAACACGCCGGCGACCATCGCGACGCAGGCGGCAAGGAACAGGAACAGGGCCGCGGCCACGCCCGGATTGAATCCCGACGCGTGCGATCGCCCGTTCACGGGGCCGCGTCCGAGGCGCGTCGCGACGCGGCTGCGGGCCGCGTCGGCGCGTTCACGGGCCCGCCGGAGCTGCTCGGCCGCCGGGATGCCCGAGGGGACGGCGCGGGGGCGCGGCGCGGGGCCACCAAATGCGGGCCCGCCGAACGCGGCGGGTGTAAACGCGACCTGACCCCGCATGTGCGGTTCGCTGAACACGTTGCTGTCGATGACGTCGTAGTTGCCGCGCCACCACGACTTGATGCGGAGGTTCGGGCGCGTGCGCATGTTCGGGGGCACTGGGATCGGCGGGACGGGCGGCACGCCGGGAGTTCCGGGCGCGAAGCCGGCTTTCGCCATCGCGTCGTCGATCTTGCCGCCGACGCCGGCGAAGAAGTCACGCATGCGACCGCGGGCGCCGGGGAGATCCTGGGCGTGGCGGACGTTGCCCGCGGCCGCACGAACCTCGGCGGCGGCGGCGCGAACCTCGGCGGGCGGGAAACCGGCCGCGAACACGAACGGTTCGGGCTGCGGAGCCGCGGGCATCTCGACGTCGGCGTCGGAGCCGACGACGCTGGGCAGCTCCGCGAGCTTCACGCTGAACGGGTCGGCCGCGCCGGCGACAACCGCGAGGTCGTTGAACATCGCCCGGGCCGTCGGGTAGCGCTTCTCGTAGTCGGTCATGGCGCGCCGGACGATCCAGCGCAGGGCCTCGGGGCACTTCTTGGAGAGCTGGCTCAGGCCGCCGTGGGCCGGGAAGCTGTTCTCGATCATCGAGAAGAGCACGGCGCCGGCGGCGTAGACGTCGAACTTCGCGCCGTCGACCTCGTGAACCTTCACGCCGCGGAGGGCCATGCGGACCATCTCGGGGTCGCGGAAATACTCAGTGCCGTGGGTGGTGAGGGTCATCGCCGAGCGGAGTGGCGTGACGAGCCCGAAGTCGACGAGATGGGCCGCCCCATCGGCGACGATGATGTTGTCGGGCTTGACGTCCTTGTGCCACAGCCCGCCCTCGTGGTAGGTGCGGAGTGTGGCCATGAGGTCACCCATGTACCCGAGCACGTCGGCGAGGTGCTTGCGGTCGAGCCCGGCGGGGCCGGCCGCGGCGTGCAGGCGCTGGGTCACGAGCGAGAGGTTCTCGCCGGGGACGTACCGCATCGTGTAGTGGAACCGCTCGGGGGTGAGCTCGTGCTCGAGGATGAGCCCGAGCCGCTTGGCGGCGTCGAGGGCCCGGTTCTCGCGCACGATCTGCGGGAGCGTGCTGCCTTCCTTGAGGGAGAAGGTCTTGATGACGACCTGCTCGACGCTCTGCTGGCCGTCCTTGGCGAAGATGGCCCGCTTGCGGTTGTCGGGCTCGGCGATGTACAGGCGACCGCCCGAGCCGCCGCCGGCGAGGCTGCCGATGATCTTGTAGCCGTCGAACTGGTTGAGCCGCCCCCCCGCCCCGCCCTTGGGCTGGTCGGCGCCGGGGGCCGCGGCGACCACCTGCGGGATGCGCTTCTCGAGGCCCTCGGTGAGGGACGTGAGGCACAGGGCCCGGGCGGGGTTGCCGATGATCAGGCGGTAGATGCAGTGGCTGGCGGTGCTGATCTCGCTCTGGACGGCCCGGCCGAAGTGGGCCGAGGCGGACCAGCGCCCGACGACGATGTTGCCCAGCACGAGGAAGCAGAGCACGACGCTGGTGATGATCGCGCCGATGAAGCGGAAGACGTCCGCGATGGTGGACCCGATGAAGCCGAAGACCTGCTTGAAGACGAACCCGATGGCTTTGAAGATCGGTACGACGAGATAGATGATCGCCACGATCGCCAATGGGAAGGCGATGATCGCGCCGAGAACCAGGAACATGATGGCCATGGCGTTCATGAGACTGCCCTTCCAGAGGCCGGGACGAACGGGGCGGAGTCGAGAACTTCGCCCGGTCAGTCTGTTCTACCGCCGTGTCGGCCCCGGGCAGCGGCCAGATGCTGGTCCCGCAGGCGAACGTGACGGTGGAATATCTCCGCGACGGCCTCGTCGAACATCGCGTCGTCGGCCTTGTTCGGAGCGAGGGCCAGGCCGTTTCGTTCGGCCTCCCCGAGTTCGTCCTGGGTGAAGCTGTAAATGCTGATGACTTCGCCCAGCCGGACGCGGAGCATGTCGCGGACCTTGGCCAAACGCCGGGAAATCGTGGGCTCGCTCATGCCCATGTGGGCGGCGACGTCCTTGCCGGGTGTGCCGTCGAGGACCCGCATGCGATAAATCGCAAAGTCGATGGAATCGGCGTGTTTTTCCACAAGACGGATGGCGGCCTCGACCTTGGCCCGGAACACGGCGGCTTCGTACTCGGCGTCCGCGGTGGCGCCGCTGGCGCTCTTCATCCAGTTTTCGTCGAATTCGACGGCCTTGGAGGACCCGCCCCCGCGTTTCTGGGCCCCGCGCCGGTCGAGCTCGTCCCCCAGGACGTGCTTGGCGATCGCCAGGAGCCACGTGCTGAAGCGGGCCCCGCGCCCGGGGTCGTAGCGCTCGATCGAGTCGGAGAGGGCCGCGAGGGTTTCCTGCGACAGATCCTGCACGGTTTCAGGCCCGATCCGGCCCTTGCCCCACTTGCTGAGCTGGGCCCGCAGCACGGGTCCGAAGGTCTCCCAAAGCTCGAACCACGCGGCCTGGTCGTTGCCGCGGAGTCGGGAGATGAAGCTGGTGGTGAGCGAGTTGAGCATGACTGAGCCACGTGATGAATGCGGCGAGATGGGCGCCCACCGCCGAACCCCCGGTTGTTGGGAACTTTACGTCATCAGGTGCTGTGGTGCGCCGGAAGAACCACGCCAGAGATTTGGCTGTGGGTCGACACCCGTTATCGGACACCGGACGGCTTGGCCCGCTGCACCGCTTGCGTTGCACTGGCGGTGGGGACGGCAACGTTCAGCCACTGAGTAACCCGCCCCTGCGCGTCCAGACGCTCAACAGGTCCGGTCAGAATCCCAACCAATCGAACGCCGCCGTCGGGCGAGAGCGTTACGAGCGGCGCGCCGGACATCCCGGGCTGGATGGGGGACTGAGATTCAAAGACGATTGCTTGACCAATGTCCAATACCGGCACCCAATTCGGCGGAGAAACAACGCGCCCCGAGAGCACGTCCGGCCTTTCCGGTGAAGTCGGCGCCGGCGGCAGGATCGCGTAGACCGCGTCGCCCGGGTGCGGAAAACCTTCCGAAACTGGGGGTTCGGGCAGTTGAGCGTTGCCCAGAACAAGCTCGATGATCGCCCAATCGCCGGTGCGGTTGGGGTCGCCGGACTGTGCCCAAAGCGTGTAATCGCAGGGAATTCCGTTTACAACCACGGTGCCCGGAGCTCGGTGCACTTGGTGGCGGGTGAGCAGGATGCGTCGACCACCGAGGTGCACGCCCGCGCCGGCGGTGCCGGTGGCGGAGTTGATTCGATCGACGAAGACAAGGCCGACGGCGACTTGCGGAAATGCCGCGGGGGGGGCTTCCGCCCCCAACCCCGGGCGAAGGTTGGGACGACTCGGCGCGGAGCAGCCGCACAAAGCAGCGCAGAGCAGTGCGAACGGTGCTTTCCGAACCAAGAAGTTCATGTGTTATCATATTGCGATCAGGGCTTCCAGATGAACCGGAGATGGTTTGTGCCCAGGGCGTCGGTGATCACTGCCATCTGCGACTCGGCGACGAACTCGACGCGGGACAGGCCGCTGCCGTTGATGAACTGAATGTTCGACCCCATGGCGAACCGGGCGACTTCGTTGACCGATCCCTCGATGCGGAAGCCGCCGCCCATGATGCTCGTGACGACATTGTACTTCGTCGCGTCCGCGTAGGGGTGGGGATACGTGGCCGGGAGGGTGATCCAGGCGTAGTCGGTCGTGGTGTCGAAGTTGTAGGTCACCGTGAACGTGGGGGTCGTGCCGGCCGGGGCCGTGCAGCCCGGGGGCAGGTCCGGAAGGGTTTCCCCGCCCGGGCCGATCGGGCGCAGGTCCTTGATCGGGTAGTACTCTTCATCGCCGGGAGTGCGGAACCACTCGCTGCCGTCGGGTGCGCGGAAGCGCTCCAAGGGCGTACCGCGGAACGTGCGGGGAGGCTGGGGGGTCGAGCCGGGCGGCAGGGTCGGCTGGGGCTCGCCCCACTCGACGTGCACGAACGCCTCGCAGCCCGGACCGCGGACGCCGCCGGTCGCCGAGCCGCTGCCGGAACACGCCGGCAGACACGTGACTGCGCCGAGAATCAGAAGGGCGGGAAGTTTCCACATACGCATGTACGTACTCCTGTAAATCATAAGAACGCGACATAAGAAGAGAACGCATCCTGAACGCTACCAAAGTTGTCACGCCCGGGAAAACGCCGTGGAACTCATTCAAGAATTCTAAATAAGAAATGATGGCGCAAATATCTGTTCCCGGACTGCCGCGCCGGCACAGAGTTGTGCCGGTCATATGGGCGGCGATTCAGGGCGCTAATCAACGCCGTACGTGACGGAAGCGGCCGCGGAAAGGCGTGGACTGAAATCCGGTGGGCGGATTCCCCAATCAGCGATGTGGGACCCCGCGTTGGTTCGCAGCGGGCCCCTCACCGCACTCGCGGCCGCCCACGGAAATCAGGGCTGGCCGCCCTCCGTTGGAGAAGCGTCCCATGGCCGGCATCTGCAAAACAATCGTTCGTTTCGGCGTCATCGGCGGTCTGGCGACCGGCGCCCTGGTCCTGGTCGCGGGGCCGAGTCGTGTCCATGCCCTCATCATGCAAGGCTGCGACACGGTCAACGGCGTCATCGACTCGAACATCACCGACCCTGTCGCCCTTCGCTCCAAGCTCCGCCAGCTTGAAGAGACGTACCCCCGGCGGATCGAGCAGGTCGAGGGTGACCTGGCCCAGCTGCAGACGCAGCAGGCCCAGCTCACCCGCGAGCTGCGGATCGCCGAGGGCGTCGTCGATCTGACGACCCGCGACCACGAGCAGCTCAGCATGGCGCTCGAGCGGCTCGACGGCGAGCGGATCCGCCTCGCCTCGACCACCGACGACCGCGAGTATGTCCTCGTCGTCGACAACCAGCGGCTGAGCCCCGAGGCGGCAGAGAGCAAGTGCGAGCAGATCCTGGCGACCAAGGCGGCGAACGCCGCGAAGGCCGCGGACCTCGAGAAGCACCTCGCGTATCTCGGCCAGCAGGAGACGCGGTTCGACGACCTGCTCAGCAAGCTCAAGAGCGAGCAGACGCAGTTCCGGGCCCAGCTGTGGGACCTGGACCGCCAGGTCGACGCGGTCGCCCGCAACGAGCGGATGATCGAGGTCATGAAGTCCCGCCAGCGCACGCTCGACGAGCAGGGCAGCTACCGGGCGGCGTCGCTGGGCCAGTTCCAGCAGTCCGTCGCGGCCCGCCTCGCCCAGCAGGAAGCCCAGCTGACGTCGCTGGCCCAGAACCAGGCCGTGAGCAACTACGAGCAGGAAGCGGCCCGCATGGTCGACCAGGCCAAGGCCGAGAAGCTCCCCGCGGCCCCGATCAAGCCGACGAAGCGCGTGATCGAGATCCGCCCGGACAGCCCGAACCCCCACACCGAGGCCGACGACAAGACGGGCCCGATGGCGGCGCGGTAACAGGTCGGGACACAGGCGGGACGCCTGTGCCACTCCAGCCGAAGGAACCATTCCCAGGCCGCCGGCGACTCGAATTTCGGGTCGCCGGCGGCTGTGTTGTTGGGAGGAGGTCGTCCGGAACTCGAAATCCCTCCCCCCGTCCGTGTGGGTGCAAAGTGCGCAGTTTGCTGGTCGGACGGGGGTTGGTGCCGATAATGTGCAGTCCCCCTCCCCGGCGGCACGGATGCCGTCGAACGCATGTCCCCTCCTTCAGCGGAGCTCCCTGCCCCGTGTTCCTCGACCGATTCCTTGGATTCCTGTCCGTTGACATGGGCATCGACCTGGGCACCTGCAACACGCTTGTTGCGGTGCGCGGGCAGGGCATCGTTCTGAACGAGCCGAGCGTGGTGGCCGTGTGGAAGGGCACGAACAAAGTCCTTAAGGACGGGCAGGCCGTCGGGTGGATGGCCAAGGAGATGCTCGGCAAGACGCCGGGCAACATCACGGCGATCCGTCCTTTGAAGGACGGCGTGATCAGCGACTTCGAGATTACGGAGGCGATGCTCGCCTACTTCATCCGCAAGGTGAACGGGAACTCGCGGTTCGTCGGGCCGCGCGTGGTCATCAGCATCCCCTCGGGCATCACCGAGGTGGAGAAGCGGGCCGTGTTCGACTCGGCGGAGCGGGCGGGTGCGCGAAAGACGTATCTCATCGAGGAGCCGGTGGCGGCCGCGATCGGCGCGGGGCTGCCCTTCTCCGAGCCCACCGCGAGCTGCATCGTCGACATCGGCGGCGGCACGACGGAAGTGGCGATCCTCTCGCTGGGCGGTATTGCCACCAGTGAGAGCGTCCGCGTGGCGGGCGATGACTTCGACGAAGCCATCATCAACCACATGAAGAAGACGTACAACCTGATGATCGGCGAGCAGACGGCCGAGCGGATCAAGATCGAGATCGGCTCGGCAGCCCCGGCCGGCGACGAGACCTCGATGGACGTCCGCGGGCGCGACATGATCAGCGGGCTGCCGCGGAAGACCGTGATCACGAGCGAGGAGATCCGCGAGGCGCTGCAGGAGCCGGTCAGCTCGGTGATCGACGCCGTGACGCGGACGCTTGAGCGGGCCGAGCCGGAACTGGCGGCGGACCTCGTGGAGAACGGCATCACGCTGGCCGGGGGCGGGGCGCTCTTGCGGGGCATGAACACCGTCATCCAGAACGCCACGGGCCTGGACGTCAAGATCGCGGACGACCCGCTCACGTGCGTGGCCCGCGGGACGGCCATCTACCTCGAGAACATCGAGGAGTGGAAGGCGACGCTCGAGACCGACATGGACATGTGAGTGGTGGGATCTCCGGACATGTTCAAGCCCAGAGCGGCTTGAACATGCCACCCCCGGGGGGGAAGTTCTGATAGGCTGAGCCTGCATGGCACGCCCTCCGCGACAACGCCACAATCCGAAACGCGGCATGGTGCTTGCGCTCGTGGCGGTCTCGCTGCTGGCGATCTCGCCCTCGCGCTGGACGCAGTGGCTGGGGGCGTTCACGGATCTGTCGCGGCTCCTGGCGGCCCCGGCCCAGTGGCCGTTCGGGCTAGTCGTCAGCGTGCTGAGGCCCCCCACTCCGACCGTCGACCCGAGCGACCCGGTGGTCGCGCAGTTGCGGGCCGAGCTCGATGCGTACAAGGCGCTCTTTCACCAGAGTCAGGGCGAGGTCGACAGGCTCAAGCGGCTCATCACCGACCTGCAGCGCGGCCTCAACGTCGCCCCCGACCTGCCGGTGAAGCAGTTGCCCGCGTCGGTCATCGGTCTGGGCGCGAACCTCTCGAGCACGCTGCTCACCATCAAGGCCGGGAAGTCGTCGGGCGTCGTGCCAGGATCGACGATCGCGGTGGTGAACGGCGTGCAGCTGCTGGGGCGCGTGGTTGATGCGTCGAGCCGGTCGTGCGACGTGATTCCGATCACTGACCGCTCGAGCCCGGCGATCCAGGCGAGCATCGTCATCGCCGAGCCCGACAACACGCTCTTGTGCCTGCTGCGTCCCTTGGGCGACGGGACGCTGAGCGGCGACGTGGAGTTCCCCGCGGGCACGCCGGCGCCACCGGAGATCAAGCCGGGGATGACGGTGCGACTGAAAGATGACACCTGGCCGCGCCACGCGCAGGGGCTCGTGGTGGGTGAGGTCGTGCACGTCGACGTGCGTGACAACCAGCGCCGGTTCGTGACGGTTCGCCCGCTCGTGCGGCTGGACCGCGTGAGCGAAGTGGTGCTGCGGATCCTGGGCGAGCAGGGAATGGAGGGCCAGCGATGAACTGGCCGGTCGTGCTGTTCGTGACGTACGTGCTGCTGGGGATGGAGCTGGCGCTGCGCCCGGCGCTGGGGCTGGGCTCGAGCGGGATCGCGCCGAGCTTCCTGATTCCGCTCGTGGTGTTCGTGGCGACGCACGCGCCGGGGATGACCTCGCTGTGGTATGCGCTGGCGCTGGGGCTGTTGATGGACCTGCTCGGGCCGTACAACGCGGCCGACGCGCGGGCGACGATCACGGTCGTCGGACCCAACGCCCTGGGCTACGTGGCGGCGGCGTACACGGTGCTGACGCTGCGGGGCGTGATGGTGCGGAGCAACCGGCTGACATTGATGGTGCTCAGCGTGGTGGCGGGGGCGATCCTGGCCGCGGTGAGCGCGGCGGTCGTGGGGCTGCGATCGGTCTACGACGGGGACCTGGTGGTGAGCCCCAGCGGGGTGCTGATCAGCGGGCTGGGGTCGGCGCTGTACACGGCGGCGACGGCGTTTGTGCTGGCGATGGTGCTGACGCCGCTGAGCGTGCTGTTCGGGTTCCCGGATCCGCATCGGCGGAGGAATCGGGTGGGGTGACGAAGTCGATCGGTCGCGTGCGGGAATGCGCGACGTAGTACGGAAGAACGACGGTCAATCACCCGGCTATCCGGACCTTCGAGGACTCAGGTCCGGCGTCCGGGCACGGGGCCTCATCGCTTCTTCTTCGCGGCCTTCTTTGCGGCTTCGGCTGCTTTGCGGGCGGCCTCGTCATCCAGCCAGCGCTGGCACTCGCGGCTGACTTCTTCGGTATCGACCCCGAAGGCCAGATCGGCCTTGATGCCGGCTTCGCCGAGCCAGGTCTGGAGGAACTGGGTGAAGTCGGCGTCGGACATCTCGGCGATACCCGTGCGGCGCGGGGCGCGGGCGAGCTTGGCGATCTGGTCCGGGGCGATGGCGTCGATCGTCTTGAGGAGCACGGGAGAAACGCTCTTGTCGCCACCGCGTTGCTTGCCCCACTCGCGCAGTCGTGTCTTGAAGGCCTTGGTGATCCCGTCGCGCCGCTGGCGGGCGTCCATTTCCTTGCCGTAGGCCGCGAAGGCCATGAGGCCGGGGAGGATGACCTTGTCGCCGGCGCGGCTGCCGAGGGTGTCGAGGCGGTTGATGCGTCCGGTGCGGACGTCTTCGGTGAGCTCGATGGCGACGTTCTCGATCACCTTGATGACCGAGGCGATGATCGACCACTCGTCACGCGTGCGGGGCATGTAGTTCGACACGACCGGCAGGTTGGTCGGCAGGACGATGTACCACTTGCCGTTCTTCTCCAGGCGCATCGTGATCCCGACGGGGGGCATGACGGGCTGGTTGTCGATCATGATGGCGGCGATGTCGTCGGCGAGCTTGACGGTGGAGAGGCGTGAGGCGTTGCGGTCGAGCCAGCCGTAGGGATCGGCGAAGAGGCGGGCGATGGCGCCCTGGATGACGTCGCGCTGGCCTTCTTCGGGGACGTCGCCCTCGCTGCGCTCGGGGCGGCGCTGGATCTCTTCGAGGAACGCGCCGAGCGGGGCGCTTTCGGCGGCGCTGTCCATGGCCTGGGCCTTGAGCGCCGCGACCTCGTCGGGCATGCGCTGCTGCACCTGGGCCGCGAGCAGCTGGAGCTTCTCGAAGAGGCTGCCCAGGCGGTTGAGCACGGACCGCATCTCGGGCCCCTCGGCGTAGAACAGGTCCGCCAGGTGCTTGGCGTCGTTGTTCTTGACCATTTTCACGGCCGAGGCGACGACGTCGTCGGGGGTCTTCTGGCTGTAGGTCGGCTTGCGCTCGCAACCGGCGCCCAGGCCGGCGAAGCCGAGGATCAGGAGGGCGGCCAGAGACCACGCCATCACGCGTGCGAACGGGCTCCCGGTATGCGGCGACGGCGTGAACATTCGGCGGCTTCCTCCCCCCCTGCCCCCACCAACCCCCACCAACCTCCTCACCACCTAGAATTCCCGCGATGTCTTCGACCGGATCCTACCGAGCGGACCACACGCGGCTGCACACCGAACCCACCCCCCCCACGGGCGAAATCGCCCTCACGGTCAACGGGGCCGCCCGGGCGGCGCCGGCCGGGCTGAACGTGGCGGGGCTGCTGATCGAGTGCGGGCTGGCGAACAAGCCGTGCGCGGTCGAAGTGAACAAGAAGCTGGTGCCCAAGGCCCGGCACGCGACGACCGTGTTGAACACCGGGGACGTCGTCGAGCTCGTGACCCTTGTGGGCGGGGGCTAAAGCGCCATGGCCATCGGTAACGGCAAGCACCCGAACCCCGCCCCCCCCTCATCCACCCCCGTCGCCGACCCGGGCCTTGCACCCTGGACGGTTGCCGGACGCACGTTCACGAGCCGCCTGCTCGTCGGCACGGGCAAGTACAAGGACCACGCCACGATGCGCGACGCGCTGAGCGCGAGCGGGTGCGAGGTGGTGACGGTCGCGGTGCGGCGCGAGCGGCTGTACAACGAGCGCGGTGAGTCGCTGCTGGACGCGATCGACCTGTCGCGGTACACGATCCTGCCGAACACCGCGGGGTGCTTCAGCGCCGAGGATGCAGTGCGCGTGTCGCGCCTCGGGCGCGAGCTGCTCGAGCAGCTGGGCAACCCGGGGGCGTCGTGGGTGAAGCTCGAGGTGCTGGGGGACAAGAAGACGCTGCTGCCCGATCCGGCGGGGACGCTCGAAGCCTGCCGCGAGCTGGTCGCGGACGGCTTTAGCGTGATGTGCTACACGAGCGACGACCCGATCGCGGCGATCCGGCTGAAGGAAGCCGGGGCGGCCAGCGTGATGCCCGCGGGCTCGCCGATCGGCTCGGGCCAGGGCGTGCTCAATCGGAACAACATCGTGCTGTGCCTCGACCTGCTCAAGCAGGGCGACCCGACGTACCCGGTGGTCGTTGACGCCGGCGTCGGTTCGGCGAGCGACGTGGCGGTGGCGATGGAGCTGGGGGCCGACGGCGTGCTGCTGAACACGGCGGTTGCGCACGCGAACGATCCGGTCATGATGGCCCACGCGATGCGTCGCGCAACTGAAGCGGGGCGCCAGAGTTATCGTGCTGGGAGGATCCCGAAGAAGCTGTTTGCGAGCGCGAGTTCCCCGTGGGAGGGTCTTGTGTCGCACATCCCCGGCGAGTAAACTCGGCGCGACTCGCGGCCCCCGCATTCGCGGCGCTTAGAGCCCATCCAGGAGGTGTTCATTGCCTCACAACCCCCACAACGCGGCGAACCCGAAGGGCAATCACAAGACCCGGCTGACGGAGAGTCTGGCCGTGCTGATGCTGGTGATCGGCGGGGTGCTGGTGGTCGGATTTCTGATCTCGCTGCTGCTGTTCTAGAGCGCCCGGGTGGGGGCTCGAACTCGCGCAGCAGCGCGCTAGCCACGCGCCAAGCGCGGTATGTCATTCGCAAGTGAATGCGCCGGCGGCGCGGGGACACGGGACGCGGGGCATCAGTGACCCAGGCGCAGGTCGGGCATGCCGGGACCGGCTCCAGGTCCGCCGGCTCCCCCCACGCCCCCCACGCCACCCATCCCCCCCACGCCACCCGCGCCGCCCTGCATGCGCTGGCGCTCCATGTGTGCAACGACGGCCTTCGAGATTTCGACAAAGCGCATGCGCAGCTCGTTAAGCGTGCCGCTGAGTTCCGTGGACTCGTCGGGGGAGAGGTTGCCCTTGGTCTTGGCTTCGAGGACGCCGAGCAGGTCGATGTGGAACTTGGCGTGCTCGAGGGAAACGACGGCGCGCCCGGTCTGCGGATCGGGGAAGGCGCCCATGTACATGAGCGCCTGGGTCACCATGGTGCCGAGCAGGGTCATGAAATCGGCGGGCGGGAGCTGGCCTTCGCCGGGATCGCCGGGCGCCCCACCCATCCCGCCTCCACCCGCAGGGGCCACGGCCTTCTTCTCGGCTTCGCGGGCCTTGGCCTGCTGCTCGAGGCGGTCCTTCTCGGCCCGTGCCTGCGACTTCCAGTCGCTGTCGACGACGATCTTGGGGGGTCCGCCCGCGTCCTGGCCGGGCTTGGTCGGGTCTGGCATGGGTCGATCCTTGTGCGATGGCGAGGGCCGCAGGCGAGTCTAGGCGAGCGCGGTGGGCGTTCAGCCGAGCCGGCGTCCGCACGCGGTGCGCACCGGCTGCCGGCGCGCGTTGGCGCTATACTTCCGCCCATGCGAATCGACGACAGCCGGGGGGGTCGGGGGGGCGCGTCGCGGGGCAGTTCGATCCTGAAAGCGGGCCTGCTCGCGGGGGCGTGCGTCAGCACGCTCGCGGTGGTCGGGTGCTCGGGAGGAGATGCTCCCAAGGGGAGCGCCACGCTCGAGCCGGCCGCGTTCAAGTCGCCCGATCAGGCGGCCCCGACGCAGACCCCGATGACGCCCGTCAAGGTGACCACGCAGAATGCGGCGGCGGCGGGGTTCCTCGACCTCTCGTCAATGCCGGGAGCGCCCTCGACGATGTCGCCGATGGTGACGATCACGGGCGAAGAGGTGATCGTCGACCAGTTCATCGGGCAGATCAACGGGCGGGCGATCATGGCGTCGGAGTTCTTCGGCGACGGCCTGGGCGACCGCCTCCTCGCAATGGGGCGCGACGAGAAGTACATCAAGGCGCCCAATGAGTGGAATCGCGAGGCGTGGCGGCTCGTCCAGGTGCACCTGAGCGAAACGATCGTCGACGACCTGCTGCTCAACGAGGTCTATGCGTCGATGACCCCGGACGTGAAGAAGCACGGGCTCCGCTACTTCGCCGAGCAGATCCGCGGCGAGCTTGTGCGCAACAACCAGGGCAGCGAAGCGCTCGCCGACGCGCGCCTGCGTGAGCAGCAGGGCAAGACCATCGACCAGGTGCTGAAGGACAAGCAGGAGCGGGAGCTCATGCGGTCGCTCCTCCAGACCAAGGTTGTACCGACCGTGCACGTGAGCCGCCAGCAGGTCCTCGACGCGTACCAGCGCCGCTACGAGCAGGTGAAGGATCAGCACATCGCCCGCATCCGCGTGGTCCGAGTGGGCGAGACAAGCCCCTCCGTCGAGGAGATCAAGTCCGACATCGCTCGCGGCACGTCGTTCATCGAGCTGTCCGAGTCCGAGCTCAACAGCTTCGGTGCGTCCAACGGCGTGCGGTACCTTGACATCAAGTACAAGGGCGACATCGCCAAGGCGTCGATCTTCGGACCGGCAGAACTGAACACGGCCGCACGCGGGCTCGCCGCGGGCCAGACCGCCGGGCCCATCGCGTTCAATGGCGACCTCTACTGGATCCACCTCGAGAGCGTCTCATCGATCGACATCGAGCCGCTGTACGTGGCGCAGCTCGAAATCGAGGAGGAGCTGCGCACGACGCGGATAGCTCAGGCGAAGGACGATTTCGTCCAGCGGCTCATGGAACGAGCGAGTCTCACGCCGCTGATCCAGATGCAGGAGCGTCTGCACGGGATCGCCGTGGCTCGATATGCGCCGGCTTCCCCGGCTCGCAGGAAGCCGTGAGGTGGGCGTGGGCGGCCTGGTCGCGCGGGTACGGTCTTGGCTGGGGCTCGGGCCGGCGGACGCGGAAGGGACCGAGGCGCTGGGAAGGCGCGGCGAGGCTCGGGCGAAGTCGCTCCTGAGCTCGAAGGGGTACCGGATCCTGGCCAAGAACGTGCGCCTCGGGTTCGCCGAGGCGGACATCGTGTGCGAGGCGCCGGACAAACGGACCATCGTGATCGTCGAGGTGAAGACGCGACGGGCTGGGGCCGTGGGTGGGAGGGCGCGGCCTGCGCCCGAAGCGAGCGTGGGGGCTCGCAAGAAACGGAAGCTGCTGGCGGCGGCCCGGTACCTCGTCAAAGCGAACGGATGGCAGGGTCGCCCGGTGCGGGTGGACGCGGTGTCGGTGGAGT
Source organism: uncultured Phycisphaeraceae bacterium (assembly GCA_964564695.1). Lineage (GTDB taxonomy): Bacteria > Planctomycetota > Phycisphaerae > Phycisphaerales > UBA1924 > CAZMCC01. The sequence continues at coordinate 2,110 of CAZMCC010000055.1, read as the reverse complement.
GGGGACGCGAGGGGGAGCCGACGCTGCGCCACATGATCGGGGTCGCGGACGACAACCGGTGAAGCGGATCACAACACAGAAAGGCGTACGCGGAGAACGCGGAGCCGGGCGGAGGAACGCGGAGCAAGGCAATGGGCATTGGATGAGAGCACCGCACTGGCGGCGATCACCGGCGCGGTGCGTTGATCCAACGCACCACCCTCGTCTCCGCGCTCCTCCGCCCTGCTCTGCGCTCTCTGCGTACCTGCACTTTCGTCTTCCGCTGGTGCTGCGGCGACCATTCCCATCAGAGACCGGGGGCGGTTCGCATTACCGCTGACCCGATGTGCGCTGCGACGCGAGGGCGCCCCGGAACGCGAGCTCCAGGCGCGTCTCCTGGGCACGCCCGGGCTCGATCTCTTCGGGCAGAATAACCGTGAACATCGACCCCGCGCCGGGACGGCTGTCGAGCATCAGCTCGCCCTGCAGCACATGGGTGAGTTCCTTGGAAATCGCGAGGCCCAGGCCGGTGCCGGCGTGGCGGCGGGTGTGGCCGCTCTCGACCTGCTGGAACTTCTCGAAAATGAGCTTCTGGTGCTCGTGGGCGATGCCGGGGCCGGTGTCGATGACGCTGATGCGAACGCGGGCACGGGACTCGGGGCCTTCGTCGGCCGTGGGGTTGAGGCGCTCGGCGCGGAGCGTGACTCGGGCGGTTCGCGGCGGCGAGCCCCCCCCACCGGGGCGTCGGGCGGCCTCGTCACGCACGAAGTCGGCGGTGAACTTCACGCCGTTGGAAAGCAGGTTGAAGACGATCTGCTGGAGCTTCTTGGGGTCGGTGCGGATGACCGGGAGCTCGGGCGGAACTTCGAGGACGAGCTCGACCTGGTTCTTGTCGGCGAACGGGCGCATGAGGGCGGCCATTGCCTCGCTGAAATCGCGGAGATTCACCGGCTCGATCTTGAGATCGAGCTTGCCGGCCTCGATCTTGGCGGTCTCGAGCACGGAGTTCACGAGCTCGAGCAGCTCGCGACCGGCGCTCGTGATGTGCTCGATGTAGCGGCGGCGCTTGTGCAGGCGCGAGGAGTCGTCCCCGGCCTCGAGCTCACGCTGGGCGGCCTCGTCGAGAAGCTCGGCGAACCCGATGATCGAGTTCAGCGGCGTGCGGAGCTCGTGGCTCACGGTCGCGAGGAATTCGCCCTTGAGCTTGTTCGACTCGTTAAGGGCGACGTTGCGCTCGCTCAGCTCGCCGACCTTGAGGTCGAGCGAGGTGTTGATCGCGCGGAGCTGGTCCTGCCCGGCCCGCAGAGCGTCGAGCATCTGGTTGAACGTGTCGCTGAGCTCCTCGAACTCGTCGCCGGTAGAGATCTGCGAGCGGATCGAGAGGTCGCCCTGGCGCACAAGCTCGGTCGTCTCTTTCAGCGAGCGCACGGGGCTCAGGATGAGCCGCGTGGTGATGAGGTAGAACACGAGCACGGCGAGGCCCAGCGCAATGAGGCCGGCGGAAACGAGGTAGATCGCGTTGCGGACGAGCTGGCCGCGGGCCTCGCCGCTGATGCGTTCGAGCAGGACGACGGTGCGGAGCGACCCGCCGGACTCGCGCAGGGCGCGGGCGTAGCGGTAGATCCGCTCGGTGCCGAACCAGCCGACGCTGGTGGCCTCGGTGACCGACACGTCCTCTTTGAAACGCTCGAGGGCGCTCGCGAGGAACCGCTCGTCGCCCGGATCGACGCCGGGGGCAAGGACGCGGACATTGCCGGCCCGCGGGTCGGCGGTATCGAGCGACACGGCGCCGTCGGTCACCGACGGCCCGTTGGGCCCGGCAAGCTCGACGAAGTGCTCGGTCGCCCGGCGCGAGATCGCAAACTCCCCCTCATCGACGATGGCGCTCAGCCGCAGCCACGGCACCGTGAGCGCAGCGATGATGATGAGCACCACGGCGGCGCCGAACAGGAGGAGGCACTTATTGGCCAGCGAGATGCCGCGCCACATGCGGGGAAGGTAGGGGTGGTGCCGACGTGCCACCCAACGCCGTGAACTTCCCGCCGTCGAATTGATCCGCAAGTGCCTATGTGGCTCTGACTTAGCGCGTCGCGCCAGTCGGCGCGGCCTCCGCGCCGATGGTTGTTGTGCC
>CAZMCC010000054.1:0-26130 GCA_964564695.1 uncultured Phycisphaeraceae bacterium | reverse complement strand
GCCCGGCGCGGGCGCCGGGGCCGGTGGGGGTGGGGGTTCGCCCGGCGGGGTGTACGTGATCGGGTACTGGGGGCGGGGAGCGTACATCAGCCGGATCCAGTCCACGGCCTGCTGGTACCGCCGGTCCCGCGTGTCCCGGAACACCGGCTTCACCGCGTCCAGCTTGCTCCCGGGGCGCGACGGCACCGGCGGGTGCTTCTTCAGCGCGTCCTCCCGCGGCAGCGCATATTGCAGAAGCGCCGACCGCTGCGGGAAGTCGTAATCGATCAGCGGCGTCCCGTCGCTGAGCTTGAACCGGTCGAGGATCAGGAGGTTCGTCGCCACCGCCGCGTCCGAGTTCGACCGCCTGATGGCCAGGCGCAGGCGTCCCGCCGCCGCACCGCCGTGGCAGTCGGTCGTCGCGCACGCATTGATGAGCCACGTCCGCTCGACGTCGTCGCGGAACCGGCGCATCGACTCGGGCGTGTCGAGCACCTTCACCTCGTGGTAGAACTCGCGGGCCCGCAGCTTGAACATGATGTCGAGAATCTCCGCCGGACGCTTGCGGAAAAACGCCTCGCGCCCCTCGCGCGTCACCGGGACGAGCGGGTTCCCGGCGTACGCGTCCATCAGCCGCTGGATCGTCGACCGCTCGATGACCATGTTCGGCGGGTCCTTGAGGTTCACCTCGTAGACCCGCATGAGGTTCATCTGCTCGACCGACAGCAGCGGGAAGTCCTCGCGCCCGGCAGGCGTGTCCTCGCGCCGCTGCGCGGGAGCGTCGGGGGCCTGCCCCGAATCGCGCGCCTCCTTCGTCCGGCGCGCCTTGTCGATCAGTTCGAGCTGCTTGGTCAGGCGCACCTGGCGCTGCTTGGCCTCCGGGCTCCCCGGCTGCACCGCCAGGGCCCGCTCCACCTCGTACAGCGCAAGCTCATACCGCTCCCGCGCCGCCAGCCAGTCCGCCACCTTCAGGATCTGCTCCGCGTCGCTCCCCGCCGATTCGCTGTACAGCCGGTACCGCTCGCGGAACGGCGCCGACTTCTGCACCTGGTCGATCCGGTCCGCCGTGAACGTCGTCGCGATCCCGCCCACCTTGATCGTGATCGAGCTGACCTTGTCCTCGATCAGCGTCCCCGTCACCCGCTCGCCCGTGGTAAGCACGATCGTCGCCTCGATCTCGTCGTCGCGTGGGTCGGGCTTCATCGGCGAAGGGGCCGCGCTCGGCAGCGCCGCGGGCGCCGGTGCCGTCTCGGGTTTCCCCCCGGACGCCGGCTCGGGCGCCGGGTCCTTTGGCTCCGGTTCGTTCTTCTCCGGCTCCGGCCCCTTGGCCGGCTGCTCGGACGCCGGGGGCACGGGCGTCGGCGCCGGGGCCGGCGGATCATCACCCCTCATCGCTCGCCCCAACGGGCACATCGACAGCACGGCCAGCGCAACAAGTGACAGGCGGGATACCCGGGGGAGTTTCACGCCCGAATTGTCAGGGCGTCCCCCCCCCGAGTCGAGCCATAAATCGACGGTAAGTCCCGGTCAGGCCGCGGCTTTCGTCTTGGCCATCGTCTCAGAGATCCGCTGACTCAGCACCTCGGGCGTGAACGGCTTCACCACGTAGTTGCTCACCCCGGCCCGGATCGCCTCCATCACCCGGCTCCGCTCGCTCTCGGTCGTCACCATGATCACCGGCGTCGATGTGTTCGTCAGACGCAGCGTCCGCACAAACGTCAGCCCGTCCATCCGCGGCATGTTCCAGTCCACCAGCACGAGTTCGGGCCGCAGCGTCCCCAGTTTGTCCAGGGCGTCCTGGCCGTCCACGGCCTCCTCGATTTCCGTGAAGCCCAGCTGCGCAAGGACGGTCCTCTGGATGTTCCGGAGCGTCGTGCTGTCCTCGACGAGCAAAATCCTCATTCGTCACGCTCCGACCAGGTAGGTATGCAGTTACCCGGCGTTCCGGCGTTGGTCGAGGTCTTGGACGGCGGACCGCCGGCTCCCTCACATCGGACCCTCCACGGCGCGGGTTTGGTCGGCGGGCGACCACCCCGACTCGGGCGCGTCACCAACCGACTTCCACTCTTTGACCGGAGCGAGACCGACTCAAGACGCCTCTATCCGCGTCGGCGTGACCGCTTTCCGGTCAGGTACGACTCGACGATCATCCCCGCGAGGTCCCCGGCCGTGCAATACAGCCCCACCCCCCGGGTCACGCGCGTGAGCCGCTCGACGAACCCGACCCAGTCCATGGCCTCGTAATCGTCGATCAGCGCAAAGGTCGCGATCCGCACCCCCGCCCGCACGCACGCGTGCGCTTCCTCGAGGGTCGCCAGGGCGCTCGCCTCCTGCGGCGGGTAGATTAGATTGAGGATGGGTTCGTCCCCTGCTTCACCGATCCCCCCGGGCCCGCCCGACAGGTGCGCCGTCGGGCACCCGTCCGTGATGATGAACACCTGCTTGTTCGGCGCCGACCGGCGGGCCAGCGTCCTTCGCGCCACCCGCAGCGCGTGGTGCAGATTCGTGAAGTGCGGGTGCGTCTGGGCCGCCTGCGACAGCGGCACGCGGATCTTCACATTCCACGCCCGCGTCGTCACCGGCCGCGGCATCAGCAGCGCCACGTCCCGCTCCTTCACCACCTCCGCCACCGACGCGAACCCCACGAAATCGAGCGTGTCCCCGGGGAATCGCTCGCGGATCAGCCGCTGCATCGCCAGAGCGACCCGCTTCGCCGCGACGTGGCGCCCGAACCGCGCCATCGACCCCGAAAGATCGATCAGCACCGCGGTCGCCGTGTCCGCCGTCGATTCCGTGTTGAACACCGCGATGTCGCGCTCATCGAGCTCGATCGGCAGCAGCGAACCGCCTTCCCCTCCCCCCCCACCCCGTGCCCCGCTGCGAGTCGCGGCCGCCCGCAGCGTCCCGGGCAAGTCCACATCCGCGATCGAATCGCCGAAGCGGTACGCCCGCGTCCCGTCGGCCCGCTCGCCGCGTTGCCCGACGTCCGGGCTCTCGTGCCCGTCCTTCACGCCGGCGCGCACGCCGCGGAAGACCTCGGCAAGGGCCCGGATCTGCATGCCCTTCACGAGGCGTGGCGTGGGGCGCAGCTGCCCGCCCTCGTCGCGTTCGAGCATGCCCGCCTCGATCAATTGTTCAATAAGCTCGTCGGCCCGCTCGGATTCGTCGAGGGCCTCGAGCCCGTCGTCGCCGTGCTGGAGGATGAACTCCATCAGCTTGGACGGGGACGCAAACAACTCGTCCGGGGTGCGGAACAACTCGCCGTCGCCGGCCTGGCCGTAGGTGAACTTCATTGGTCGCCCGTCGTGCGAACCCGCGTACGCGGCGGCACCGTTCACCGGGAGCTTGCGCTCCCGGCTCGTTCAAACCAATGCCCAGGAGAGGATTTGAACCTCCATGCCCTTGCGGGCGCTACCACCTCAAGGTAGTGCGTCTGCCAATTTCGCCACCTGGGCGTGGCCCACGCCTTGTCTCCGGCGGGGGTGAGGGGCGAACATTAGGCCGAATCCCGACCAAGGTTCCAGCAAAGCCCCTTGCGGCGCTGGTTTGGCCTGCCTCCACCACCGTTCGGCGACGAATTACCGGGCCTCATCGCCTATTGTTCGCCCGCTTTGAGACCTCAAGTCATGGGCGCCGCCACGAACCCTCCATCCTCTGCCCCCCCCACCCCCGTTCCCGCGGGACTCGCGGGCCTGCTCCGCGCCGCGGCCAAGTCGGCCGGGGCCGCCGGTGTGTTTTCGAGCGTGGATCTTCGTTCCGACAGGGTTGTCTGCCCCGCCATCGCCCCCGGCGCCCCCGCCGAGTACCGGCTCTTCCTGGACGACGGCCCCCCCCGCGGCCTCTGGGTCGGGTTCTTCACCGCCGACCGCTGGCTGAGCCATTCCCTCGAAGCCGACCTGCTGCACACGGGCGACAAGCTCGGACAGCTCATCGCCGAGGAGCTCGTCGAACTCGGCCTCGACCTGGGACCAAAGCCCCGCATCGACGAGCCCGAGCACTTCCGCGACGACGCCAAGCAGTTCACCTTCCGCTCGCCCGTCCCGGTGGCGGCATCTGAATTCGGCACGCCCAAGGGCGCGGACCTCGCCGCCAAGTACCTGCTCGCGTACGAGGCCGCCCTCCGCAACCTCGGCGACGTGGACACGCGGGAAAAGTGAACGAACGGCACGCGGCGGAAGAGTCAAACGACCATATGGAGGGAGCCGGATGCGCATCCTGATGCTGGGCTGGGAGTTTCCTCCCTTCATCGCCGGCGGCCTTGGAACCGCCTGCTACGGGCTCACGCGCGCCCTCGACCGGCTCGGGCACCACGTCATCTTCGTCCTCCCCCGCCCCGTCGAGCGTTCGCACTCGTCGCACATCAAGCTGCTCGCCCCGGCCGCGTCCGCGATCCAGCCGTCGCGCCAGCCCCTCGCCCCCCCACCGCCCGCGCCCGGGGGCGGCGAGTCGATGAGCGCCGCGGAGTTTGACCCGCGCGTCCCCTTCCAGCACTCCCACGAAGAACTCCACACCACCCCCGGGTTCGAGCACGTGACGTTCCGGGGCGTCCCCGCCTCGTTCACATCGCCCTACCCCGGCTTCAGCAACAAGCCCCGCGCGATGGTCCGCACCGTCATCCGCGAGGACGGCAAGACCTACACCGTCACCGTCGATGAGTTCGGCAACGAGGTCGAGAACGAGGCCACCGGCTTCGAGACTACCGCAGGCTTCGCCCTCAGCCCCATCGGCGGCGCCGGTGCTGCATATCACGGCGACGTCATCGGCGATTCCGAGCGCTACGCCCGGCTCGTCGTCGCCTTGTGCCGTCGCGAGAAGTTCGACGTCATCCACGCCCACGACTGGATGACGTTCCCCGCGGGCCAGGCCCTTGCTCGCGTCACGGGCAAGCCGCTGGTCGTCCACGTTCACTCGACGGAGTTTGATCGGGCCGGCGAGCACGTCAACCAGCGCGTCTACGACATCGAGCGGCGCGGCTGCCACGGCGCCATGCGCGTCGTCGCCGTCAGCAACCTCACCAAGAGCATCCTGCTCTCCCGCTACGGCGTTCCCGCCGACCACGTCGACGTGGTCTGGAACGGCATCGAGAACGAGAACGTCCAACCCACGGCCGCCGACAAGATCGGCCCGCGCGACAAGATCGTGCTCTTCCTGGGGCGCATCACCATGCAGAAGGGCCCGGAGTACTTCATCCGCGCCGCCCGCATGGTGCTTGAGAAGATCCCGAACGCGAAGTTCATCGTGGCGGGCTCGGGCGACATGGCCGTGCGCATGATCGAGGAGGCCGCCCACCTCGGCATCGGCCATCGCGTGCTGTTCACCGGCTTTCTTCGGGGCAAAGACGTCGACCGCGTGTACCGCATGGCGGACTGCTACGTCATGCCCAGCGTGAGCGAGCCCTTCGGCATCGCCCCGCTCGAGGCGATGCGCAACGACGTGCCCACGATCATCTCGAAGCAGTCGGGCGTGAGCGAGGCGCTGACGCACGTGCTCAAGGTCGACTTCTGGGACGTGAAGGAGATGGCGAACAAGATCGTCGCCGTGCTCCGCCACCCGCCCCTGGGGCAGACCATGCGCGAGCACGGGAGCTTCGAGCTCCGCAAGCTGACGTGGGACGGGGCGGCGGCCAAGTGCGCCGAGAGCTACCAGGCGGCCATCACGGCGCAGCGGCGCCTCATCACGGCCGTGTGAATCCGCTCCAATCCTTGCTGAATGCGTACGCGGAGTGCGCAGAGCGGGGCGGAGGAACACGGAGCAAGACAAAGAGCTCTTGGATACAAGCACTGTGCCGACGGCGATGCCGTCCACATTGCTCTTGTCCACATCGGCATTGTCTTCTCTGCGTTCCTCCGCCCCGCTCCGCGCACTCTGCGTACGGCTTTATCCGACTGAGCCGTGAGGTCGGAGTGAACGAAACGTTGAACAGGGACGCGTTCAGCTCGACGCCGTCGGGACGTTGGTGAACTCGGCCAGCCCGGGCGGGAAGAGCGTCGGATCGCTGAATGAGGCCGGGATCAGCGGCGCCACGGGGTGGGACGTGACCTGCACGATCTTGCGGACCGCGTAGTCGATGCCGCCGAAATACGCCGCGAGCGTGAGCGTGGACGAGAGGATCGCGCACATGCTTACCGCGACCTTCACGCGATCCGACGAAGAGCGGCGCAACCGTGGCTCCTCTCTCTATCCCAGCTACCGCGAACACACCAGATTCGGCGATCGAGCTCCAGCGGCTTAGCTGCCGGCCTCAGAGCTGCCCGCCTCGTCCTGGACATCCTTGAGGATCTCCTCAGTCTGGACACGTTCTTCTTTCTCTTCGGGCGTTTCGACCACGGCCGGGGGCAGGCTGGGGTCGGGTGCGGCGGAATTGCCGCCGAACAGCCCGAACTGCCACGCCAGAGACACGCACGCGACCGAAAGGGCCACGGCGATGAAGATGAGCTTGCCGGTATTCGACTTCTTGGCCGGAGCAGCCATGTGTGGCTCCTGATGAAGGGCTCGCCCCGAGAATCGGGGACGCCCACAGACATTTACCCGAACAGTTTATCCTATCTCACGCCGCTGGAACAGGAAAACCGCCAGGGCGAGGAACCCGGCGACCTGCACCAAGGCGTAGACCGCCAGCAGGGCCACATGGTTCGGCGGAATCTTCTGATTCTGGGTGACCGCGTCGACCAGCCAGAAGGACTGGACATTCGGGATCACCCCCCACCCGGCGATGGCCCAAGGGTTGACCTCGGTCCACCGGTTGAAGGCGTAATCCCCTGCTTCGGGGGCCCGGAGGATGGGGTTGGAGCTGTTCAGGGCCCCGATCCGGCGGACGGTCAGCACCCGTCCCTGGACCTGGGTGACCACCAAGGCCGGGGGGGTGGAGGCGTCGAACGCCCCCTCGAGGCTCGACCACCGCTCGTCGGGGGTGTCAAAGTGGGAAACCAGCATCGGGAAGCCGCTGGGGGCCAGGCTGAAGTAGAACGGGTCGCCGGGGGTCAGGCGGACCCGGGGTTCGGTCCGGAGGGTGATGGTGTACGCCGCCCCGGGCTCGGCGAAGCCGACGTCCTGCGGGCGGACCGGGGCCACGTGTTCGATCCGGGAAACAAAGGTGTTCGAGTAGGCCCGGCGGCCCACGAGGTGGTTCGAGAGCAGGCCGAGCACGAACACGCCCGAGCAGACCACGATGGTCATGACCTGGCCCAGGCGCGTGGAGGCCGCGGTCGCGACGGCGGTCATCACCATGGTGGCCATGAGCACCGAAAGGCCGGCGATCGTGATCTGGGGCTTGAAGTCGGTCCAGATGGGCTGGACCTTCCACTTGTCGCTGACGAGCAGCACGCCGATGTAGGCCACGAGGGTGAGCGGGAAGAGGAGCATGGTGGTGGTCTGCGGGAAGGACCACCCGTAGAAGAAGTTGCACCACACGCCGACGCCGACGGAAATGAGCAGCGCCCCGAACGTGAAGGCAAGGACCGGCTGATCGGCCGTGTCCGCCGCGGTGGTGAGCGCCCCGTGCCGGATTCCCAGCAGCAGGAACAGGAACATCGTGCCGACGGCGATGAGCATGGCGCCGGCGACGCCGAGGTATTTGCCGATCACGACCGAGTGGCGTGAGATGGGCTTGGAGATGACGGTGAGGGCGGTTTTGTTCTCGATTTCGCGGCTGATGACGGCCGTGGCGATGAACGCCGCCAGCAGCATGGCGCACACGAAGACGGTGGCGAGGCCGACGTCAAGCAGGAGCTTGTCGTCGCGCGACACCTCGGCGGAGTCGCTGTAGCTCATGCTGAAGGCGGCGGTCCAGGTGGTGAAGAACACCCCGGCCCCGCACATCAGGATGAGGAGGAGATAGACCGGCTGTCGGACGGCCTCGACGAACGTGTTTCGGGCGATAGTGGAGGCCTGGCGGAGCATGGGGGGTGGGCGGCGGGCGGAGGCTTGGCGCGCGGGAACGCGGGCCGCACGGGGGGCAGCGCGCGAATGCGCACGTTCGCCCCGGGTCCAAGAACATACGGACGCCGAGTGCGTACATCAACGTGCCCCGGGTAGCCGGGGTTCGTATCAGGACCGGAGAATCGTGGGGACGATGGACTCCGGCGGGCCACGGGTGGACAATCGTCCCCCAAGGGCCCCCCCACCTCGCGGGGCGAGGGGGCGTAACGGGGGGCGGGAGGGGCGGCGCGCCGGGTTCTCTGGCGGGCTGACGCACGTTGGACCATTCGTCGCCCTCACGCAGGGCGGCGGCGGGGACCTCACGCCGATGAAGGCCGACCATCTCAATTACCAACGCGCCACCTCCCGATGCCTGCTTGGGCTGATGCTGCAGCTGGCCCTGGGGTTCGTCACGCTGATCTACAGCGTGATGTTCAAGGACCACGCCGGCTTCACGGCCGCGATGATCGTCCTCACAGGCTCGTCCGTCTGGCTTGTGCTGGCCATCGTCTTCGACCAGCACCGGCGCGAGCGCCTCGAGGCCCTCGAGGCCGAGAGCCTCGCCTCGCAGTCGGCCCGGGCATCCACCGTCTTCCAGGAGTCGGCCGACGATCTGCGCGTCGCGGCCAAGCGGCTCCGGGGACTCCACAAGTACTTCGTCCCGGCCGCCAGCCTGCTGATCGCCGGCGCGTTCCTCGCCCTGGGCTTCTGGCGCCTGCCGGGCGGGCGCGAGTTGATCGACCCTGACAAGTTCCGCGTGTACGGCCCGCAGGGGTGGTCGATCGCGATCGCGGTCATGCTCGGGCTCGTCGGCTTCCTCTTTGCCCGTTACATCGTCGTGATGGCCAAGCAGAAGCTGTGGGCCATCCTCCGGGCCGGCGGCGCCCAGGCCATGGCCGCGGCGGTCATCGGCATCGCCATGATCGTCGGGCACCTGTTCGCGTTCACGGGGAACATGGTGGTGCTGCGGCACCTGCCGGCGGCGATAGCGGTGTTCTCGATCGTGCTGGGCTCGGAGATCCTGCTCAACTTCGTCCTGAACCTCTATCGCCCGCGGGCGCGGGACCAGATGCCCCGCCCGGCGATGGAGTCGAACCTGCTCGGGTTCCTGGCCGCCCCGGACAAGGTCGCCGACACGCTCGGCGGCGCGGTGAACTATCAGTTTGGCTTTGATGTCACCGGAAGCTGGTTCTATCAGCTGCTCAACCGCTCGTTCCTGTGGCTGCTGCTCATGCTGACCCTCGTCGTGTGGCTCATGACGTCGCTGTACGTCGTCAACCCCGATCAGCGCGGGCTCGTGACCACGCGGGGTCGCTTCGTCGAAGAAGTCGGGCCCGGGTGGGGCGTCAAGTGGCCGTGGCCCGTCAGCCGCGTGGAACGCTTCAGCACGACGACCAGCCGCCGGCTTGAACTTGCAACGCCCAGCGCCAGGACGGACAAGGCGATCCTGTGGACCAACGCCCACGGCGTCGAAGAGGTCAACATGCTCGTCCGGCCCGGCGAGGTCGACAAGCTCGAATCGGACGGGCGCGAGGACGAGGACTTCTCGATCGTCTCGGCGGTCGTCCCGGTGCTGTACAGCGTCGAAGACCTTGCGAAGTTCAACGCGTTCGCGACACCCGACCAGCGCGAGCGGCTGCTCGTGTCCATCGGCCGGCGCGAGCTGACGATGTTCCTCGCGACCGTCTCGGTCGACGACATCCTGGGCGCGGGCCGCCCGAGGATCTCCGAAGAGCTCCGCGTGCGCCTCAACAAGGCGTACGCCGACGCCGGCGCGGGCATCCGCGTGCTGTTCGCCGGCGTCGAGGGCGTGCATCCGCCGCTGGACGTCGCGACGAATTTTGAAGAAGTGGTGCGCAAGCAGCAGGACGCGATCGGGGCCGTCGAGTTTGCCGAGGACATGGTGACCCGCACGCTCTCGGAAGTGGCCGGGACGCCGCACGCGGCCCGCGAGATCATCGGCGCCCTCGACGAACTCTCCCGTCTGAACGACAAAGATCCCAAGACCGCCGAAGCGGAACAGGCCGTCAAGGACCTGATCACCCGCGCCGACGGCCGGGCGTCGGTGCTCGTCCGGCAGGCGCAGGCGGAGCGCTGGCGGATCCACATGGACGCCCGCGGGCAGGCCGAGCGTGAGAAGACGCTCAACCAGGCGTTCAACGCGGCCCCGCGCTACTTCATGGCCGACATGTACTTCCGCACGCTCACCGAGGTCATGAAGAAGGCCCGCGTGTTCATCGTCGTCGACGACTCCCCCGTGGAGATCCGGGCTGACCTGACCGAGTCGGCCGCGACCGGGACCTTCCTGGCCGCGCCGCCACCGGACGAATAACGCCCGGTCCAAGCTTCGCCGACGCCCATCCACGACTCGACCCCCACGACTCGACAGACCCCTCCCGACCAACGACAAGCGGAACAAGCCCCATGTCCCAACGCATTGTGCAGATCCTGATCGCCCTGGTGGTCCTGGTCGTCCTGGCCGGGTTCCTCTTCTCGTACACCGTGCGGTTCACCGAGACGGCGGTCGTCAGCCGCTTCGGCAAGGCCGACGAGACGAGCGTGCACGCCGAGCCGGGCGTGTACCCCAAGTGGCCGTACATCGACCGCGTCACGAAGTACGACACCCGGGCCCGCTTCGTCGAGTTGCCGCAGGAGACGCAGCAGACGCTCGACAGCAAGCAGGTCGTCGTCACGGCCTGGGTCACCTGGCGCGTGAGCGACCCGCTGCGGTTCTACCAGAAGTTCAGCAACTACGGCGACCGCTCCGAGGAGCACTACCGCGAGGCCGAGGCCCAGATCACCGCCCGCATGAAGAGCGCGATGAGCGCCCTGTCGACCTATCGCTTCGACGAGCTGCTGGCGACCAGCGGCTCGAAGCTCCCCGACGTTGAGGCCAAGATCCTTGCGCAGCTCGTGAACCCCCCCGGCGACGCGGGGTCGGCGCTCGAGGCCACGGGCATCCACGCGGTGAGCGTCGGCATCAGCGCCATCAAGTTCCCGCAGGCCGTCAGCGAGAACGTGTTCGCCCGCATGCGGGCCGTCCGGGCGAAGATCGCCAACCGGACCAACAACGAGGGCAAGAGCCAGGCCGACACGCTCAAGAAGAACGCCGAGAGCGACGCGCAGCGGATCATGTCGTTCGCCGATCGCCTCTCGCGCAACATCCAGGCCCAGGGTCAGGCCGAGGCCCAGCAGTATTACCAGCAGCTCGGGGGCGACTCCGAGCTCGCCGTGTTCCTCCGCCAGATGGAGTTCATGCGCACGGCCTATGGGCGCACGGCCACCCTCGTGTTCCCCACGAGCATGCCCGGCATGGAGTGGTTCCGCCCCGACGCCCTCGAGCGTTATCGCCAGGGCAAGCTCCCGGGGCCGGGCGTGACGCCGCGTGCGGCTGCGCCCACACCCGCGAACCCGACCAATCCAGCGGCTCCCGCCGGGCGTGAAGGAGGCTCGCGATGAGCGACCTGGACCTTCCTCCCCCCCCACCTCCCTCGCGCGGGCCCGCGCAGGGGTCGCGTCCGGGCGCCCCGCCCGCGCGGCGTGCCTCGGTCACCCTGCGCGTGGGTGAAGAGTCGGTCGGCGGCTCCGAGCTCATGGACCCGGCGACCAAGGCCCTGGGCGATGCGCTCAAGACGACCTATCGCCTGCTGCAGTGGACGATGATCGTGCTCGTCGCGGTGTTCGCGTTCAGCTCGTTCCAGACGATCAAAGAGGGCGAGCGTGCCGTCCGCCTCGTCATGGGGCGCGTGCAGAATGCCGACCTGGGACCGGGCCTGGCGTGGAGCCTGCCGTACCCCTTCGGCGAGCTCATCAAGGTGCAGACGTCGAACCCGTCGATCACGCTCGACACGCAGTTCTTCCCGCAGATCTCCGACGAGGCCCGTAAGCTGACGATCGAAGAGCTCAAGAAGAGCGGCGAGGGGCGCCCCACGCTCGACCCCGAGATCGACGGCTCGCTCATCACCGCCGACGGCTCGGTCGTGCACACCCGCTGGACCGTCAAGTACCGGCGCGACAACCCGCGCCAGGTCATCGGGACCGTTCCCGTGCAGTTCGAGCAGAAGATCGTCCTCGGGGCCGTGCGCCGCGGCGTGGTGCAGGCGGCGGCGAGCCTCACCATCGACGAGATCCTCAAGAACCAGCCCGAGGCGTGGCGGACGTCGGCCGACGCCCGCACGGCCGAGCAGATCGCGATGAACGTCGCGCAGAAGACGCTCGACGACATGAAGAGCGGCCTGGTGATCGAGCAACTCACCATGGGCGACCGCATGCCGCCGCTCGCGGTGTCCAGGGATTTCGACCAGGTGCAGGCGGCCCAGTCGATCGCCGGTACGCTGATCGACAACGCGAAGTCGGACCGGAGCAAGATCCTCTCGGAAGCGGCGGGGCCGGCGGCGGACACGCTCATCGGCCTCATCGACCGCTACGAGACCGCGCTGGTGCTCAACAAGACCCAGGAGGCGGCCGCGCTGCAGGACTCGATCGACAAGATCCTGCTGGGCGAGCCGGCGATGATCGACGGGACCCCGGTGAAGATCCAGGTGCTGGGCACCGCGGCGAGCGCCATCACCAGCGCCAAGCAGGAGCGCCGGGCGATCGTGGACCGGGCCCAGGGCGACGCGACGGCGTTGGGAGCGTTCAAGGCGATTTACGCCGTAAGCCCGCAGTCGATCGTGGCCCGCGAGTGGTCGGACGCGATGCGGACGTTCATGTCGCGGGACGACATGCAGGTGCTGCAGCTCGGCGTCAACGACCTGCAGCGGCTGGTGCTGATGATCAACCGTGACCCGACGCTCGCCCGCGATCAGGAGCAGGCCAAGCTGCTCCTCGAGAACGAGGCCCGGCGCATCCAGCGCATGGAGAACCGCGCCGGCGCGAACTTCACGGCGCCCGTGAGCCCGACCAAGCGCCCGGCGCAGGAGTAGGCACGAACGCGACCTGATTCGCCCGCCCCCCCCCCGGGACCCTCCCCCTTCCAGTCCACGAGCAACGATTGCCGAGCATGCCGACCGCCTCACCCCAACCCACCCCCAGCACCGCGCCCTCCCGCCTCGGCTCCGGCTCGCCGGTCGCCGCATGCCAGAGCCTCGTCAAGGTCTTCCGCGACTTCTGGATGCGACCCAAGGCCCGTGCGGTCGACAACGTCAGCTTCGAGGTCTACCCCGGCGAGATCTTCGGCCTGCTGGGACCCAACGGCTCGGGCAAGTCCACCACCATCAAGATCATCCTCGGCCTGCTTCACCGCACCAGCGGGCGGGTCGCCGTCTTCGGCAAGCCCCCCGCCGACGTCGCCATCAAGCGCCGCATCGGGTATCTCCCCGAGGAGTCGTATCTCTACGCCTTCCTGAACGCGCGCGAGACCCTCGACTACTACGGCAAGCTCTTCGAGCTCGACCGCAGCGTCCGCATGCGCCGCATCGACGAGCTGCTCGACATGGTCGGGCTCGGCGGGGCCCAGTATCGCCCGGTCCGCGAGTACTCCAAGGGCATGCAGCGGCGCATCGGCCTCGCCCAGGCCCTCATCAACGACCCCGAGCTGCTCATCCTCGACGAGCCCACCACCGGCCTCGACCCGATCGGCACGCGCCAGGTGAAGGACCTCATCCTCGAGCTCGGCCGGCGCGGCAAGACGATCATCCTCTCCAGCCACCTCCTCGCCGACGTCGAGGACTGCGTCGACCGCATGGTCGTGCTCTACGGCGGCAAGATCCGGGCCGAGGGCACCTGCGACGACCTGCTCACCACCACCGACAAGTCCATCCTCGAATTCGACCCCCTCGACGACGCGACGATCAGCCGGATCGACCGCATGGTCCGCGAGGAGTCGCACGGCGGGCGGAACCTGCTGCGGGTGAGCCGTCCCCGCCAGAAGCTCGAGGACCTCTTCGTCGACATCGTCAAGAAGGCCCAGGCCGAGCGGGCCGAGACCAGCGGCGCCCAGCACGGCGGCAAGACCGCCGCGTTCCTCAAGGCCGAGCCCGAGGGTGCGGCCCTCATCGAGCGCCTCAGCGCCGCCAGCGACGAGCCGCGTCGGCGGGCCGCCCCCGAGCCCGTGGCCCCCGCGGGACCGGACGACGACGTGCTCCGCAAGCTCGTCGAGCACCCCGAGGCGCCCAAGGCCCCGGCGCCCGCGCCGCGACCCGCGGCGAAGTACACGCCGACCCGCGACGTCGATCGCGGCGTGATCGGGTCGCTCCTGGACGATGACACGCCCCCCCCACCCGGCGGCAAGCCCCCGTCCGGTCCGGGCAAGGGGTCGAACCCGTGACCGTCTCGGACGTCTTTGGACGCCTCGACCGCGCCCAGCACTCGACGCTGTTCAAGATCATCGCGTCGATCGCGATGGCCGTGATCGTGGTCGGCGGCGTCGTCACCTATGTCGTGGTCCGCAACGCGCCGGACGCCCCCAAAGCCACCGTGACCGAGGCCGCGCCGGGTGTCGATCCCAATTCGCCGCAGGCGCAGCGCGACAAGGCCGCCGCCGAGGCCGCGGCCGCGGCGCTCAACCGGATCCTCTCCCGCGAGACCGACCCGACGGCCATGGCCGTGGGCGGGGTTGTCGTGCTCGTCGTGGTGTTCGCGATCATCTGGGCGGGGCTGGGGCTCACGTACTTCGCGCTGCTGGCGTTCACCGCGGTGGTGGTCGTGCCGCTGGTCTACCGCGGGACACCGGGCTCGATGGGGGCCGCGGTCTTCATCGGCGGGGTCGTGGCGATCACGGCGTCGTTCGCGGCCCTGATGCGCGGGCTCAAGATCCTGTTGGGGGGAACGTCCTCGGTGCTCGCGATCGCACGCAACGTCGTCGACGAGGCCGTGCGGATGAAGGTCTCGCTCGTCTTCATGGTCATGCTCATCGTCCTGCTGGCGTCGATCCCGTCGCTCTTGGACCCGATGAGCCCGCTGCGGTACCGGATCCAGTCGTTCCTGCAGTACGCCAACGGCGGGTCGTTCACGCTGATCGCGGTGCTGACGATCTTCCTGGCCGTGGGCACGGTGGCGTTCGAGCAGCGTGACAAGGTCATCTGGCAGACGATCACCAAGCCGGTCGCGCACTGGCAGTACCTGTTGGGCAAGTGGATCGGGGTGAGCGGGGTGGCGGCGGCCCTGCTGGGCGTGAGCGCGTCGGGCGTGTTCCTGTTCACCGAGTATCTGCGGGTGCAGCAGGCGACGGGGGAGATCGCGCCGTACGTGTCGGCCAACGGGCTGATCAGCGAGGACCGCGAGGCGGTCGAGACGCAGGTGCTCGCGGCCCGGCGGAGCGTGCGCCCGATCCTCGACACGATGCCCCCCGACGAGCTCGGCAAGGAAGTCGAGCGGCGGATCGAGGTCCTCAAGATCCGCGACCAGAACATGCCCGTCACCGAGGACCTCAAGCGCGGCATCGTCCGCGAGATCGAGAAGGAGTTCATCCAGCAGCTCCTGAGCATCGAGCCCGGGAGCGTGCAGCGGTTCGAGTTCCAGGGCCTCTCCAAGGCGCGCGAGCGCGGGGAGCCGCTCACCCTCCGCTACAAGATCAACTCCGGCGGCAACGACCCCCGCTCCATCTTCGGCGTCTCCATCTACCTCCCCGAGATCGGCGTCGCCGATGTCCAGTCCATCTCGCTCGCCACGACCATGAACATGCCCGTCCGCGCCGACGCAATCCGAACCGACGGCACGCTCGTCGTCGAGATCCTCAACGGCGACGCGGCCCGGAACATGGGTAACCCCGCCACCGTCACCTTCCCGCCCGACGGGATCGAGGTCTACTTCAACGACGGGTCCTACCAGCTCAACTACCTCCGCATCGTCGCGGTGCAGTGGCTCAAGCTCGCGTGCCTCGCCATGCTCGGCATCGCCTGCGCCACCTCGCTCTCCTTCTCGGTCGCGTCGCTCACGGCGTTCGGGATCTTCCTCATCGCCGAGACGGCCGGGTTCCTCCGCTCGAGCCTCGAGAACTACGCCACGACCGACCAGCAGACCAACGAGGTGCTGTACCACCGCCTCATCATCGTCGCCATCGCCGAGCCGATCGCGTGGCTCTTCCAGGGCTACGCCGGCCTGACACCGGTCGACAACCTCGTGAAGGGCCGCCTGCTCGGGTGGGACGTCGTGGGCGTCGGATGCCTCGTGCTGGGGGCGATCACGCTGCTGCTGTTCGTCGTGGCGGTGGTGGTCTTCAAGCGGCGCGAACTGGCGACCTATTCGGGGCAGTAGTACCGGTGGGCGATCAACCAATGGGCTCCGGGACCCGCAGGCGAGTGCGACCATGAACCGAGACACCATCATCCAGGGAGTCGCCGCGGGCGTGGTCGTGCTGTGCCTGGGCGCGTCCGTGATTCTGACGCCCGCGATCGGGGCGTCGGCGGGGCGGAACCGGCTGGTATACACCGACACGGCCGAGGCGTCGGACTCGCCGATGGTGGCCGCGGGCGTGGCGTTCGGCGCGTTCCGCGGGATGTTCGTGAACTACCTGTGGATCCGCGCCAACGAGATGAAGGAGGCGGGCAACTACTACGAGGCCGTCGACCTCGCGGGCGCGATCACGAAGCTGCAGCCCCGGTTCCCGCGCGTGTGGGCCTTCCACGCGTGGAACCTCGCGTACAACATCTCCGTCGCCACCAAGACCCCGGAGGAGCGGTGGCAGTGGGTCTCCGCGGGCATCCGGCTGCTGCGCGACGAGGGCCTGCGGGCCAATCCCAACGACCTGCTCCTGCACCGCGAGCTCGCCTGGATCCACCTGCACAAGGTGCAGGGCGTGATGGACGACGCGAACCAGTACTACAAGCGGGCCTTCGCCCGCGAGTGGCACATCATCCTGGGCCCGCCGCCGCCGCGCTTCAGCGGCGAGGACGCCACCCAGCGCACCATCGACGCCTTCGCCGAGAAGCTCGACCGCGTCGCCAAGGCCCCCGACCGTCTCGAGGACCTCATCGCCCAGTACCCCGAGGCGAAGGAGGTCGTCGAGATGCTCAAGACCGAGGCCGGCATCGACGTCACCGACATGACGCCCCAGTCCCGGCGTGGCGCCTTCGGCATGCTCGAATTCTTCGAGGAGCAGCGGTCGGCGTACCGCATGACCGAGGCCACCGGGCGCGGCATCGTCGCCAGCGCCAAGCAGCAGAAGATCCTCGAGCAGCTGTTCAAGCCCCAGAACTCCGACGCGCTGCGGGCCCTGGTCGCCCACCTGCGCAAGCGCATGCTCATCGACGTCTACAACATGGAGCCCGAGCGCATGGCACGCTTCACGCGCCGCTACGGCCCCATGGACTGGCGCCACGCCTCGGCGCACGCCGCGTACTGGTCCGCCCGCGGCGTCGAGGAGTCGCAGCTGCGCGTCACCGCCGAGAACAAGGACGACTTCGACTTCATCAACACCGACCGCATCACGCTCCAGGCCATCCAGGACCTGTGGCGCTCGGGGGACATGTACTACGACCTGCTCAACCCGCAGATGTTCATCCAGCTCCCGTCCGCCGACTTCATGATGTCGTACAAGCGCATCCTCGACGACGCCGCCGAGCGCGAGACGCAGCAGGCGGCCGGCAAGTACAACCCGCACGCGCGCGTCTGGACCATGTACTCCGCCGGCTACGAGAACTTCATGAAGGACGCGGCCCGCTTCCTCTACCGGCGCGGCGACCGCAAGGGCGCCGAGGCCTACCTCGACGAGCTCCGCCACTACCCCGAACTCAACGACAACGACTCCTCCGCCATCGAGCGGCTCAGCCTCCCGATCGACCAGTTCGTCATCGCCGAGCTCAGCGACAACGAGGGCTTCACCCGCCCCGACGTCGCGCGGGCCGAGGTGTTCGGCGCCCTCAACGGCGCCTACGTGGGCGGCCTGATCGGGGGCGACGCCAAGCTCTTCGACGAGTCGTTCAACTACGCCCGCCAGTTCCACGACATCTACACGCAGAAGCAGGTGTTCAACACCGAAATCAATCAGAACCTCGCCGGGCGCCTCGAGGTCATGGACAAGGACTTCGGGGTCTTCTCCGGGCGCGTCCTCGCCGGCCTGATCCAGCACATCGGTGTTCCGGACGGGGCCATCGCTTATTCCCGCGCCCCCAACGGCCTCAAGCTCGCCGCGTACCCGTTCCTCCTGGACATGCCCCTCTCGGCCACTCTGGACGAGGCCGGCGCCGCCGGCGGCGTCTCGTTCGAGGGCTGGTTCCCGCCGCCCCCGGGGTTCGTCCCTCGGCCCAAGGCCGACAAGCCCGCGGAACCGACAGGGGGCCGTAAAGAACTTCGCTAGGGCGTGGCAACCGCCCGGGTCGAGGGGGCGTATTGCAACGTCAAGCGTGTGCAAAGGCGGGGTCTGTCGGTTCGCCACCGACCCCGCAGCGAGTGTCGAGGTCCCATCTGTGCACGCGATCGTGTGGTGTTCACCAGGAAAGTTCGCGTCAAGGTCTTGCGAAAACTCGGCCAAGCTGGTACACAGTGGGTCGCACGCTCGGATCGCCGGAGGTCCGTTCCACAACGTTTGACTCCGCAGCGATTGAAGTGGGTGCGCCCGCCGGCTTGAGCCGTGCGTTTCCCGGCCGATCTCGAAGAGGATCCTCCGGATGCCGTCAACGACGAAGATTGTCAGCGTTCAGTCGTACCAGATGATCCTGTACCGCCGGGCGCTGCACCCGGAGTTCTTCGCCCTCAAGGGGCGAAAGGGGCTGCAGGGCCAGACGTACGACCTCGAGCTCTGGGTGATGCCCGGGGGGCACCTCGTGCGCTTCCAGCACCGCGCCCTGTGCGTCAGCGAGCTGCTCACCCGCCAGACCGACTCGCTCCCCACCGAGGGCGTGGTGACCGGCGGGCCCACGGGGTCCGAGCGCGACTACGAGCACCGGTTCGCGTCCGAGGGCGTGCACTACATGTCCAGCACCCACTCCGAGACGCTCAGCGACTCCATCTTCGCCTCCACGTACGAGGAAATCCTCGATCTCGGTTCGGAGCCCGGCGCCCTCATGTACCGCTGGGACGACCGCGACCACGGCAGGTCCCTGTCGGTTATCAACGTCCAGCGCTTCAGCAAGGAAGCCCACATCCAGTGCTACCACCTGATCGGCTCGGCCGGTTTCGTGCTGCGGACGCAGACGCTGATTGAGCACCGCTGAGAATGGGCTAGGGGTCAGGGGCCAGGGACTAGGGAATGGCACGAAGGCCCAAACTCCGGCGGGCGGCGTCGGGGATATCCTTTGCGCATGCTGATCGCGACCTCCATTCGAATTCGTCGGCCCCGGCAGGTCCGGGCGGGCTGAGGCGTCGCGGTCATTGACGATCGACATCGCGACCTTGGCCATCGCCGGTTCCTGAGCCGGGGCGGGTGGGCGGGCGTTTCACCGCCGCCGCCGCGCGCGTTGACCCGTCGATCTACGATCGTCCCCAATCCGACTCGTCCCTCGCCAGCCGGGCCACGACCGACTCCCGGCGACGGAGACTCCGCCGATGTCCGCTCCCAGCCCCCAGACCCCAGCCCCCTCGACCCCCCCCGCTCCCACCCCCGCCCCCCCCGCGGCCAAGAGCTTCAAGGACACCCTCAACCTCCCCCAGACGGCCTTCCCCATGAAGGCCAACCTCGTCCAGAACGAGCCCGCCAGCATCAAGCGGTGGGAGGCCATGAAGCTCTACGACCGCGTCCGCGAGAGCCACGCCGGCCAGCCCAAGTTCCTCTTCCACGACGGCCCCCCGTACGCCAACGGCTCGATCCACGTGGGCCACCTGCTCAACAAGGTCCTCAAGGACCTCGTGGTCCGCAGCCGCACCATGATGGGCTTCGACGTCCCCTACGTGCCGGGCTGGGACTGCCACGGGCTGCCCATCGAGCACAAGGTCATGACCGAGCTCGTCGAGAGCGGCAAGATCGCCAAGCTCAACACGCTCACGGACGACCAGCGGCGCATGGCCGTGCGCCGCGAGTGCCAGAAGTACGCCGAGAAGTTCCACAAGCTGCACACGACGCAGTTCTCGCGTCTGCTCACGCTCGCGGACTATGAGCACCCGTACCTGACCATGGTGCCGACCTACGAGGGCGCCACGCTCGAGGTGCTCGGCTCGCTCATGGAGGCCGGCCTGGTCTACCGCGCGCTCAAGCCGGTGCACTGGTCGGTGGCGAACGAGACCGCCCTCGCCGAGGCCGAGCTCGAGTACGCCGACCGCGAGGACACGTCGGTCTTCGTCGACTTCGAGGCCTTCGACGCCGACGCGGTCTACGACGCCTTCGGCCTGAAGCATGACGACGACGACGAGGAGGAGGACGGCGGCGCCGCCGACGAGGACGACCTCGACCTCACCGACGAGGAACAGTCCGCGGCCGGCTCGTGGAAGGAGCGTGCCGCCGAGGCTCGCCTCGAGAAGATGTTCGGCAAGCGCCCCCTGCAGCGCCCGAGCTTCACGATCTGGACCACCACGCCCTGGACGCTCCCAGCGAACGTCGGCGTGGCCGTGAACCCGCGCGAGCAGTACGCCCTGGTCTTCATCGACGGCAACATCACCGTGCTGGCCGCCAAGCTCGTCGAAAAGGTGACGACGCTCGCGGGCACGCAGGACGTGGCCGTGATCGCGACCACCACCGGCGACAAGCTCGTCGGCCTGCGCTACCACCACCCGTTCGTCGAGAACCCCCCCGCGTGCGGGCTGGGGCGCGTCTGCGACCCCAACAAGCTCTGGTCCATCGTCCCCGCCGAATACGTCACGATGGAGGACGGCACCGGCCTCGTCCACACCGCCCCCGGCCACGGCGAAGAGGACTATGCGACCGGCCTGCGCGAGCATCTGCCCGTGTACTCCCCCGTGCTCGCCAACGGCACGTACGACGACACCGTCCCCCAGTGGCTTCGCGGCGTCGACATCTGGAAGGCCAACGACCTGGTCGTGAATTGGCTCCGCGACTCTGGCCACCTGTTCTTCGACCAGAAGTTCACGCACAGCTACCCCCACGACTGGCGGAGCAAGACGCCCACGATCTTCCGCTGCACCGAGCAGTGGTTCGTGAGCGTGGAGCAGGCGTACACCCCCCCCTCCCCCACGGGCGCTGGCGCCTCGGCGACGGGTCCGGCCCGGAGCATCCGCAACCGGGCTCTCGACGCCGTGGGCGCGGGCGATGCGTCGAAGGCGAGCGTCCGCTTCGTCCCTGAATGGGGGCGCAACCGCATGCGCGGCATGCTCGAGTCGCGCCCGGACTGGTGCATCAGCCGCCAGCGGGCGTGGGGCCTGCCGATCCCGGCGTTCCTGACGCCCCAGGGCGGCGTGCTGATGACCCCCGCCTCGGTGCGGGCGGTCGCGAAGCTCGTCCGCGAGAAAGGCGCCGACATCTGGTTCACCTCGACACCGGCCGAGCTGCTCAAGTACTACGACCCCGCGGCGGACACCGATCCGTCGGCCAAGGCGGTGCTCGGTCGCACCGGCGAGGACCACTCGCTCGCGCTCGCGTCGCTCAAGAAGGGCGGCGACATCCTCGATGTGTGGTTCGAGTCGGGCTCGTCGTGGAACGCCGTGCTGCGCGAGCGCAACCTGGGCTACCCGGCGGACCTGTACCTCGAAGGCTCCGACCAGCACCGCGGCTGGTTCCAGCTCGCGATCCTCACGGCCCTGGGCGCGACCGGGCAGGCGCCGTACAAGACGCTGCTCACGCACGGCTTCCTCGTCGCCAAGGACGGGCGCAAGCTCAGCAAGAGCGCCGGCGACAGCGTCGACGACCTCTTCCAGAAGTACGGCGTCGATGTGCTGCGCTGGTGGGTCGCTTCGCTCAGCTACGAGAACGACGTCAAGGTCGACGACGAGTTCTTCGAGCAGGCCGGCGAGAGCTACCGCAAGATCCGCAACACGCTCCGGTTCATGCTGAGCAACCTGAACGACTACGTGCCACCAGCCGGTGGCACAGGCGTCCCGCCTGTGACGGGCGCCTCGCCCGTGCCCGCGAACGGGAACACCGGCGGGACGCCGGTGCCACCCTCTATGGCCATCCCCCCCCACTCCATCGACGCCTGGGTCCTCGCCCAGTACGACGCCCTCGCGAAGGGCGTCATCGACGCGTACGACCGCTACGACTACCGCTCGGCCCACGCGGCCCTCTACGACTTCTGCAACGACACCCTCAGCTCCACCTACCTCGCCGCCATCAAGGACCGCCTCTACTGCGACAAGGCCGACTCCCCGCGCCGGCGTCGGACGCAGGCCGCCTTGTTCGCGCTCACCGACGGGCTGTGCCGCCTGCTCGCCCCGATCCTCGTCCACACCGCCGACGAGGCCCATCGTGCCCTCTACCGGATCGACCCCAAGGACGCCAAGGCCACCATCCACACGCAGGAGTTCGTCCGCGGCACGGGCGTCGCGGCGGACGAGGGCTGGACGAAGATCCTCGGGGCACGCTCGCAGGTGCACGAGGCGATCGAGCGGGCCAAGAAGGAGCTCGGGGTCGACAACCCGATCGACGCCGGCGTGAGCGTCAGCGGCTTGCCGTCGGGCTTTGACGCCGTCGACCTCGCGGACCTGTTCGGCGTCAGCCGCGTCAGCATCGAGCCTGGCGAAGCGGTCGGCGTCCGCGTCGTCGACCTCCGCAACGAGCCCCGTTGCGAGCGGTCGTGGAAGCGTGACGGCACGGTCCGCCAGCGCCCCGCGGCCAACGGCTTCCCCAGCGCCATGCTGTCGGACCGCGACGCCCTCGCAGTCGGAATGGCGTGAGCAACGAACCCCGACCGTGAGGGAGGGGCCTGCGTCACGGATGTTCGGCAGCGAAGGCCCCTCCCTCACGGTCGGGGTTCGTGCGCCGCCGCGCAAGCGCTGCGCCCCTGTCGCGCGCCCACAACCGGTGTGTCTGCGCAACGTCGCAAAATCGCAACACGCCGCTGAACCGCCACGCTTCCAGCGCCGATGGAATGGGCATGTCGTCCGAGAATCCATCGTCGCCGGGCCAATCGCCGCCCAATTCCGTGCTCGTCCGCTCCGCGCTGCGCGAGCAGCCCGCCGACGTCGACGGCATGGACGCCGCGTTCGCCGTCACCCGCCTGGGCGGGCTCGTCCACGAGCTTGCCAACCTTCTCGACGGCTCGATGCGCCAGCTCAACATGGCCCGGCGCGACGCGAACACGCGCCTCCCCGCGCTTCCCCCAGGGCCGACCGTCGTGACGCCTCCCGGCGGAGGCGGTGCGTGCGCACCGACCGTTGTCCCACCGCCCGCCGTTGATGAGCCCGGGGCCGCGCCGGCGTCGGAGCTGTGCCGCCGGCTCGATGTCGTCGGGCGGGCGATGGAGCAGATGTCCTGCGTCGTCAAGCGCGTGCTCGCGGGCATCGCCCCGGAAGGCTCGGCGGGCTCGACGCTCGGATCGTGGTCCGCGTGGTCGCTCGCCGAGGCGATCGAGCACGCCGCCGAGGTGCTCCGGCTCGTCGCGGCCGACCAGGAAACCGAGATCGTCACGGCCGTCGACCCGCGCCTCGAAACCGCCCCCGCGGGCAGCATCTACATGATCCTGACCGCCGCCGTGCGCAACTCGATCGAGTCCATCGCGCGGCGCCGCCAGGTCGCCAAGCGCGGCACCGGCGGCACGGCCCCGCGCGGTCGCATCGAAGTCGCCGCCCGCCTCGACGATTCCGACCCCCGCACCCCCATGGTCCGCATCGAGGTCCGCGACGACGGCTTCGGCCCGCCCGCCCACGCCGGCCCCAGCGGCGAGCAGCTCTTTGTCGCCGGGTTCAGCACCAAGGCCGGCGGCCTGGGCATCGGCCTCGCCCTCGCCAGGGAGATCGTCCGCGAGCTCGCCGGCTCCATCGGCCTCGCCCAGCGCTTCAACCCCGCCCTCTCCGACGGCGCCCGCGGCGCGACCCTTAGCGTGAGTTACCCCGTCGGCCCCGCCTTGGGCAAGACCGTCATCGGAGAGTCCAACGGATGACCCGAATCAGCGGCTCCACTCCAAGCACCAGTCCGCGTGTGCTCGTGGTCGACGATGACCCGATCGCGGCGGAGGCCCTCGCCGAGTTCCTCCAGCGCGAGGGCTACGACGCCGCGTCCGCACTCGGGGCCGAGGAGGCCCTCGCGACGCTCGGGGCCGCCGAGGCCGCGGCCGCCGGCGACGGTCCCGCGGCCGGGCGCCCGTTCAACCTCGTGCTCAGCGATGTCTCCATGCCGGGAATGGGCGGGATTGAGCTGCTGCGCGAGGTCTCGCGCCGCTTTCCCACGGTCGTGGTCGTCATGCTCAGCGGCTACGGCACGATCGAGCAGGCGGTGGCGGCCGTGCGGGCGGGGGCGGTCGACTTCCTCGCCAAGCCTGTGGTGGACAAGGAACTGAAGCTCACGCTCGAGCGGGCGCTGCGCCAGCAGACGCTGCTCGCCGAGAACCGGCGCTTGCGCGACCGCCTCGAGGACCGCTTCGGCCTCGGCGGCGTGGTCGGGGGCGACCACCGGATGACGAAGATCCTCGATCTCGTCGCGGCCGTCGCCCCGAGCAAGACGACGGTGCTGATGACCGGCGAGAGCGGCACGGGCAAGAGCCTGATCGCGCACGCGATCCACCAGCGAAGCCCCCGCCGCGACAAGGCGTTCGTGGAGATCTCCTGCGGCAGCATCCCCGAGACGCTGCTCGAGAGCGAGCTCTTCGGGCACGCCAAGGGGGCGTTCACGGGGGCGTACGCCGAGAAGCAGGGCAAGTTCGCCGCGGCCGACGGGGGCACGATCTTCCTCGACGAGATCAACTCCGCGCCGCCGTCGATGCAGCTCAAGCTGCTGCGCGTGCTGCAGGAGCGGCGCTTTGAGCCAGTCGGGAGCAACCGAACTGTTGAGGTGGACGTCAGGGTTGTCCTCGCGAGCAACCAGCCGCTCGAGACGCTCGTCGCGGACGGGCGGTTCCGGCAGGACCTCTACTACCGCATCAACGTGGTCACGATCGAACTCCCACCGCTGCGCGACCGGGCGTCGGACATCCCCGTGCTCGCGGGCCACTTCCTGCGTCACCACGCGGGCGAACTCGCCAAGCAGGTCGCCGGCTTCACCCCCGAGGCCCTCGCGGCCCTCGTGCGCTACCGCTACCCCGGCAACGTGCGCGAGCTCTCGAACATCGTGGAGCGGGCGGCCGTGCTGACGCGCGGGCAGACGATCGCGCTCGATGATCTCCCGCCGCACGTGATCGAGAACACCGCGGCGGGGCCTCTCACGAGCGCCGCACGCTCAGGCGATGCCGGCGCGCCGGCGACGCAAGACCAGCCCTGGGTCCCGATGTCCCTCGACGACGCCATGAAAGACCCCGAGCGCCGCATCCTGCTCAAGGCCCTCAAGGCCAACGACTGGAACCGCCAGCGCACGGCCGAGCAACTCGGCATCAACCGCACGACGCTGTACAAGAAGATGAAGGACCTGGGGATCGACGAGCAGCAGCGGGCCGCGGTCTGATCAGTCTCTGATCCGAGCCTCCCGCGCAAGCGGGAGGCTCGGACAAGTCACAAATGGAGCGGAGGAGACTCGAACTCCCAACATCTACCTTGCAAAGGTAGCGCTCTGCCAATTGAGCTACCGCCCCGAACGTACCACTGTAGGGTGCCCCGGCGGAGCTTTGTCCGCCGGGTCTTTGCTATCGACGCCTCATCCGGGCGGACAAAGCTCCGCCCGGGCACCCTCACTTCACCGGCGCCGGCCGCGGATGCCGAGGCTGGTACAGCCCGATCTCCCCGCCGCCGGGCACCTTCAGGCGCGTCACCAGTCCCCAGCCCTGGTCCGACACGGGCATCGTGAACTCCACGCCCTTCTTCTTCAGGGCGTCCATCGTCGTGTTCACGTCCTCACACATGAAGTAGAACTCGTGGTCGCCGCTCTCGGCCCCCTCGCCGGCCGGATGGGCGGCGATCTCCGACGGGGGGCATCCGAAGATGAGCCATCCGCGACCCGCGTCGGCGTGCGGCCAGCTCAGCACGTCGCGGAAGAACGCCCGGGCCTTGTCCGCGTCCTCGCAGTACATGATCGCGTGCACGCCGTTGATCATCGCCGGGCTCCTTCGCCTTCCCCCCCAACTTTACGTGACCCGCGCCCGGCAACAATGCCCCGCATGAGCCCGCGCCCCACCGGCTCCATCTTCGCCTTGGTTGTCGTCGCGCTGGCCGCACGCGCCGCGGTGACCGGGTGGGGGTGCCCCGGCGGAGCTCTGTCCGCCGGGATTGGCGCGCCTGCTCAACAGGACTCACGCCCGGTGGACAGAGCTCCACCGGGGCACCCGACCCCTGCCCGCCCCCCCCCCCCCCCCCCCCCCCCCCCCCCCCCCCCCCCCCCCCCCCCCC
>CAZMCC010000053.1:15846-26410 GCA_964564695.1 uncultured Phycisphaeraceae bacterium | reverse complement strand
GTTGATCAGCAACCGACAGTTCAAGGGACAGGTTGTAGGCATGGAACCCGAACCCGACATTCTTGCCGCTGAACACCTAGAGCTGCTCATCGGGCATCGTCGCGCCGTCCTCGCCGTCGACGACGAAGGCGCCGGTCGTCGGCCGGTCGAGGCATCCCAGGATGTTCATCAGCGTGCTCTTGCCCGAGCCCGACGGCCCCATGATCGCGACATACTGCCCCTGCGGGATGCTCACGTTCAGCCCGCGCAACGCCTCGCACATCACCGACCCGTCCGGCTTGTAGTACGTCTTGCGAAGGTCCTTGAGCAGCGCCAGGACGGGCGGGGGGGACGTGGGCGGGCGGTCGCCCGGCAGCACCTCGACGGCCCCCGCCCCCCCCGCCCCCCCCACCCGCACCGCACGTCCGGGAATGACCTCAACGGGATGTGTCCGCGTAGCAGCGTCCATGCGACCTCACTGTACCGCAGAATGACGCCCCGGGATGCGGTTTCCGCCGTCCCTAGCACCTATTCCGGGGCGCGTCCGCGAATCTCGGCCATAGAACCGAACCATCGACCGATAGACCCCGTCAATTCGCAGTCACTTCAAACGGAAATCCACCGAACCCCCTTCCACGCCCGTCGCGTAGGATTCCCCAATGACCGCCCTGTTCAGCGCCGTGGGCATGCTCGTCGACCTCGCGATCGTGATCCTGGCGTTCACGCTCATCATCGTGATCCACGAGTTCGGCCACTTCGTCGCCGCTCGCTGGGCGGGCATCCGCGTGCTCGCCTTCGCCGTCGGCTTCGGCCCCGCCCTCTTCAGCTACCGCAAGGGCCTCGGCCTCCGCCGCGGCTCATCCGCCCCCGAATACAACGCCCTCGCCCGCCACATCGACACCAGGATCGACCGCGGCTGGCTCCACCTCCAGGGCCGCATCAACCACCCCGTCAGCCCCACTGAGTACCGCCTCAACGCCCTCCCCTTCGGCGGCTACGTCAAGATGCTCGGCCAGGACGACGCCGACCCCGCCGCCACCAGCACCGAGGTCGACGGCTACCAGCGCTGCAAGCCCTGGAAGCGCATGGTCGTCATCAGCGCAGGCGTCGTCTTCAACATCGTCTCCGCCGGCGCCCTCTTCGTCATCGTCTTCATGGCCGGCCTCAAGACCGAGCCGCCCATCGTCGGCTTCGTCGACCCCACCTCGCCCGCCGGCACCGCCGTCGCGGTCGAGGCCGCCGACCTCAACATCACCACACCCGGCCTGCACCCCGGCGACCGCGTCCTCTCCGTCGACGGCGACAAGGCCCAGTCCTTCAAGGACGTCATGCTCGCCTCCGCCATGGCCCACCGCGGCGACGCCATCGGCCTCACCATCGAACGCGAAGGCGTCCCCCGGCCGCTCACCTTCAAGATCGTCCCGCGCGAAGACCCGGTCAGCAAGCTCCTGCAGTTCGGCGTCGGCCCCGCCGTCTCCTCGCGCGTCTTCACCAGCGACCACGCCGCCGAACTCACGCAGATCCGCGCCGCCCTGCAGCGGGCCGGCCTCAAAGGCGTCGAGCCCGGCATGCGCCTCGCCCGCATCGACGGCGTCCCGCTCCCCGCGTCCGACCGCATCGGCGGCGGAGGCGGCGGAACCGCCGCGATCGCCGCCGCCGCCCGCGCCTCCGACGGCAAGCCCCTCTCCCTCGAATTCGTCACCGACCCGCCGGAGGACGACCCCGCGGCCCCGGTCGCCGCCCCCGTCACGGTCACCATCCCCACCACGCCCCGCCTCGAGCAGCTCGCCCTCAAGATCGACGACGACACCCAGGCGCTGATGCTCCACGTCGGCGGCCTCACCACCGCGATGCAAGTGGACTCCGTCGCCGAAGGCGGCAAAGACACCGGCCTCCAGCCCGGCGACGTCTTCGCCCAGATCGGCGCCGTCGAGTGGCCCAGCCTCCCCGCCGCGATGGCCGAAATCCGCCGGCACAAGGACAGCGCCGTCCACGTCGTCGTCGCGCGCCGCGCCGCCGACGATGCCCCGTGGTCCCTCGTCGACCTCAAGCTCCTCCCCGTCAACGCCGCCGGCCAGATCGGCTTCCTCTATGCCCAGCCCGACCGCGCCCCGCTCTTCCTCGGCACATGGTCCGAGCTCACCCCCGCGAAGCCCGCGGGCGGAACCAACGGCGCCGACGCTCCCCGCGCCGACACCCTCGCCCGCCTCAAGCTCGCCCCCGGCACGATGCTCACCGAGGTCAACGGCACGCCGGTCAAGAACCTCGCCGACCTCCGCGTCGCGCTCGCCCACGCCGCGGGCCCGCCGTCCGCCCCGCACGCTCCCGACGAATTCCCCACGTCCACCGCCGTCACGCTCACGGTCGCCGATCCCTTCGCCGACGCGTCGGGTTCGCTCTCCACAACCTCGCGCGCGGTCGCGTGGACCCTCGACGACTCGCCCAAGTCCCCGGACCATGTCGCCCTCGGCTCGATCACCTGGACCGCCGACTCCGCCAGCGGCCTCTTCGAGCCCGAGCAGTTCGAGCTCCAGGCCGCCGGCCCGCTCGAAGCCGTGGGCATGGGCTTCCGCGAGACCAAGCGCGTCATGCTCTCCACCTACGTCACCTTCCTGCGCCTCTTCCAGGGCACCGTCAAAGTCGAGCACCTCAAAGGCCCCGTCGGCATCGCCCACATGGGAACCCTCCTCGTCGACCGCGGCTGGGTCTGGCTCCTCTTCTTCGCCGCTCTCGTCAGCGTCAACCTCGCCGTCGTCAACTTCCTCCCCGTCCCCATCACCGACGGCGGCCACTTCCTCTTCCTCCTCTACGAACAGCTCACCGGCCGACCGGTGTCCATCGGCGTGCAGAACGCCGCCGCCCTCGTCGGCCTCGCGCTCGTCGTCGGCATGTTCCTGATCGTCACCTTCAACGACATCTCGAGCCTCGTCGCCGGTCGATAGACGCTCGGGTGCCACTACCGGCTGCTTTGAGCCGGTAGTGCTGAGCGCTCCGCGCGCCGCGCCCTCTACGCTCCCCCGCGTGGACCTCCCCGGCCTCCTCCTCACTCTCGCGCTCGGCCTCGTCATCGCCTACCTCGCGAGCGTCGCCTACTGCGCCTGGGTCCTCACCCACCCGCCGCGCCGCAACTACGCCTGGGCCGTCGCACGCAGCGTCCCCGGCGATCCGAAGGAACTCCGCTCCGTCGGGCCCGGGGGGGGGGATGGCCTCGCGTACGACTCCTGGTCCTTCGAGTCCGCCCGCGACCCCTCCAAACAGCTCCCCGTCTGGGACATCACCGGCCTCGCGCCCGACGGCCCCATCATCATCTTCACCCACGGCTGGGGAGACTCGCGCGTCGTCGCCCTCCCGCGCCTCGCCGCCCTCGCCCGCTTCGCCTCGCGCATCGTCGCGTGGGACCTCCCCGGCCACGGCGAATCCCCGCGCTCCCTCCGCTTCACCCTCGGCTCCCACGAGTCCGCCGACCTCGCGGCCCTCGTCGAGCGCGTCGCCCCCCCGCCCGAACGCCTCATCCTCGCCGGCTCCTCCCTCGGCGCCGGCGTCAGCATCGAGGCCGTCGGCCGCGGGCTGGTGCGCCCGGCGGGCGTCATCGCCGAAGCCCCCTACCGCGTCCCCATCGTCCCGGCCCGCAACGTCATGCGCAACGCCGGCATCCCGTGGCGCCTCAACCTCCCCGTCGCCCAGGCCCTGCTCGGCCTGCGCTTCGCCCGCGACCCGCGCTGGCCTTGGGGCCAAGGAAGGCGCCCCTTCGACCGCGCCCTCTGGGCCGCCCGCCTGCGCGAGCTCAACATCCCCATGCTCGTCATCCACGGCGACCAGGACAACGTCTGCCCCCTCGAAGACGCCCACGACATCGCCGCCGCCGCGGGCACAGGCGCCACCCTCGCCGTCATCCCGGGAGCCGGCCATCTCGACCTGTGGACGCGCGACACCAACCGCGATCTGTGCGTCAAGGCGGTCTCGGAGTGGTTGAAGCACCTTCCTGTGTAGAAGTGGCAAAGTGGCAGAGTGGCCAAGTGACAACGCGTGACGCAGGGAGACCCGCCTCACTTCGCCACTTTCCACTCCGTCACTCTGCCACTTCCGCCCCCGCTACCGCAACCCCGGATCCTCATCACAAACCTCAAACGCCCGAATCGCGCAATGCACGGCCCCCGCCGCCAGCCCCGTCACGATCAGGAACACCACAAACCCCGCGCCCAACTTCGCCGCCCCGGGCAGCGCCAGCGCCTGATTCCGCATCACCCACGCCCCGCCCAGGATCGCCACCAGCGGCACGCCGAACATCGCCGCCCGCACGAGCGACCTCGTCGCAGCACCCGGGTTCCGGCTCAGCACCGAGAGCGCCGCCGCCGCCACCAGCGCCAGCGTGAGCCCGCCCCGCGCCACCAGGAACCACGACGGCAGCACCTGCCGCCCCGACCCGATGTGCGCCAGAAACGTCCCCGCCCCCACCGCGCCCGCGACGCACAAGAGCGCCAGCCCCGGCGCCCACGCGAACTTCCCCAACCCCACGCCCAGCGCGAACAGCGCGCCCACGAGCGCCACGACCTCAAACGCCGCCACGAACCACGCCGTGTGCCCCGCGCCCGCAAGCCCCAGGTAGATCCCGACGGCGCACGTCGCCATCACGCCCCCGGCCGCCGCCGATGCGAGCGCCCGCGCCGCCGTGCTCGCCGGTTTCAACCCATCACCCGCCGTGCCGATTGCTTCAGCCATAGCCAATTGCCCATTCCCCATTGCCCCCTCCAGTGCCCAGTGTCCGATCCCCAGTGCCTTCCCGGCCGATGGTACCGACCATTCCGCCCTGATATCGGACCGATCCCCATCCCGGGTCGAACCCCTCCTCCAATCCGGCCGATACCCACTCCGGGTCCCGGCGCGAGCCCCACCTCGCGCCCAAGTCCGGGCACAGGGTTTGCGTCCTGCAAAAGCACGCGGCCTTGTGCGCCAAAACTGCGCCCCGCGCAGTACGCACGGCGCTCAGTCGCCGCGCAGAACCGGGAGTCGGTCCATGAGCGGAATCACCTCAGGCGTCGGCCTCTTCAGCGGCATCGACAGCCAGTCCATCATCAACCAGCTCCTCGCGGTCGAGGGCCGCACCAAGGTCATCAGCCAGCGCCGAACCGTCGAGCTCAAGAGCCGCCAGGCCGTCTTCATCGATCTCAAGTCCGCGATGTCCAACCTGGCCGCCGCGTCCACCAAGTTCCGCACCAGCAAGACCTTCCAGACCGCCAAGGCCGTCAGCTCCGACACCGACGCCCTCACCGCCTCCGCCCGCGCCGGCGCCACCCCCGGCACCTACACCTTCAACGTCGACCGCGTCGTCTCCACCCAGCAGCTCCTCACCCGCGGCTTCGCCGATCGCAATGCCACCGCCATCGGCGCCACCGACATCGTCTTCGAGCCCGCCGCCGCACGCCTCGACCGCGACACGCCCCTCACCGAGCTCAACGGCGGCGCCGGCATCTCCCGCGGCAAGATCCGCATCACCGACTCCGGCGGCGACGAAGCGACCATCGACCTCTCCCGCGTCACCCACCTCAGCGAGGTCATCGACGCCATCAACTCCCAGTCCGACGCGCGCGTCACCGCCAAGGCCGACGGCAACCGCCTCGTCCTCACCGACACCGCCAGCGCCGGCACCGGCCGCCTCACCGTCGCCGACGTCTCCGGGTACACCACCGCCACCAGCCTCGGCATCGCCGGCCAGGCCTCCACCGTCGGCCCCGGCGGCGCGCTCACCGGCTCCTCGGTCCTCTATGTCTCGGGCACCACCACCCTCGCCTCACTCAACGACCGCACCGGCGTCCGCCTCAACACCGCCGCCGGCACCGGCACCAACGACTTCAGCATCACCACACGCGACGGCACCCTGAACGCCATCGACATCGGCAACATCTACGACGCCGAGGGCAAGCTCACCGCCGCCGCCGTCAGCGACCTCGCCGGCGTCATCTCCCGAATCAACTCCCAGTCTTCCGGCAAGGTCACCGCCTCCATCAACTCCACCGGCACCGGCCTGCGCCTCCTCGACAACACCACCGGCTCGTCCACCTTCGAGGTCGTCGACAGCAAGGGCGCCGCCGCCGACCTCCGCATTGTCGGCGCCGCCTCGGGCGCCGGAGACGAGATCGTCGGCAAGCGCGTCGTCTCCGCCCTCAACTCCGCGCTGCTATCGAGTGTCGCGGGCGGGAGCGGGCTGGGCGGCACGGGCATCAGCATCACGAACCGCGCCGGCACCAGCTTCACCGTTACTCTCGACCCCGACGCCTCGCTCACCGACGCGATCGCCGCCATCAGCGCACAGACCTCGGGCACCATCACCGCCACCCTCAACTCCGGCGGCACGGCCCTGAAGATTGCCGACACGACCGGCGACACGGCGTCGCCCCTCAGGATCCTCGGCGACGCCGCCACCGCCCTGGGCATCGCCACAGACGGCCCGGGCGCGGAAACGGCCTCCTTCACCGGCGCCCGCATTCAGAAACGCTACATCTCGAGCGCGACCACCCTCGCCTCCCTCAACAACAACCTCGGCATCGGCTCGGGCACCTTCGAGATCACCGACTCCACCGGCAAGGTCCAGTCCGTCACCGTCGGTGAATCCCAGAAGACCATCGCCGACCTCGTCTCCCTCATCAACAGCCGCGGCCTCGACATCACCGCCCGCGTCAACGACAACGGCGACGGCATCGCCATCGAAGAAAACTCCGGCATCAACGGCTCGGTCAAGATCGCCGTCCGCGACTCCACCGGCGTCGTCGCCCGCTCGCTCGGCCTCGTCGGCGAGGCCACCGCCACCGGCGTCGAGAACAAAGTGATCGGGTCCTTCGAGAAGAAGATCTCGATCACCGCCCAGGACACCCTCGACACCGCCCTCACCAAGATCAACGCCGCCCGCGCCGGCGTCCGCGCCTCCGTCATCAACGACGGCTCGGGCGCCACCCCCTACCGCGTCACCCTCACCAGCGAGTCCTCCGGCGCCGGCGGCGAGTTCACCATCGACACCGGCGCCCTCGACCTCGGCCTCACCTCGCTCGCACGAGGCCAGGACGCCCGCATCATCCTCGGCGCCGGCGACCCCGCCAAGGGCGTGCTCCTCTCCAGCGGCACCAACACCTTCGACGGCATCGTCTCGGGCGTCCAGATCAACGCCATCGCCGCCAGCGAAGACCCCGTCACCATCAACGTCACGCAGGACACCGCCGCCATCGAGGCCGGCGTCAAGGGCTTCGTCGACTCCTTCAACACCCTCGTCCGCAAGATCGCGAGCGCCACCGCCTACGACAAGGAGACCGACCGGCGCGGCGCCCTCTTGGGCGACTCCACCGCCCAGGTCCTTCGCACCGCCCTCTACGGCGCCGTCAACGCCAAGGCCTCCGGCGTCACCGGCCCCTACCAGGTCCTCTCCGCCGTCGGCGTCAGCGTGACCGGCAACGGCGAGCTCAGCATCAACTCCGACCGCCTCCGCGCCGCGCTCTCGACCGACCCCGCCGGCGTCGAGCAGCTCTTCGCCGCCCGCGTGCAGATCACCGACACCACCACCGAGATCGCCCCCGGCGTGCGCGTGGTCGGCGGCCAGACCGAGCCGAAGTTCAGCTCCCTGGGCGTCGCCGAAATCGTGGGACGCCTCGCCGAGCGGTACACCGCGTCCACCACCGGCATCTTCGCCCGCGTCGACCGCACGATCCAGGACCAGATCAAGCTCGCCGACGACCGCACCAGCCAGCTCGACTCCCGGCTCCAGCAGCGCCGGACCATCCTCCAGCGCCAGTTCCTCACGATGGAGAAGGCCATCGGGCAGCTCCAGAGCCAGAGCGGCGCCCTCTCCAGCATCAGGCGCTGATTCCGCGCGTCATACCCCGATCTGACGGGTGTTTCCGGCCTGAATTCGCGCAACGCTCCTGCCGATATCTCCTGAGCATGGCCCACAACCCCCCCACCAACAGCGGCTCCCAGGGCGTCAACGCCTACCTCCGCACCCGCGTCCTCACCGCGAGCCCCGAGCAGCTGCGGCTCATGCTCCTCGAGGGCGCCGTCCGCTTCGCCAAAGCCGGACGCGAGGGGCTGGCCCAGAAGAACTTCGAGGCCAGCTACGACGGCTTCACCAAGTGCCGCAACATCATCATCGAGCTCATGAACTCGATGCGCCCCGAGGTCGACCCCGAGCTCTGCCAGCGCGTCACCGCCCTCTACACCTTCCTCTACGTCCACCTCACCGAGGCGAGCATGGAGAAGGACGCCGCCAAGGCCGACGAGGTCATCGAGCTCCTCGACTACGAGAAGCAGACCTGGGTCCTGCTCATGGACAAGCTCGCCGCCGACAAGCTTGGGGGGGCGGGCGGCGTCACCCCGACCCCCGTCGCCGCCAAGCCCGTCGCCGTCGGCGCCGGCGCGACGGGTGGAACGCCCCAGCGATCTTCGATCAGCATGCAGGGTTGAACTCGACCTCTCAGGTCAGCGCCTTGCCCTTCGCGGCAAGGTGGCCGCTCCGGCGACCGCCGTCTCGCAACATGATGTGGACGTAAGGACGACGCGAGATTAGTATCCCGCCGTGGCCAATTGGCGCGAAATGTACGTCGGCCGGGAGAACGACCTTGCCGCGCTGATGCGCTGCTGGGAAGCCGCCAAAGCGGGCACGCCGCACCTGGTCATGTTGCTCGGCGACAGCGGCCTGGGCAAAACCCGACTCGCCCACGAGTTCTACCGCCGGCTGAGCCAACGCGAGCACGATCGGTCCGGGTACTGGCCGGACGCCTTTCCTCCCGGCGCAGACACGCTCGACGTCAACCCCCCCATGCCCGATCACGCCGGATCGGTCCAGCGCCCCGCCATGCCCTGGCTCTGGTGGGGCGTTCGCTGGGACGACCCCGGCGAACGAAACGTCATGGAGTCGGGCTGCGCTTTGCTCACCTACTGGTCCAAGCTCGCCCCGCACATCGACCGCCTCTTTGCCGAGGCCGAACGCCTGAAACTCAAAGTCACCGCCGCCCGCGCGGCGGCCGGAGCCGTCGCCAACCTCGTCAGCTTCGGCGTCATCAGCGCGCTGAACGACCTTCAGGCCGCCGCCGAATTCGGGGCCAAGGAACGCGATCTGCGCCGCCGATCCGCCTCGTCCCCCTCCGAGCAGGAGCACGAGGCACGCCTCGACGCGGGCGAGTCGCTCGTTAGCGCCCTCGCCCAGGTCTTTGCGATTAGGCCCGGCGTTCCGGTCATCTGGTTCCTTGACGACGCCCAGTGGGCCGACCCGATCACCGTGAGTGTGCTCATGCGCACCCTCGCCCGCGCCGCCGCGGAGCGTTGGCCGCTGCTGGTCATCGTCGCCCACTGGGAGCAGCCCTGGCGCGAGCGCGAGCCGGACCCCGCGGGCATTGTCGGCGTACCGACGAATCTCCGCCATGCGTGGGAGTCCCTCAGCACGGGCGTCCGGAATCTTCGCTGCGTGCTCCACCCCGTGCAAACCGTCAACGGCCTTCCCGCGCTGCTTCGAGCTGCCTTCCCGGGCCTCACGTCGCAACAAGTCGCCGAGATCGACCACAAGGTCGGCGGCAACCCGCTCCTGCTCCACAACCTCATCGTCCAGTTTGAGCGCGAGACCGACTTCTTTCACGGCGCCGATATTCGACGCGGCCTGAACGACGATGGCCTCGCCCTGCTGCGTCGTCCGGACCTCGAGGACGAGCTGTACCGCCTGCGCTTCGTCGCTCTCCACGACGACATCAAGAGCGTGCTCGGTTGGAGCAGCGTGCAGGGCATGCGGTTCCTCCGCACGCTCACCCTCGCCGTCGCCGCCCGCCTCCGCGCCAGTGGAAAAAGCATCCCCAACGACGCCGCGGTAGAGGCGGCTCTCAAGTGTGCCGAGCACCCCGCCGCGATGGTCCGCCACGAGCCGGACTCGAACCTGAGCATCTTCCGCCAATCCGCCTACCGCACCATCGCCCTCAAACGCCTGAGTGACCGCCCGACCGTGCACGCAGCCGTGACCGCCGCGCTCCGCGCCCTGCTCCGAGAGGCGGTGGACGTGCGAGTCCCCACGACGCGGCTCGCCTTTGAAGCACTCGCCGCCGAAGAGCGCCGCGACCTGCTCCTCATGGCCCGCGCACTTCTGCGCCCGTCCGGGCCGGTCGACATGAACGGTC
This sequence comes from uncultured Phycisphaeraceae bacterium, assembly GCA_964564695.1. Taxonomy (GTDB): domain Bacteria; phylum Planctomycetota; class Phycisphaerae; order Phycisphaerales; family UBA1924; genus CAZMCC01. The sequence continues at coordinate 16,289 of CAZMCC010000053.1, read as the reverse complement.
CCGAGAACGCCGCCTGGTCGATGGCCACGGCGCTCGCGGTCGCGATCGACCATGCCGAGGGATTGTGGGAGCAGGCGGCGCGCACCGCATCCGAACTACTCGCGGCCGCGCCGACCGACGGTGTGTACCCGTCATCTACGCTGGAACTGTGGTTGCAAGACGCCGTCGCCCGAGCATTCGTCACGGCCGGGAACGCCATTGCGGCACTGCACTGGGCACGAGGGATGGTGGTGTCCGCTCGCCGACTCGCCGACGAGCTCAAGACCCCCGAGGCACGACGCGACCTCTCCTTGTCGCTCAACAACGTCGGCGACGCGACCGCCCGGGCCACCGGGGATCACGACGCCGCCCTGATCCTCTACCGCGAAAGCCTCCAGATCAGCCGAGCGCTCGCCGACGAGCTCAAGACCCCCGAGGCACGACGCGACCTCTCCGTGTCGCTC
>CAZMCC010000053.1:0-15746 GCA_964564695.1 uncultured Phycisphaeraceae bacterium | reverse complement strand
CCCCGAGGCACGACGCGACCTCTCCGTGTCGCTCGACAGGGTCGGCGACGCGACCCTCAACCAGATAGGAAAGATCTCGGTGACGGGATTGGATCCGGAAGAGAGTGACCGGCTCATGGGCGAAGCCGAATCTTCGTTCGCCGACAGTGCAGCCCTGCTCGAGACTCTGGCAAAGGCTTTCCCGACCCCCGACGCGTGCTTGGACGTGGTGTACCCGTTGTGCCGTCGTGCACTCGTGCTCGCCGCTATGAATCGCTTTGAGACCAGCGATCGCACGATCGCCCAGGCACGCACATGGCTCGACCGTGGCGAACGCGCCGCCCCCGGTTACGCGCGGGTGGCCGAGCGGCGTGGCGTGCTCGAACAGACACGTCAGGTGGCCGCGCGGCTGCGCCCCCCGGCCCCGCCCGAGTAACGAGCCGATCACGCTACTCCCCGGCCGCCCTCGACACCTCGATCCACTCCCGGATCGCCCCCGGATACGTCTCCCGCTCCAGCGCAAACACCCTCTTCGCCAACTCCTCCGGCGTATCCCCCGGCATCACCGCGCACCGCGCCTGCGCCAACACGTCCCCCTCGTCATACCGCTCGTCCACCACGTGCACCGTGCACCCGCTCTCGCGCTCCCCCGCGCGGATCACCGCCTCGTGCACGTGATGCCCGTACATCCCCTTGCCCCCATGCCGCGGCAGCAGCGCCGGGTGAATGTTCACCATCCGCCCCCGATACGCCGCCGGCAGATCGATCAAGCACAAGTACCCCGCCAGCGCCACGTGCGTCACGCCGTGCTCGCGCAGGTTCGCCTCCAGCACCTGCGCCGGAATCCGCCCCTTGATCACGTCCGTCGCCACCCCCGCCGCCCTTGCGACCTCCGCCCCACGGCACTCCTTCGACGCGATCACGTACACGATCGGCGCCCCAAGCACGCCCGCCCCCCCACCCTTCGCCGCCTCCAGCAGGTATTCGAGCGTCCGCCCGGTCCCCGACAACATGACCGCCAGCCGCGGCGTCGCAGGCAGGCTCATCCCGCCAGCACCTTCAGCGCCCCCGCGCGGTCCGGCGTCACCGTCAGCACCTTCTCGAGCTTCGTCATCGCCAGCAGCTTCATGAGCTCGCCGCTCAGCCCGAAGATCACGAACTTGCCCGCGTGCGTCTTGCAGTCCTTGTTCACCTGGATGAACATCCCCAGCCCCATCGACGCGATCAGCGTGACCCCCGAGCAGTCGAGCGCCACCCGGTACCCGTGCAGCTTCACCAGCGTCGCCATCTCCTGCTGCAGGATCTCGCTCTCACGCGACCCGAGCTTGTCGCACAGCACCTTGACGACGTACGACACGCCGTGGAGTTCGACTGCGGCAAAGGCGGATCCGGCCATGGGGTGTCCGTGAATGAAAGGAAAATCGCTCCGGTGGGCTCAATCCCCGTGGGCTCCGGGGGCTAGCGCAGGCACCGGCAGTGTAGCGACTTTCTGCCCGTCTTGCCCGTTCGCGCCCCCGCTGCTCACGGCTTTTTCCCGAAACTGACCGGCTTCCCGGCCGCGTCGACCGCCACCAGCGTCAGCGTCGCCTCGGTCACCGGCACCACCTCCCCGGACCCGTGCCGCTCGACCTCGACCTCGACGCTCACCGTGACCGACGTGGTCCCGCACCGCACCGTCCGGGTGTGCAGGCTGACGATGTCCCCCACCCCGACCGGCTTCTTGAAGATCACCTTGTCGACCGCCACCGTCACCCACTTGTGATCCCCGTGGCGCGTCGCCTCCACGAACCCGGCCTGGTCGATGTACGACAGGATCACCCCGCCGAAAATCGTGCCGTAGTGGTTCGTTTCCTTGGGCTGGGTGACGATGCGGAGGGACAGGCGCCGCTTCGAGTCCTCGGGGCTGCAGGGGTTGTGGGGGTCGGTCATGCCCCAGCGTAGAGGCTCCTACCCCCACCGCCCCCCACTCACCCCGGGGTAAAGTCCCCCCGATGTTCAGCCCGAAGGTCCTCGCCGTGGTCGCCGCACTCGCCGTCGTGATCGGCGGGCCGTTCGTGCTCCGCGCCGTCCGAGGCGTGGAACGACCGGAAGCCACCTCCGCCGCCACCCGCACGCTCGTCATCGTCACCCCCCACGTCCCGCAGATTCAGCAGGAATTCGGGGCCGCGTTCAGCCGCTGGCACAAGCGCGTCCACCACGAGGACGCCCGCGTCGACTGGCGCGTCCCGGGCGGCACCAGCGAGATCCTCAAGCAGCTCGAGGCCCAGTACACCGCCGCCTTCCGCGACGGGCGGCTCAAGCTTGACCCCGCGGGCAAGCCCATCGCCGAGCCCGGCATCGTCGGCTTCGACCTCATGCTCGGCGGCGGCACCTACGAGCACGGGCGCCTGAAGCGCGGCATCACCGTGCGGGTGCCCGCCCCCCCCGCCCCCCCCGGCGCGGACGGCAAAGACGCCGAAGCCCGCATCCCCATGAGCACGCCCGCCGGCTTCACCAAGGAACAGCTCCAGGCCTGGTACACCAAGGACAACATCTGCGGCTCCCAGCCCATCTACGACCCGGACCAGTACTGGCTCGGCACCGCCCTCTCCGGCTTCGGCATCGTCTTCAACCGCGACGTCCTCCGCCAGATGGGCATCACCACCGACCCCGCCTCCTTCAGCGACCTCACCGACCCGCGCTACGCCGGCATGCTCGCCCTCGCCGACCCGCGCCAGTCCGGGTCTGTCACCACCACCCTCGAGTCCATCCTCAACAAGGAGGGCTGGGACGGCTGGCGCACGCTGCGAGACCTCTGCGCCAACGCCCGCTACTTCTCCGGCTCCTCCACCCGCCCGCCCCTGGACGTCTCCGCCGGCGAGGCCGCCGCCGGTCTCGCCATCGACTTCTACGGGCGCGGCCAGGCCCAGGTCGTCATGCAGCCCGGCGAGACGCCCGAAACTGCCCGGGTCGGCTACGTCGATCCCAAGGGGGCCGTGTACATCGACGCGGACCCGGCGTCGATCCTGCTCGGGGCCCCGAACCTCGAGCTCGCCAGGCGCTTCGTCGAGTTCTGCCTCACCGAAGAGGGGCAGGCGCTGTGGCAGTTCCACCCCACCGAGTCGCCCGAGGGGGCGCACAACCCCACCGGCGAGGACGGCACACCGATGGGCCCGCGCCTCTACGCCCTGCGCCGCATGCCCGTGCGGCGCGTGATGTACGAGAAGTACACCGGGCACTTCGTCGACAAGGCCAACCCGTTCGAGATCGCGGCCAACCTGAAGGGCCGCGGCTGGCGCGACTCGATCGCGATCATGATGGGCGCGTTCGGCATCGACACGGCCGACGAACTCAAAGAGGCCTGGGCCGCGCTCACCCGTGCCCGCGCAAACCCGGCGTTCCCCAAAGGCACGCTCGCCGAGATGGAGCGGGCGTTTTACGCGATGCCGATGCACGAGGTGACGCCCAAGGACGGCCCCCCCCCCACCCCCATGCTCCTCGAATTCTCCGAAGCCAACTTCAAGGCCATCAGCGACGACACCAAGCGCTGGCGCGACCCCGCCAAGACCGACCGCGCCCGCATCGCCTACACGCGGTTCTTTCTCGACCAGTACGCGAAAGTGGTCGATCTTGAGCGGTCCGCGAAGAACTGATGCAGTTTCACCGCAGAGGCGCAGAGGGCGCGGAGAAGTGCATTTCACCACGGAGAACACGGAGGGCACGGGGGAAGGCGGGAGATGAGATTGGTCTTGAATCGAAAACGTCCTCTCCGTGTTCTCCCTGGTCACTTCCTGACTTTGCCTTCCTCCGCGCCCTCTGCGCCTCTGCGGTGAGTCCTCTTCTTCCTCTCCGTGTCCTCCGTGCTCTCCGTGGTGAACTCTTCCTAAGGAACGCCGTTGCCCGCCCCCATGCTCACCAAGATCGTCGCGACCCTCGGCCCCGCCAGCGACTCCCCCGAGATGGTCCGCAAGCTCATCGAGGCCGGCGTCGGCGTCTTCCGCCTCAACTTCTCCCACGGCACGCTCGACGACCACGCCCGGCGTCTCGCCACCGTCCGGGCCGCGGCCAAGGACCTCCGGCGACCGACGGCGGTGCTCGGCGACCTGCAGGGCCCGAAGATCCGGGTCGGCCTTGTGCCCGATCCCGGCATCGAACTCGCCGCCGGCAGCGAGGTCGTCATCCGTCACGGGGACGAGCCCTCCAGCCGCACCGCCGACCGCGTCGTCCTCACCACGGCGTACAAGCCCGTCGTCAGCGAGGTCCAGCCGGGCCAGCGCGTGCTCATCAACGACGGTGCCATCCGCCTGCTCGCCGTCGAGCGGCGCCGAACCGGCGACCGCGACGAGCTCGTCTGCCGCGTCACTATCGGCGGCCTCGTCACCACCAAGAAGGGCATCAACCTCCCCGACTCGAACATCACCGCACCGGCCGTGACGGAGCGCGACATGGAGTGCGTGCAGTGGGCCGTGGCGCAGGGCCTCGACCTGCTCGCGCTCTCGTTCGTGCGCCGCGCCGATGAAGTGCGCCAGCTCAAGAAGGCTCTCGCGCAGGTCTGCCCCATCGACCGCTCCGCCGACCCGATGGGCGTCGGCTCGCTCATCCCGCTCATCGCCAAAATCGAGAAGCCCCAGGCCCTCGAATCGCCCCACCTCGACGAGATCATCCAGGCGGCCGACGGCGTGATGGTCGCCCGCGGCGACCTGGGCGTCGAGATGGACCTCGCCCGCGTGCCGATCGTGCAGAAGCGGATCATCGAGTGCGCCGCCACGTGGGGGAAGCCGTGCATCGTGGCGACGCAGATGCTCGAGTCGATGATCACGAGCCCGCTGCCGACGCGCGCGGAGATCAGCGACGTGGCGAACGCGATTCTCGACGGCGCGGGAGCCGTGATGCTCTCGGCCGAGACCGCGACGGGCAAGCACCCGTTGCTCGCGGTGGAGTACATGCGCCTGGCCGCCCTGGCCGCCGAGGAAGAACTCGCCTCGCGCCGCAACAATCCGAGCCCGCCGGCGCGCCTGATGGAGTCGCACTACCGCACGGCCGCGCTTGCTCACGGCGCGTGGCACACGGCCAGGGACCTGTCGGCGAAGGCCGTCGCGTGCTGGAGCCAACGCGGCGGGTGCGCCCGGTATCTCAGCGAAAACAACTTCAACATCCCGATCCTCGCGTTCAGCTCCGACGTGCGCGAGACCCGGCGCATGCAGCTCCTCCGCGGCGTGTTCCCCGTCCGGCGCGATCCCCCCGCAACCCTCGCCGAGTTCAACCGCATGGCCGAGGCCGAACTGCTCGCCAGAGAGTTCGTCAAACCCGGCGACCCGGTGGTGCTCCTCGCGGGCATGCCCCTGGGCGAGCACGCGGCGACCAACACGATGTCGATCCACTACACGAGCAACCCGGTGACAGGGTTCATGCGGCACGGGTGAGCGGACGGCGACGAAGATCTCCCTCCGCGCACTGCGGAGGGAGACACGCCTGACCGGCGTTCAGCCGGTCAGGCGAGAGGGAGGGGCCCTCGAGGAGATGGGGGCGGCGCCGGCGGCGGCGACGAGGCGGTGGGTGCGGGCGTCGGACTTGCGTGGTGAGAATGGGTCGGGATCTCGGGTGGGCGAAGGGGCGTGGAGGGCGGGGGCGCTCGCCGAGATTGGCGCTGGAGCAGGCGAAACGGGTTCGCTATCGGAGGTGCACCGGGAGCTTGCGCTCCCGGCTCGTTGGGGGGCTCGTTTCGGGCCTGGTTTCGCCAAGGCGAGGATTGTCATGGCGGCTCGGCGGCGTTCGGCGACGCCGGCTTTGGCGTCGCTGACGATCGACACCAGCGTGTCGATCGCGAGGCGAACGACGCGGGCGAACTCGGCCGGGGGGAGGATCCCCGAGAGGAGAGACGTGGCGGCGGGCAGGAGTGTGTTTGCCATGGGCGGAGTCTTGCCCGCGGCCGTGGGATGGCAAAAAAGTTCTGGGGTAAGTACGCATATCTGCGCACAAAAGCGTACTTACCCCCAAGGTTTTACAAAGGTGGCGAATTGCCGCCCTCAATCCTGTGGCGTGGTGACGCAGTTTTGTGGTACGCGGACGCCCAACACCCTCCTCTCGCTTGACCGGCTGAACGCCGGTCAAGCATTTCTCCCTCCGCCCCCCCAACATGCCGCGCGGAGGGAGATCTCGGTACTCTTCCTCGGCATGACCTTCCACACCCACGCCGCCATCGTCAGCATCGGTGACGAGCTCACCCTCGGGCAGTCGCTCGACACGAACTCGATGTGGCTTGCCGAGCGCCTCATGGCGCTGGGCATCTCCACGGTCGAGCATGTCACGATCGGCGACGACACCGAGCGGAACGCCGCTGCGTTTGCACGGCTCGCCGCCAGCGCGCCGCTCGTCATCTCCACCGGCGGGCTCGGGCCGACGCTCGATGACCTCACGCGGCAGGCGCTGGCCGCACTCCTCAATGAGCCGCTCATCACCGATCCGGACGCGCTCGCCGATCTCGAGCGCCGCTTCGCCGCACGCCGGCGCTCGCTCAACGACCTTCAGCGCAGCCAGGCCCTGCGTCCCCGCAGCGCCCGCTGCCTCCCCAACCCCAACGGCACCGCCCCGGGACTACATGCGGCCATAGATCTCCCTCCGCAACGTTGGGGGGGCGGAGGGAGAAATGCTGAAGCGGCGTCCAGCCGCTTCAGCGAGAGGGAGGGCGTCGAGTCCGCGTTCCCTCCTCACGCTTCCTCCGACATCTTCTGCCTCCCCGGCCCCCCCAACGAAATGAAGCCGATGTTCGAGGCCTGCGTCGTCCCGCTCCTCCGCCCGGCGCCGGGGCGTGTGATCCGCACGCGCTTCCTCCAGGTCATCGGCATCGGCGAGGGCGACGCGGCGTCGGCCGTCGCCAACATCAACGGCAAAGACCTCATGCGCCGCGACCGCAACCCGCTCGTCGGGATCACGGCGAGCGGGGCTCAGCTCACGTGGCGCATCCGCTCCGAAGGAACCGCCAGCGCCGCCGCGGCCGAAGCGGCCCTCGACCAGACCGAAGCGGCGATCCGCGGTGCGCTCGGGGCGCACGTCTTCGCAAGCGGCGAGGTGACACTCGCCGGGGCTGTGCTGAAGGAACTCGGTCGGCGCACACGCACGCTCGGCGCGGTCGAGTCGTGCACCGGCGGGATGCTGGGGGAACTCATCACGGCCGAGCCGGGGTCTTCGAGCGTGTTCCGCGGTGGGCTCGTCACCTACTCGAACGAGCTGAAGACGGCGCTGGCGGATGTGCCGCCGGCGATTCTGGCGGCGCACGGGGCCGTGAGCCGGGAGACGGCGGAGGCGATGGCCGAGGGCGGGCTCACGCGCCTGGGCGTCGACGAGTGCCTTGCGATCACGGGCATCGCCGGGCCCGGCGGCGGGAGCGAGGCCAAGCCGGTGGGAACGGTGTACATCGCGCTGGCATCGAGGGGAGGCGGGGCGTCGGGGAGGCCCGGCGGACAGAGCTCCGCCGGGGCACCCAACCCCCCCAACCCTCGCGTCACCGGTCGGCGCTTCCTCATCCCCGGCGACCGCGAGGACATCCGCCTCCGTGCCGCCCGCACGGGCCTGGGCATGCTGTGGCTCTCGCTCGCGGGGGCCCTCGGGGGCCGGCCGCTGCTCTTCGAACGCGCCGGGTAACACGGATTGCGGATGACGTTTGCGCGGGTCGGGTGCCCCGGATCGGCCGCGTTGGGCAGACCCGGGGTTCGCCTCCGCTCGCGAACCGACGCCGGCGACCCACGGCCGGGGCCAAAGCGAAGCGCCCGACCCCGGGCACCTGCTGAGCGAGCGCCCCGGGCGTGCGACGCCGGCGCGGGGCCCGGGTATACTGCCTTTGCCGCGGGCGTAGTTCAGCGGTAGAACGTCGCGTTCCCAACGCGAAAGTCGAGGGTTCGATCCCCTTCGCCCGCTATCGACATTGAACGAAGCAACAAGCCCCGCCTTTGAGCGGGGCGTGTTGTTTTTTGGATGTGAAAGCCCCCGCGCCGGAGGGGGCCCGGCGCGGGGGCGGGTGAGGTTTCTGGTTTTCGGGAGGTGGACTGCCTCCCTCTCGTGTCAGCGGCTGAACGCCGCTGAGACATTGCTCCCTCCGCGATGCGCGGAGGGAGATTTTGTCAGCAGCCTCCTGCGGCCTGGTCGGCGAACCAGGCGTTGATGAACTCGCCGACGTCGGTCGAGTTCACGACGCCGTTGTGGTCGAAGTCGGTGACGAGGGTGCCGTTGACCTGATCGGCGAACCAGTCGTTGATGAATTCGCCGACGTCGGCGGAGTTGGAGAGGCCGTCGTGGTTCCAGTCGCTGGGGCAGCCGGTGCTGATGCCGTCGAACTCGAAGGCTCCCATGTCGACGGGGAGGCAGCCGCCGGTGGAGAGGCCGACGCGCGTCGGGCGGCCCAGCAGCGTGGCGTCCTGCTGGCCGAAGGTTGCGCCGGAGTCGACGATGGCGTCGCCGCCGGTCTCCTCGAAGCGGTAGTAGGCGACGAGGTTGGGGGTGGAGGCGGGGAGCACCTGGTCGTCGGCGGCCTGGATCTGCGTCGAGGTGCGGGCGACGTTCCACATGCGGACCTCGTCGATGAGGCCGTTGAACTGTCCGGCGCCGGGGAAGGACCTGCCGATGCTCCAGGGGCCCTGGATGAAGGCGGCCTGTGGCGCGATGGCGCCGATGCTGATGACCTCGCCGTTGCGATAGAAGTTGACGAATTGGCCGTTGCGGACGGCGGCGAGGTGGACCCAGTGGTTGAGGTCACCGGCGACGATGGGGCCGGACTCGAAGATGCTGTTGATGCCGGGCGGGTCGATGATGGCGAAGCGGTAGCGGCCGTTGAAGATGTGGATGGAGATCTGACCGCTGTCGGGGTCGATGCCTTTGAGGATGATGTATTGCAGGCTGGTGGCGTCGGTGGGGCGGATCCAGGCCTCGAGGGTGAAGGTGGTGCTGAAGTTGAGGGCGCTGGGGCTGCTGACGAAGACGCCGTCGTTGACGCCGTCAAAGGCGAGGGCGCGGCCGGCGATGGGGGCGGGGCCGAAGCCGCAGGAGGGGTCGTTGGGGACGCCGGTGTCGTCGAGGACGCGGGGGTCGGAGGCGAGGTCGAAGGTCTGGGCGTCGGCGGGGAGGTTGGAGGAGTCGCCGGAGTCGATGGCCGGGGAGTTGGCCTGGAGGCTGAAGTCGCCGAGGGCGGGGTTGGTGAAGAGCGGGTCGGAACTCAGGTTGCCGGGGCCGGGGAAGCCGCCGTCGACGATCGAATCGACGACCACGACGGGGCCGCTCACCTGCGCCGTGGGCGGCGTGGACGCGTCGTTGTCCCAGAGGATGCAGCCGGAAGCGAGGACGGAGCCGAAGGGGATTTCGGCGTGCAGGCCGCCGCCGAAGAGGGCGCTGGAGTTCTCGGTGATCGTGCAGCCGGAGAGGGTGAGGAAGCCGCTGAACGAGGCGGCGGCGGCGCCGCTGGCCTGCGTGGAGTTGTCGACGAAGAGGGAGTTGGTGACGGTGGCCGCGGCCTGAGTGAGCGTGGCGACGCCGGCGCCGGCGCTGGCGGAATTGCCGATGAAGCGGGCGCGGTCGATGCGGACGCTGGTGCCAAGGCCGGAGGCGGTGATCGCGCCGCGGCCGGCGCTGGTGGAGTTCTCGCGGACGACGGTGTCGGTGATGACAGCAACGGCCCCGCCGGTGAAGAGGGCCGCGGAGGCGTCGCCGGCGACCTGGTTGGGCAGGAGCAAACCCGGGACGGCGCCGATGACGGCGTCGTCGATCGTGGCAGTGCCGCCGATGAAGGCGAGCGGGGCGGCGGCGCCGGTGTTGTCGGCGACGATGACGCTGTGGAGGGTGACTTGGCTGGCGACGGCCAGGAGTGCCGCGCCGCCGAGGGTGTCGGCGTTGCCGCCTCGGAGAGTCAGGCCGTCGAGGGTGATGCCGACCCCGTTGTCGGCACGGCAGACGTGGTAGGCGTTGTCAGCGCGGTTGGTGAAGCCGGAGTCGTTGGAGAGCAGGTCGCCGGAGAGCACAGTTGGATACTGGGCCGGGTTGCGGTTGTCCTGCTGACCGGGCGGGGCGAAGGTGCCGCGGTAGCCGCCTTCGATGGTGACGCGGCTGGCGAGGTAGAAGGCCGCGGAGCGCGGGTCGGCGGGATCCCAGAGACGGCTGGGGAGATAGACGCGGGGGCTGGCGGGGTTTGATCCGCCGGCGACGCGGATGGTGATGTTGGTGTCGACCTTGGCGACGACGCCGAGCGCGTCGTCGAGGGAGAGGAAGGCGTCGGCCCAGGTGAGGCCGGACTGGTTGCCGTTGGTGGCGTTGGAGTCGACGTAGAGAGTTTCCTGAGCGCCGGGGGCGACGGTGAGGGTGAGGATGTCCTGGTTGTCGCCGGGGATGCCGTCGGAGTCGGAGACGCGGGCGTAGAGGGTGTATTCGCCGGCGAGGGGGAGCGGGCCGGTCCAGTCGAAGTCGACGGAGCGCGGGCCGAAGCCGGCGGGGTCGGCGATTGCCGCGTGGCCGACGATGTTGGAGCCGTCGGCGAGCGGGGTGCCGTTGTAGACGACGAGGGTGCGCTGGCCGTAGGCGGTGCCGGGGGCGGCGACGCTGATGTTGACGCGGAGACGGAGGGCGTCGTTGCGGATGACCACGGCCGAGTCGTTCTGGAATGGGCGGGTCACGCCGCCATGGACGGAGGCGATGGCGAGGGCGCCGGCGCCGAGGGAGACGTTGCCCGAGAGCGGGGTGTCGATGCAGCCGGCGCCGCTGAGCCAGGCGCCGACAGTGACGTCGCCCCAGCCGATGTTGTTCTGGCCGCGTTCGAGGAAGCGGGTGGAGGAGGTGGCGGAGTCGAAGGCGAAGTCGACAGGGAGCCCGGTGACCTGGGAGCGGAGCGGGTTGTTGTCGCGGTCGAAGAGCTCGTGGGTCTCGTTGGTGATCGTGTTGTTGGGATCGACGGTGACGAGGATGCGGTAGCGACGGTCGGGGCCGGCGCCGCCGCAGGGGCCGAAGTTGAGCGTGTCCCAGGGGAGGTCGGCGGTCCAGGCGCTGTCACGCGGCCCGATGGCGGGAATCGTGCGGGAGCCCAGGACGATGCGCGGGCCGATCTCGGCGCCGGTGGGGGTGATCTCCACGGCGTCGAACCGGACGGTGACGTTGTGGGCGACGGGGTCCGGGGCGCCCGGGGGCGGCGGGACGGTGCCGGCGCTGAGGTTGAAGACGCGGGCGCGGAGGTTGAGGACTTCGCCCGAGAGGGCGGTGGGCGGGGCGCCGGCCTCGGGGGAGAGGATGCGTTGGACGCCGAAGTCGTCTTCGAGGACGAGGCCCTTCATCTCGCCGCGGCCGGAGCCGGTGTTGAGCGAGCATTCGTCGAGGGCGTCGTCGGGGGACGGGATGCTGCTGATGCGCTGCGGGAGGTTGAGGGCGGGGTCGGGGGGGCTGTAGTGGGTGAGCCAGAACTCGGCGCCGGGGTCGAGGCGGACGTGGAAGTTGAGGCGGACGGCGCCGGACTTCTCGAAGTAGAACGCGGGGTAGTAGAAGTAGTTGCGCTCGGCGTCGATGGCTCCCAGGGCGCTGGGGGTGAGGATGCTGACGCGCTGGGTGGTCTGCGAACTGTTGGTCCGCGACGTCATGTTGTTCCAGGTGCTCTCTTCGGTGGTGGACTGCTCGTAGCCGCCGCTCAAGCCGACGGGCATGTCGACGCCCTCGGCGAGCGGGATCTTGACGTTCGCGGTGCCCTTGACGTTCCAGCCCTCGACGTCGGTGACGGAGCGGTCGTAGCCGACGTCGTGGGCGCCCGCGACGAGGTGGTCGTAGGTGAGGGTGATGCCGGGTTCGGGCAAGACCACGCGCACGCCGTATTCGTTCTCGGCCCAGACGGGACGGTCGTACTCGTCCTCGTTGGGGCCTTCGTAGATGATGAAGGGGCGGAGGCTGTCGATGGCGTCGTCGTAGGGGAGGTCCATGGACTGGGTGGTGTAGGCGGGGTAGGAGAGGATGTTGCCGTTGACGTGGCCGGGCTGGTAGAGGCGTGTGCTGGTGCCGTCGGCCTGGGTGGAGACGCCGACGTTGGTGGCGGGGAGGAGGAGCTGGAGGAAGGGGTTGTCGGGGATGACGGAGTCGGGGGTGCCGCTGTCGGCGACGAGGCCGTAGATGGGGAATCGCCAGAGGTCGAAGCGTGTGTCGGCGTACTGGATGACGTCGTCGGAGGACGCGCGGAAGGCGTTCTCGAAGGTGACGGTGTCGGTGCGCATGCCGATGGCGGATTCGATGTCGCTGGTGAGTTCGGTGGTGGAGTTCTCGTAGCCGCCGGAGACGGCGCCGCCGGCCTCTGTGCCGACCTCAAGGCCGACGGAGCCGCCGATGCTCCAGCCGGTCTTGTCGTTGATGGAGCTGGAGGTCTTGAAGGAGCTGCCCTGGCCGAAGCCGGAGGACTCGGAGGACTGGTAGCCGGCGTTGAAGCCGGCGGCCTTGGAGACGTTGACGACCTGGGGGCTGAAGGCGAACTCGCCGGTGCGGAGGAAGTCGACGTGCTTGGGGGGCTCCTGGATGAGGAGCTCGGGCATGGAGACGTCGTCGAAGCTGACCTGCTCGCCGGGGCCGATGTAGAAGGTGAGGCCGGTGGTCTTGGAGGTGTAGCTGTAGTACGCGGAGTCGGCGTCGGTGTCGGCGAGGACCATGACGTCCATGGTGCGGGGCGGGGAGACGGTATCGACGTCGAGGGGGTCGGCGCTGGTGAGGTGACGGTAGTAGAGCTTCTCGTTGGAGGTGTAGTAGGAGCCGCCGGTGAGGGGGCGCATGATGACGGCCTGGATGTTGTCGAAGACGGGATCGAGGATGCCGTTGCCGTTCTCGTCGGGGGCGATGCAGACGATCGGGTAGTTCTGCATCGTGAGGTCGATGCCGGCGCGAGAGCGGATGACCTTGCCGGCGAGGGCGGTGCCGGTGGTGATGCTCGTGCCGGAGAGGGTCGGGCGGCCGGAGAGCGTGGAGGGCCACGCGAGGCGCGTGGACATGAGCGGGGTGGGGACGGTGTCGCCGACGTAGCACTGGACGATGGGGCCGCGGGTGGTCTCGGTGTAGAGGGCGAAGCCGTCCATGAACTCCTGGCCGGGGATGAACGTGCGCGGGAAGGGCGAGAGGTTGACGTCGGCGCCGGCGAGGATGGTGGGCGAGCCGGGGAAGCCGAGGTAGACGTCGTCGGCGCCACAGCCGCCGTCGGGGCTGCAGGCGGCGCGGGCGAGACGGGAGTAGAGCCAGTAGTAGGTGCGGAGCAGAACTCGGCCGTCACCGGCGCCGCCCTGGACGGCGACGGCGATGTTCGTGCCGACGTCGAAGCCGTCCTCGTCCTGACGGCTGGTGAATTTGCCGGTGACGATGTCCCAGCCGGAAGTGCGCCGGGCGGTGACGGTGTGGAGCATCTCGTATTGGGAGATAGTGTCGACGAGCTGGCCTTCGTTGGCGGGGTGGCCCAGGACGATGCCGTCGAGGGTGAAGACGCCCAGGAGCAGGCGTGGGTCGGTGGCGTTGTTGCTGACGTGGGCGAGGGCGACGCAGGGGGTCATCACGTTGTTGATCGGGACCTCGAGCGAGCGGAGCTTGATGGCGGAGGTCTCGTTGCTGTTGAGGCGGCCGAGGCGCTGGATAGAGGAGTCGCCGGTGGGGAGCGTGACGTTGATGACGCTCGTGGCGACGAGCGTGGGCTCGGCGGGGACGTCGTAGTTGAGCTGGGTGAGGTTCGCGAGGTTCCAGACGGTGAGGCGGACGCAGGCGCCGACGCCGGCGACGATCACCTTGCGGGCGATGACGATCTCGTCGTGGCGGTGGGCGTTGGTGAAGACGCCGTCGAGGTCGGTGACGGTGATGGCGACTTCGGAGTCGGAGTCGCCGGGGCCGGCGGCGGCGATGTTGAAGTCGATGGCGGCGATGGGGCGGGCGGGGTCGGAGCCGTACATGTCGAGGACTTCGAGGCGGCGTCCGCCGGATTCGTTGATCTTGCGGACGACGACGACCTGGTCGAGCGGGCTGCCGACGAGTCGGCCGGAGGCGGCGGCGACGACGGGGCCACCCCCCGCACCAGCGGCGACTCCGCCGCGCTCGATCATGAGGGAGTCGGAGTTGTTGGCTTTGTAGAGTCCGAAGTAGCGTTCCTGGCCGGAGGCGTCGGAGCCGAAGGCGATGAGCTCGTCGTCGCGGAGGAGGGGGCGGTATGGGGGCGGGCCGTAGAACTGCTCGAGGGGGTTGGTGGCGCCGGGGCGCTCGGGGGGTTCGGGCTGGGCGTGGGCCGGGAGCGCTGGGAGCGCGGCGGCGAGGCCGAGGACGGCGAGGAGCGCGCGAACGAAGCGCGGGCGGCGGGACGGGACGATCGAAGCGTTCATGGGTGTGCTCCTAAGGGCAGTTCGGGCGAGGGATGACCGGGCCGACGAAGTGGGGTCGGGCGGCGGTCGCGCGATACACTGTGAATTGCCGAGCGGCCCCCCCACGATGGGTCGGTACTCAAAAGCCGCGAACGGGATGGCGGGTCCGCCAGCGCCGGAGCAGATTTCTTTTCAGCACGGAATCAGGCTTGGAAACGGAGCAGGTGACGGAGCTGTTGCGGGTGGCGGCGGCGGGTGACCGTCAGGCGGCGGCGCGGCTGGCGCCGATGCTGTACTCGGAGCTGCGTCGGCTGGCGGAGTCGCGGATGCGCGGGCTCGCGCCGGGGCAGACGCTGCAGCCGACGGCGTTGGTGAACGAGGCGATCGTGCGGCTGCTGGGGAAGGAACCCGAGCAAGGCGGGTGGGAGAACCGGTTTCATTTCTTCTTCGCGGCGTCAAGGGCGATGCACGACATCCTCGTCGAGTCGGCGCGGGCGAAGGCGTCGCTCAAGCGCGGCGGGGGGCGGTCGCGTGTGAACCTCGACGGGCTGACGGTGGCCACGGAGAGTGATCCCGAGGCGCTGCTGGCCCTGAGCGAGGTGCTGGGGAAGCTCGAGGGGGAGGATGCGCGGAAGCACCAGATGGTGATGCTGCGGTTCTTCGCGGGGTTGACGGTGGCGGAGGCGGCGGAGGCGATGGGGACGCCGCTGCGGACGTTTGAGCGGGAGTGGCGGTTTGTGCGGGCGTGGCTGCACAGGGAGCTGAGCGGCGGGGAAGAGATGGAAGGGGCGGAGGGGGGGAGCGGTGGCTGAGGACGGCGGCGAGACGCTTGAGTCGCTGTTCTCACGCGCGTGCGAATTGCCGGCGTCGCGCGTCGAGGAGTTTCTGGCGCGCCAGTGCGCGGACGATGGGCTGCGACGGCAGGTGCGCGAGCTGCTCGAGCACGACGCGACGCTGGGGGATCAGTTCCTGAGCGGGTCGGAGGCGATGGGGCTGCACCGGCCGGGGGACGTGATCGGGCGGTACAAGCTCGAACGGCTGCTGGGCGCGGGGGGGTTTGGCGAGGTGTGGCTGGCGGAGCAGCGGAGCCCGGTGAGGCGGCCGGTGGCGCTCAAGATCGTGAAGCCGGGGATGGACACGCGCGAGCTGATCGCGCGGTTTGAGGTGGAGCGCCAGACGCTGGCGGTGCTCGATCACCCGACGATTGCGAAGGTGTTTGATGCGGGGGCGACGCCTCGGGGACGGCCGTACTTCGTGATGGAGTATGTGCCGGGGATGCCGATCACGCGGTATTGCGATGAGCGGGGGCTGGGGGTGGATGAGCGGCTGGGGTTGTTTCTGGCCTTCATCGTGCCCTTCTGGACCTCGACCCGCATCCGGGCCATCGCCTGGGTGCCGTTCCTGGGCGTCAACGGCGTGATCAATCAGACGTTGATGTTCGTCGGCGCGACGCGCACGCCG
>CAZMCC010000052.1:0-26501 GCA_964564695.1 uncultured Phycisphaeraceae bacterium | reverse complement strand
CTCGACGCCCTCGATCGGCGCGACGGCGAGGTCTGTGAGCGGCGGGACGGCGTGCGGCGCGGGGGGGGGCGCCGTGGGGGGGGTGGGGGCAGGGGGCGGGGTTGTCGGGGCGGCGCCGGTCAGGTTCAGGGCGATCGGCACGACGGCGAGCAGCAGGGGCATCGGTGGGCCTCGGGGTGGGGGGGCGGGAGGGGGCCGGCGTGACGCCCGATCCGCTCTTGGTTGTTGGGTCCGCACCCCCACATGGTTGCGGCGAGTGCCAAATCTCCAAACAAGACCCGAATTTATAGTGCCACGGCGCGCCAACCGGCTACCCTTGGCCGTTTCTTGAGTTCCTACGCGTCCTCATTCCTTATTCAGAGTCAAGGGTCAGCATGCTCGGAAAAGTGTTCAAAGCCTACGACGTCCGCGGCACCTATCCCGACCCGCTCAACGAGCAGATGGCGTGGCAGATCGGCTACGGGTGCAGCCGGTTCCTACTCCAGGACGCCCACGCCGCCGGCGAGACGAGCCCGATGATGAAGAACATCGTCGTCGGGCGCGACATGCGCAAAAGCTCGCCCAGCCTCGCCAAGAGCCTGATCCAGGGCATTCAGGACCACGGCGGGAACGTCATCGACGCCGGCATGGTCGACACGTCGTTCATCTACTTCGCGGTGAACCACCTCGACTGCGCCGGCGGCGTCATGGTGACCGCGAGCCACAACCCGCCGCAGTACAACGGGTTCAAGGTCTCGAAGCGCCGGGCCAAGCCCGTGGGCGAGGCGACGGGGCTGGGTGACGTGCGCAAGTACGCCGCCACCGTCGACAAGCTCACGCTCCAGCCCGCGGGCGGGCGGATGGAGTCGCGCGACCTGTGGGAGGCGTACGCCAGGCACGTGCGTTCGTTCCTCGACGTGACGCCGCTCGGGCGCCGCAAGCTCAAGGTGGTCATCGACGCCTCGAACGGCATGGCCGGGACGATGGTCCCGAAGATCTTCGGCAAGAAGAGCGTGCTGGGCGACCCGGGTCACATCGAGATCATCGAGATCAACTTCGACAACTCCAAGGGCGAGTTCGTGCACGAGCCCAACCCGCTTGTGGCGTCGAACCTCGTGCAGTGCCAGAAGATGGTCTTGGAGAAGAAGGCCGACCTGGGCGTGGTCTATGACGGGGACGCGGACCGGTGCGTGATCATCGACGAGAAGGGGCACGCCGTCGGGTGCGACCACCTCACGGGCGTGCTCGCGGGGTATTACCTGAAGAAGGCCCCGGGCGCGGCGGTGGTGTTTGATCTCAGGTCGACGAAGGCGGTTGCCGAGGAGATCACCAAGCACGGCGGCAAGCCCGTGCGTGGGCGCGTCGGCCACGTGTTCATGAAGCAGGCCCTGTCGGAGCACAAGGGCATCTTCGGAGGCGAGCTGAGCGGGCACTTCTACTTCCGCGACAACTTCAACGCCGATTCGGGCGCGATCGCGATGGCGACGGTCTTCACCGTGCTGAGCGCCAGCGGCAAAAAGATGAGCGAGCTCGTCAAGCCCCTGGCCCGCTACGCCCAGTCCGGCGAGATCAACTTCACGATCGAGGACAAGGACGCCGCCCTCGCCCAGCTCAAGGACAAGTACAAGGGCGCCGGCACGATCGACGAGCTCGACGGCGTGACGATTGACTGCTTCGACAAGCAGGGCTGGTGGTGCAACGTCCGCAAGAGCAACACCGAGCCGCTGCTGCGCCTGAACCTCGAGGCCCGCGACAAGACCACGCTCGAGAAGCGGCTCGCGGAGATCGCGCCGATGCTGGGACAGAAGGTGGATCACTAAGAACCAGGCAATGGGGAATGGGCAATAGGCAATGGCCCAGAACCTGTACTGAACTTCCTCCCATTGCCCGCTGCCTATTGGCCATTGCCCCCCCATGAACCTCTCCCGCTTCTTCGAGCACTGGAAGATCGCCGAGAACCCCTTCCGGGGTGAGGAAGCGCGCCAGGACCCGGTGTTCCAGCGCCTGGGGTATCCCGCGCCGGCGGCCGGCGAGGCCGCCCCCGCGTTCGCGGCAGGTTCGACCGCCCCGACCGCGCACTCGGACTTCGAGAAGATCGCCGGCGACTTCACCCGACCGAGCACCTCGATCGTCTTCGGCGAGAAGGGCAGCGGCAAGACGGCCATCCGCCTGCAGCTCGCCGAGCGGATCGCGGCCCACAACGCCGCGAACCCCGGGGCCCGCTGCCTGCTGGTGCCGTACGACGACCTGAATCCCGTGCTCGACCGGTTTTTCGAGCGGGCCGGCGGCGAGCGCAAGGGCGTCACGCCGATCGAGATCTTCAAGAAGATCCGGCTGGTCGACCACATCGACGGCCTGCTGCTCAGCGTGGTGCCGCGGATCGCCGACGCGCTCTTGAACGAGGGCGACAAGGGCGAGGCGATCGCCTTGGGCCCCGAGCCGCGCAAGGCCGCGCGCAAGCTCGACGAAAGCCTGCGGACGGACTTGCTCGTGCTGCAGAGCGTCTACGACCGGGGCGAAGGGGCCGCCGCCCGCACGTCGCGACTCCGCAAGATCCTGCGCCTGGGCCGCTCGCGCCCGCTGCTGGCGTGGACGTACGCGGCGTACTGGGGCTGGATCCCGGCGGCCGTGTCGACGGGGCTCGCGATCTACGAGAACGACTTCGAGTGGAACCTGCTGACGAAGATCGTCGTGGCGACGCTCACGCTCGGCTGGCTCGCGGTGCTGGGCAAGTTCCTCTTCGTCGACCGCTTGGGGAACCTGCGCCTCGCGCACAAGGTCCGGCGCCAGATCCGCGTCGGCAACCGCTCGGACCTGTCGCTCGCCCGCTCGTTCCGCGAGCTTGACGACGAGACCCGAACCCCCGGAGTCCTCCCCGCGACCGACTCCGACGAAACGCGCTACGCGATGCTCGAGCGCCTGCGCCGGGCCCTGCGCCCGTTCGGTTATGCCGGGATCATCATCGTCATCGACCGCGTCGACGAGCCGACGCTCGTGTCGGGTGACCCGGACCGCATGCAGGCCGTGATCTGGCCGATGCTCAACAACAAGTTCCTGCAGCAGGGCGGCATCGGCGTGAAGATGCTGCTGCCGATGGAGCTGAGGCATGCCCTGTTCCGCGAGTCGGCCGCGTTCTTCCAGGAGGCGAGGCTCGACAAGCAGAACCTCGTCGAGCGCCTGAGCTGGACGGGGGCGATGCTGTACGACCTGTGCAACGCGCGGTTGGCCGCGTGCCTGGCCGCCGGGGCGCCGAAGATTTCGCTGCTGGATCTGTTCTCGGAAGACGTGACGCGCCAGGATCTGGTGGACGCCCTCGACCAGATGCACCAGCCGCGTGACGCGTTCAAGATGCTGTACCAGGTACTGAATGAGCACTGCTCGAACGTGACCGAGGACCAGGCGATGTGGCGCATCCCGCGCTCGACGCTCGAGTCGGTCCGCAAGGAGCAGGCCGAGCGGGTGCGGCAGCTATACAGAGGCGTCCGGCCCGCCTAACCGATTCTGGTGATGAGCCCGGGCCGGAGCAGCAGGTTCTTCTCTCCGGCATCGCGGAACTTCACCTTCGCGATCGTGTTGAGGCCGCGTGTGATCGATTGAATCGCCCCGACGCCGAAATGGGCGTGACGCACCGTTGCGCCCACAACGAGGTCGGCGTACGGACCGGTCGGCTTTCTTTCCGATTGAGCCGACGCCCTCGCCCGCAACTTCGCCACTGGATCGTTCGCCTCACCGCCCCCCCAGCTCGAATCCAACCCCTCAAACGCATCGCTCCGATCACTCATCCGCACATGCTCGCGCGGCAGCTCGTCCAAAAACCGGCTCGCGATCGTCCTCTCGCTAATCCCCCGGATAGTCCGGTACTTGCTCGACGTGATCAGCAGCCGGTCCATCGCGCGTGTGATCCCCACGAAGCACAGGCGCCGTTCCTCCTCCAGCTCCTTGTCGCTATTCTGAGCACGGCTGTGCGGCAGGCATCCCTCCTCCAATCCGATCAGCGCCGCCGCCCGGAACTCCAGCCCCTTCGCCGCGTGCAGCGTCATCAGCGTCACGGCCCCTTGGGCCGGGTCCACCGCGTCCGCGTCCGCCACCAGCGACACGCGCTCGAGATACGCCCGCAGCATCGCCAACAGCGGCGGCACGTCCAGGCCGAATGGTGGTGGCACAGGCGTCCCGCCTGTGTCCGCCGCCTCGGCCGAGCCGGATGCACGTTGAACCCCGGACACAGGCGGGACGCCTGTGCCACCGTGAGCCACAGGCGGGACGCCTGTGCCACCGGTTGGGCCCAGCCCCGCGTCCTCCTCCGGCACATACGTCGCCTCAAACTCCGCGGCCGACGAGACGAGTTCCGCGAGGTTCTCTACGCGCGAGGCGTCGGCGGCCTCGCCCCCGGTGCTGGCCGCACTCTTGTACATCCCCTCGAGCCCGCTCTCGCGGATCACCCGTTCGACCAGTTCGCTGAGCGATGCGGGCGTGTCGGACCCCATGAAGCTTCCCGCGCCGGTCCACCCGTCGAGCGTCGCGATGAACTTCGCCGCCGCGTTCGCCGCACGGCTCGAAACGTCCGGCACGCTCCCCGCCTCGCGGAGCGTCTCGAGCACCGGCACGCCCTCCCGCATCGCCGCGGCCTCGATCTTGTCGTAGCTCGTGTCGCCGATCCCGCGGGCCGGCACGTTCACGATCCGCCCCAGGCTCACGTCGTCGGCCGGGTTGGCGATGACCCGCAGATACCCGATGGCGTTGCGGACCTCCTCGCGGTCGTAGAAGGCCGTGCCGCGGGCGATGGTGTAGGGGATGCCGTCGCCGCGGAGCCGATCCTCGATCACGCGTGAGAGCGAGTTCGTGCGGTAGAACACCGCGAGGTCCTTCCAGGCGAGCTGGTTGTCCTCCTTCACGGCCTTGATCCAGTCCGCGACCAGCGACGCCTCCTGGTGCTCGTCGCGCAGCAGCACGACCTCGACCTGCTCCCCCGCCCCGCGGTAGCTGATCAGCGGCTTGTGCTTGCGGAGCTTGTTGTTCCGGATGAGCGCGTCCGCCGCGAGCAGGATGTGCTCCGTCGACCGGAAGTTGTCCCCCAGCGCCACGACCGCGGCCCCCGGGTACAGCTTCTCGAAGTCGAGGATGTTCGAGATGTCCGCCCCGCGCCAGCCGTAGATCGACTGGTCCGGGTCCCCGACGACGCAGATGTTCGGCTTGGCCCCCCCGTCCCCGCCCCGCCCCTCGCCCGCGAGCATCGACGCGATGACAAACTGAGCCCGGTTGGTGTCCTGGTACTCGTCGATCAGCAGATACTGCCACCGCTCGCGGCACACCTCCCGCACCTCCGCGTTGTCCCGCAGCATCCGCCCCGTGAGGAGCAGCAGGTCGTCGAAGTCCACCGCATCGGCCTTGCGCAGGGCCGCCTCATACCCCGCGTAGATCTTCGCGATCACCCGCGACGCGAAGTCCCCCGCGCTCGCCTCGAACGCCGTCGCGTCCTGCAGGTCGTTCTTGGCCGCACTGATCCGGCTCAAGACGCTCCTCGGCGGGAAGTTCGTCGTGCTCAGGTTGAGCGCCGCGATCGTGGCCTTGATGAGCGCGAGCTGATCCGAGTCGTCATAGATCGAGTAGCTCGGCGAGAGCCCCGGCAGCTTCGCCACCGGCGCAAACCGCCTGAGCAGCCGGGCGCACAAAGCATGGAACGTGCTCACCGTCAGCCCGCGGCTCGCCTGCCCTTCGCCGAGGAGCGTCGTCACGCGGGCCTTCATCTCGGCCGCGGCCTTGTTCGTGAAGGTGAGCGCCAGGATCTGCCACGCCGGTACGCCGCAGTGCACGAGATACGCGATCCGCCGCGTGATCACGCGGGTTTTGCCCGAGCCGGGCCCCGCGAGCACGAGCAGGGGCCCTTCTGTGGTGGTCACGGCACGCCGCTGCGCGTCCGTGAGCCCGCCGAGCACGTCGCCGGCGCCGTCGTGGGGGTGGGGGGGGTTGTGGGGGTCGCCGGAAGAAACTGATTCGCCGCCGTTGGTCATCGCGCCAAGCGTACCCACCCGAGCGCGGGATGCGCCGAGGGCCCAAGACGCCCCCGCAAGCTGCCAACGCCGCCACATGCGTTTTGTTCGTAGGTTGAAAACTTATCCACAGCGCGACGCAATATTGACACAACATTTCGTCGCCGGTAGCGTGCGCCGAATCCCCTCGCGCGTCACGCATGCGTCGACGCGCCGCCCCCGATTCGGGGATCTGGAGAGTCAGATCATGGCCAAGCGACCGAACAGAGCGTTCTCGGTGTACATCGATCCGTCCATCAAGCTCAGCACCAGAGCGCGGGCGAGCATCGCCGCGGCCGTCGGAGGAGCGGCCGCCGCGCAGCTCGCGGACCTCGACCTGAAGGAGACCGTCGCCTTCGTCCCGCGCATCGACTGGCCCGGCGGCATGGTCCTCGACCTGTCCCGCTTCCTCGACCGCGGGCAGCTCCAGGAGATCGCCGAGGACGTCCGCGGCTTCTGAATCCGTTCCCTGACGACCGCATGACGGCCCGCCACGGCGCGGACCGACACGCTGTGCGCCGCGCCGATGCGCCGCATCGGCACGGTGATGACACTCCGCGCGGGCGCACAGCGTGTGCCGTCCCCCCGTATCGGCGGCGATGCTGCTGCGCCCGCGCCCCTGGTTCTTCTCGTGACGCACGACCCCGCGCCCGGCGACCATACCGCGTGCCCCTCCTCCGCCTGCCGGCCGGGGGCCGTGCTCGTCGGGATCGTCCTTCCCAACGGGCGCATCGCCTACGCGGCCGACCACGTCGAGATCGACGATGAGTTCGTCCGGCGGGCACACACGGGGCGTCCGCCCGAGCAGCGATTCCGTTTCAGCTCCCCCTGCATGAAGTCGGCCTGCGCTCAATGGGCCGGCACCGAATGCGGCCTCATCGACCGGCTCCTGGGCGAATTCGAACGCCAGTTCGGCCCGCCCGTCGCCCCGGACCCCCTTCCGGTGTGCCCCATCCGCGACGAATGCCGCTGGTTCCGGCAGCGCCAGGGGCTCGCATGTGCCGTGTGCAATTACGTGGTGACGGACATGGCCCGTCCGGACGCGGAACTCCCGCGAGAGGTTATCAAGAGGAGGGCGAAATACGCGGGCGCGACATGAACGACGCCCGCCCCGGTGCGCCGTCATATCCTTCCCCGATGACGTCCCCCGCCTCCAACGGCGCGCACGCGACTCCGACCAACCCCACCCCTCCCTCCGGCCGGGTCACTCTCGCCACGCTCGCGAAGATGGCCGAGCGGTCTGGGGGGGGCGAGCCGTTTGCCTGCCTCACCTGCTACGACTTCACCACGGCGCGGTGGCTCGCCCGCGCCGGGGTCCACGTCCTGCTCGTCGGTGACACGGCCGCCGAGATGATCCTCGGTTTCCCGCGCACCATCGACATGAACCTCGACGTGCTGCTCGCCCTCACCGCCGGCGTGAAGCGCGGCGGGCCCGACCGCGTCGTCATGGGCGACATGCCCTTCATGAGCTACCAGGCCAGCGACGCCGAGGCGATGCACAACGCTGGGCGATTCCTCACCGAGGGCCTCGCCGACATCGTCAAGCTCGAGGCCGACGCCTCCTTCGCCCCGCTCGTCGAGAAGATGACCCGCGCCGGCATCCCCGTCTGCGGCCACGTCGGCAGCAAGCCCCAGCAGGTCGGCCTGACCGGGTCTTACGCCGCCGCCGGGCGCACCGCCGCCGACGCCGCCAAGGTGATCGAGGATGCCGTCGCCCTTGAGCGGGCCGGCAGCCGGATGCTGCTCATAGAGGCCGTGCCGGAAGAGGTCACCCGGCGCGTCTTGGAGCGGACCAGTGTCCCGGTCATCGGCATCGGCGCCGGCCCTGCGTGCCACGGCCAGGTGCTCGTGCTCCAGGACCTCCTGGGCCTCACCGACGCCCCGCCCCGCTTCGCCGAACCGCTCGCGACCCTCGGCCGTAGCATCGAGAGCGCCGCCCGCTCCTGGTGCGAGCGCGTCGCCGCGCGCCGCGTTGGCGGCGAGGCCTACACGATGAGGCCCGGCGAGTCCGAGAAGTTCCGTGCCGGCGCGAGCGCCGCACCGATTCCTGCAAATCGCCCAGCACCTTGACCAAGAACCCCGGAGGAGCCCCCGGGCGCGCCCCCCACCCCCCCCCAAGCGCAACCCCGGCCCTCCCCGACCGAGGATACCCAAAGCATGCGTCGCTTCATGACGTTCGGCCCCGCCCTGGTCGTCCTGATTACCGCCGTCGCCACGCTGATCTTCGTCCCCGAAATGGTCCGACGCGTCGGCTACGCCAACACCGACGTGCAGGTCCGCGTCGCCCGGGCGAGCATCGCCGACGACGACATCCTCGTGCGCATCAACGTGGCCACCCGCGCCATCGCCCAGTCCGTCGAGCCCTCGGTCGTCCACATCGCCGTCACGACCATGGGCCCGCGCCCCAACATGGTGCGCAGCGGCGCCGGCTCGGGATGGGTCTTCGACAAGGATGGGCACATCATCACCAACGCCCACGTCGTCCGCGGCGTGGAGCAGGGCGGCAGCCTCGTCGTGCAGTTCTACGACGGCCGGGCCGTCCCCGCCGAGATCGTCGGCGTCGACCCGCAGACAGATATCGCCGTCATCCGCGTCGCCTCGAAGGACGGCCTCTTCCCCGCCGAACGCGGCACCGGCGAGACCATCGAGCAGGGTGACCGCGTGTACGCCTTCGGCTCGCCCTTCGGGTTCAAGTTCAGCATGTCCGAGGGCATCGTCTCCGGAGTCGGGCGCGACCCGCGCGAGATCATCGGCGCCCAGGGCTACACCAACTTCATCCAGACCGACGCCGCCGTCAACCCCGGCAACTCCGGCGGCCCGCTCATCGACGTCAAGGGCCGCGTCGTCGGCATGAACGTCGCCATCGCGACCGCCGCCGCCCCCCGCGGCGGCGGC
Organism: uncultured Phycisphaeraceae bacterium; assembly: GCA_964564695.1. Lineage (GTDB taxonomy): Bacteria > Planctomycetota > Phycisphaerae > Phycisphaerales > UBA1924 > CAZMCC01. The sequence goes on along the minus strand of CAZMCC010000052.1, from coordinate 17,601 downwards.
ACCCAGAACAGCGAAGGCCAGAACTCCGGCATCAGCTTCGCCATCCCCCTCGACACCATCGAGAGCGTCGTCCCCTCCATCATCGCGACCGGCACCGTGCAGCGCGGCTACCTCGGCGTCCGCCTCCCCGACAACGAGGACATCAACAGCAACGTCAAGCGCCAACTCGGCTTCGACCGCGAAGGCGTCGTCCTCCGGGCCGTTACCCGCGGCGGGCCCGCCGACCGCGCCGGCCTGCAGCCCGGCGACGTGGTCCTCGCGTTCAACGGCCAGCCGATCTCCAACATCGGCGTCCTCCGCCAGCGCATCACCGTCAACCGCCCCGGCGAACGCGCGAGCATCCGCGTGTGGCGCGACGGCAAGATCGACGACCTCAACGTCACCCTCGGCGACCTCGCGTGGGTCCGCCTGCTCGATGTTCTCGCCCGCGACTACGGCATGGCCCTGCTCGACGACGACGAGCACGCCATCGTCGCGCGGGTCGCGACCAATTCTCCGGCGGCGCGAGCCGGCTTCCGCCCCGAGCAGGTCATCCTCTCCGTCGCCGGCGTCAACGTCGAGTCGCCCGAGGCCTTCCTCATCGCGCTGGCCGCGCAGGGCGTGACCAGCGGCAAGAAGATCCCGCTCCAGGTCCTCGAGTCCGACGGCTCGCGCCGCGCGATCGAGCTGCAGATCGCCCAGTGAGCAAGGGCAGTGAGCGCAATCGCGCGCCCGACTCCCGTTACTTCGGCCTGATCCGCACGATCACCGGCGTCCCCATCGCCGGCACGTACGCGCTGTCGGCGATCCACTGCGGCTCCTCGATCGACGCCTCCGGGCTGATGACCTCGCGCCACGCGATCGTCTCGCTGCCGAACGTGGTCAGCCCGATGAGCGTCCCCGCGCCCTGAGCCTCATACACCTCGCGCCCCTGACGCACCCGCATCATCGACCCCGCGAACAGCCACCCGCCCCCGTTCTCCCCGAAACGCTTCCGGTCGCGGGCGCTCACGATCCACGACTGCGGCGTCGCGACCGTCTCCTTCCCCTCCGCGTCCTTCGTCACGAGCCGCACGTCGAGCTCCGGCCCCGTCGGCGGCACGCTGTTCACCCGCGTCCCGTCCCATGTCCACGACCCCGGCTTCCCCGGCTCGAGCCCGATGAGCAGCAGGGCCGCGTGCACATGAGCCGCGTCGGCCCGCGTCATCACCAGCGATTCGTGCTCACGCGTGTCGGGCGTGCACGCGACCAGCTCGAGGTACACCATCGGCGTCTCCGCGTCGTGCGCATCGAGCGGCACGATCCCGTCGAACTCGACCACCTTCGCCGCGGCGTCCACACGCACGAGCGGGAAGACCTCGCGCAGCCCGACAGCCGGAGCCGACGGCGTCGGAGTGGGGGGCGTCGGGGTTGGGGGGGGCGGCGGTGGGGGAGGAGTCGAAGCTGGCGGCGTCGGCGTAATCACCGGGGGCGGCGGTGGCGCGGGCGGCTCCGGCTGCGGCGTGACCACAGGCTGCGGCGCCACCGGCGCGGGCTCCGGGGGTGGCGGCGTCGGGGCCGCCTGCTTGTTCGCACACCCCGCGAACATCGCGACCGCAAGCCCCACGGCGGCGCACAGCGTCTTGGTCCCGCCTCTATTTTCCGCGTTCCCGCTTTTCCGCTGTTCCGCGTTTGGCTCCAGCCTCATCGCACCGCCTCCTGGCGCGGCGTCCCCGCCGCGCTCCCCCCCGAAACCCACGTCGTCGCGTCCCGCACGAGCGCCCGGAACAGGTCGCCTCGTGCCTCGAAATTCGTGAACTGGTCCCACGACGCGCACCCCGGGCTGAGCACGAGCACATCGCCGGCCCGCATCCGCCCCGCCGCCCGGCGCACCGCGGCTTCCACCGTCCCGCACGCGATCGCGCGTCCGCCGCTCGCCGCGTCCAGCGCCGGCCCCGTCGCCCCGATCGTGTACAGCCCGCCGATCGGCTCGTCCCCCGCGATCAGCTTCGCGATCGCCCCCAGGTCGATCTTCTTGTCGTACCCGCCCGCGATGAGGTGCACGTTCGCGCGCCGCACGCCCGGGATCTCAAGCACCGCCGCGACGGCCGTGAGCGTCGCCTCCGGCGTCGTCGACTTGGAGTCGTTGTAGCAGCGGATCTCGCCCGTGGGGGGGGCGCCGAGCTTCGCCCGCGCCGCCAGCTCGAGCCGGTGCGCCAGCCCCTCAAACCCCGCCAGCGCCGCCACGAACTTCGCGGGATCGGCCTCCGGCGCCGCGGCACGGCACGCCGCCAGCGCCACCGCCGCGTTCTGCCGGTTGTGCGCCCCCGGCGCCATGAGCGCCGCCGGGAACTCCGCCCTCTCCACGTTCACGACCTTCGCACGCATGCCGCCCGCCCACGCGCCCAGCCCCGGCCCGAGCACGCACGTGTCGCCCGGCGCCTGATGTGCAAGCAGGATCCTCTTGCTCGCAAGGTAATGCTCCACCGACCCGTGCCAATCGACGTGGTTCGCCGCGAACCCTGTGCACACGGCCACTTTCGGCGACCAGCCCCCCCGGACCTTCTGCTCCCCGATCCAGTACAGCATCGCGCTCGACAGTTCGAGCACGACGATGCTCGACGCATCGAGGCTCTCCACGTCATCGAGCAACGACCCGCCGATGTTCCCGCCCATGACCACGCGTCGCGCGTCACCCAACGCCGCCCGCAGCGCGTGCGCAATCATCGCCGTCGTCGTGCTCTTGCCCACCGTCCCCGTGATCCCCACCGTGACACACCCGCGTGGCAGCCGCTCCACCACCAGCCCGATCTCGGTCGCAATCGGAATCCCCGCCGCACCCGCCGCCCGCAGAAACCGGTTCTCCCACGGCGTCGGCACCGCCGGATTCGCAATCACCAGGTCGCACGTCGTGAAGTCGCTGACGTTGTGCTCGCCCAGGCGCAGCTCAACAAGGCCACGCTCGATCAGCGGCCGGATCGCTTCGATCGACTCCGTGAGCTTCTCCGCCGGATCAAGATCCGTGACGAGCACGCTCGCGGCGTCGTGGGGGGGGTGGGCCAACCAGCGCGTGACGCCCACGCCTCCGCCGAAGCGTCCCAGCCCCATCACGACCACGCGTTTGCCTTCGACGTTCGTCACAGTCACCGCGCCGAGTGTACCGGCCGCACCACGGGCGGGTTGGGCGCGACGCTGACCGTCGTCGCTCCCGCCTCACGCAACACAATGTCCACCAGCGACCGCAGCAGCCCCCGTGCCGCCGGCCCCGGCTTGCCGTCGCCGACGGGCTTGCCGTCGAGCATCGTCACGCTCGCGACCATCGTCGAGCTCCCCAGCATCATGATCTCGCTCGCCCGCGACAGCTCCTCGACCCGCACGGCCCGCTCCACCAGCCCGCTGTCAGAGGAATCGAGCAGCAGCCCGCGCGTCACCCCCGCGAGGATCGGCGCACTCTCGAGCGTCGGCGTCACCAGTTCGGTCTCCCCGCCCGGGCGCGAAAACGCCAGCACCACGTTCGTCGCCAGCCCCTCACCTACGAATCCGTCGCGCACGAGGACCGCGTCGTCGACGCCGCGCGAATCCGCGTCCATCGCCTCGATCACGTTCCCCAGCAGCGACACCGACTTGATCCGCCCCTTGAGCCAGCGGATGTCCGGCATCGTCACCGCCGACTTGCTGAACAGCCCCGCCTCGCCCATGAACACGTCGATCGCCGGCTGAGGCGTCGCCATCCCGAACACCGTCGGCGTCATCCCCCCCCCGCCCTTCTTGGGAACCCGCGACCGAGGCGTCTCCCCCGCCTCCACATTCGGCGCCCCCCGCGTGACCTGCCAGTACACAAACGCATCCCGCAGCCCCGTCGCATCGAGCAGCTCCTGCGTCATCCGCCCCAGCCGCGACGCGTCAAACCCCCCCACGGGAATCCCGATCTCGCGCAGGCACGCGTCCATCCGCGCGACGTGCCGGTCCATCGCCACGACGTGCGGTCGTTCGACGCCGCGCGACCGCAGGTCCACCGACCGCAGGCCTTCATAGACCCCGTCGCCAAAGACAAACCCCCGGTCGAGCGGGCTCACCCGCGCCCGCTCCAGCGGCATCAACTCACCATTGAAATGAACTATCACGCGACAGGATATCGGCCGAGATGGGTGCCCCGGCGGAGCTTTGTCCGCCGGGTGTATTTCCCGAGTACCGAGTACCGAGTACCGAGTCCCGAGTCCCTTCCCCCTGCCCCCTGACCCCTGCCCCCTGGCCCCTGGCCCCTGACCCCTCCCCCTACATCAGCGCCACCGGATCCACATCCACCGCCGTCTGGGCATCACTCTTCAACTGCCCCTTCCCCCGCAGCGCCCCCAACAGCGCCTGCAGATCCCCCCGCCGCTTCGCGATCAGCTCGATCGCCACCCGGTGCTGCCCCGCGATCCGCGCGATCGGCGCCGGGGCCGGCCCCAGCATCCGCACCGCAATCCCCGCGCGTTCCGCCTCGGCGGTCAGCAGCCCGGCCAGCTCCTTCGCGTGCCGCTCCGCTTTCGTTACGTCCGGATCCCGCACCACCACCCGCGCCATCTTCGACGAAGGCGGCAGCCCCGCCCTCACCCTCAGCCCCAGCTCCTGCGTCGCGAACGTCACGTAGTCGTGGGCCGCTGCGAGCCGGATCGCCCCCATCCCCGGGTTCAGCGTCTGCACGATCACACGCCCCGGCTTCGTCCCGCGCCCGGCCCGCCCCGCCACCTGGCTCACGAGCTGGAACGTCCGTTCCCCGGCCCGGAAATCCGGCAGGTTGGCCGCCGTGTCCGCGTCGAGCACACCCACGAGCCGCACGTTCGGGAAGTCGAGCCCCTTGGCGACCATCTGGGTCCCCAGCAGCACCTTCACCTCGCCCCGCCCGAACCGCGACAGCGCCTCGAAGTAGTCCCGCCCGCTGTGCATGCTGTCGCTGTCCACCCGCAGCAGGTCGACGCCCGGCGTCAGCCCGTAGCGCTCCCCCAGCTCCTCCTCCGCCCGCTGCGTCCCCGCGCTCAACGGCCCCACCTTCTTCCCGCACACCGCGCACACCCGCGGCACCCGCGTCTCCTCCAGACAGTGATGGCACCTGACAAACTCGGCCCCGCCGGCGCCCCCCCCAGGAAAGTCCGCCCGGTGCAGCACCAGCGACGCGTCGCAGTGCTCGCACCCGCTCACCCACCCGCACCGCGAATCACGGCACGTCAGGTAGTGGGCAAACCCGCGCCGGTTCAGCAGCAGAATGACCTGCCCCTTCTCCTCCAGCGTCCGCCGCATCGCCCCGTCGAGCGTCGGCCCGACCAGCGTGAGCCCCGGCGGCCCGCCGCGCGACCCACCCTCCCCCGTCGCGTCCAGCTTCGACCGTCGCCGCTCTTCCGCCATGTCGACCACTTCGACTGGCGGCAGCACGCCCCCGCCAACGCGTTTGGGCAACTCCCACAGCCGGTACTTGCCCGCGCCGCCGCCGCCCGCCTTCCCCCCCGCATTCGCCCAACTCTCCAGCGACGGCGTCGCCGACCCCAGGATCACCGGACACCCCTCGAGCTGTCCCCGCTTGATCGCCACATCCCTGCCGTGGTACCGCGGCAGCTGATCCTGCTTGTACGACGAATCGTGCTCTTCGTCGACGACGATCACGCCCAGCGGCACCCCCCCCGATCTCCCGTCCGGCAGTGGCGCGAAGATCGCCGACCGCGCCCCCACCACCACCCGCGCCGCCCCGCGTGCGATCCGGTCCCACTCCCCGTGCCGCGCCCCCGCCGTCAGACCCGAGTGCAGCACGGCCACGCCGCCCCCCCCCGCCGCCCCGAACCGCTCCGTAAACCTCCCCGCCGTCTGCGGCGTCAGCGCGATCTCCGGCACGAGCACGATCGCCCCCAGCCCCCGCTCGAGCGCCGCCGCGATCACCCGCAGATATACCTCGGTTTTCCCCGACCCCGTCACGCCGCGCAGCAGGTGCACCCCAAAGCTCCCCAGCGCCGGCACGATCCCATCCACCGCCCGAGCCTGCTCCGAAGTGAGCAGTGGCACAGGCGTCCCGCCTGTGGGGAACAGTGGCGCAGGCGTCCCGCCTGTGTCGGCCGCTTCGGCCGAACCGGATGCACGGTGACCCACGGCCACAGGCGGGACGCCTGTGCCACCCCCAACGATCCTCTCCACCCGCATCTCCACCAACCCCATCGCCACAAACTTTTTGAGCGCCCCCGTCGTCTTCATCCCCAGCTTCGCCGCCAGCCCCTTGGGCGAAATCGGAAACGCCCCCGCCTCGACCGCGCTCAGCTTCTCCCACGCCTTCTCCGCCGCCCGCTTCGCGGTTCCCTCGGCCTTCGCGGTCGCCGCCTTCGCCGCCGCGTCGCTCACGCGCACAAGCACCCGCACCGACTTCACCCCGGTGCCCTTCTTCACCGCCGCCGGCATCATGGTCGCGAGCACCATCCCCAGGGGGCAGACGTAGTACCCGCCCATCCACTGCGCCAGCTCGACGAGCCGCGGCGCCACCCCGCTCCCCGCATCCCGCACGATCGGCTTCACCCGCTCCGGATCAAGCCCCCCCAGCAGCTCCGCACCGCCCGAGGCCACGACGATCCCCCCGACGCTCGTCTTCCCCCCGCGCCCCAGCGGCACCTCCACCCGCCGCCCGACCGGCAACGCCGCCGGCGCCGAGTACGTGAGCGTCGCGCCTTTCCCCCAGTCGTCGCCTGCCGCACCGGCCCGATCAATCCCCCGCTCCACGGCGACGTGCACATACACACCATCCACCGGGGCGGGGCGTGCATCGCCAAACAACGAAGCGGTTCGCGCAGAGCGAGCGGCCATCAACGCAGGCTAGGTCGAAGCCACGTCCCACTCTTGAGGCCGAAGGCCTGGACGTGAGTAGCCGGCTGTGGAGGAGGCTTTGCGACGACACTGCCGGAAAGCTGCACCCATTTTCCTCATTGTTCTTGGCCTTCCGACCCCGACGGGGTCGTCGTACTGGCGCCACGCGCGAACCGGTGTCGACTACCATGGCTCCTCCGCATGACCAAACCGCCCTTTGCTCTCCCCCTCAGCCCCACGGAATTCACCTCCGCCCTCCACAAAGGCCTCGGCCGCGCCGCGATGCATGTGCGCAGCCACGGCATCACCGGCGTCGAAGACCCATTCGTCGACACCTGCCTCCACGCCCGCCAATACGACCCGCAGTGCGAGGACGACCGAGCCCCCTGGCTCATCTCGATGCTGGACGCAATCGCCCGCCCCGGCGCTGACCGCCTCATTACCGCCATCCTCGCGGGTCTCGATCTGAGCACCGATCGCTTTTGGGACGTCAAGCAGCGGTGCCGGCTCGCGCGCGACCTCGGCGCCCGCGGCCACGAATCCGCCCGCGTCGCGCTCTACGCCGCGATGCGCAAGTGGCACGACACAATGGACCTCGTCGGCGCAAACGACATCATCGCCCTCGACGGCGCCGACGGCCTCGTGCACGTCGCCCAGTACCTCGGCTCGCTCCTGCTCGCCGACCCGGAACTCCGCGCTTCCGACTCGCCCCTCGATTGGTTCGACGAAGGACACGCCGAGGGCACCGGGCGCCGCGTCCTTAACGCGATCGCGCCCAACGACGCCGCGGTCGCCGAATACCTCCGGCGCCTCGACGCCCCGCCCGCGTCTGACGACGATGAGCGCAAACCCGGATCCGCGTACCGGAGCATCGACAACATCAAGTTCGACCTGTCCCGCCCGTCGCCCGCCGCGCGACGAACACGGGACAGGACCGCAGACGATGTCATCCGCGAGATTGAGACCACCGACCCCGAGGAGGACCGGTTCTGGTTCAACTACTGGGGCAAGCACGCCCCGGGTTCGGCGCTCACGGAGGTCTTCGAGGCGATGGTGCGCCAGACGCACCCGGGCCGCCTGTGCAAGTACCTCCGTGTCTTCTCAAGCCGCTGGATGCAGGCCTTGGACCCGCGCCTGCTCGCGTTCGCCCACCACGACGATTCCGACGTGCGATCGCTCGCCAACAAGGCCCTAGCGAACTACGCCGACCCGCGCGTGCGAGGGCTCGCCCTCGACCGCCTGCGCTCCGGCCGCGTCACCGAGAACGTCCTCGAGCTCCTCAAGAAAAACTACCTGCCCGGCGACGCGGCCCTCATCGAGCCCTCCCTGCACGTCGCCGACAACGTCGACGTCCATCACTGGATGATCTTCGACCTCGTGCACTTGTTCGAGGAGCACCCCGGCGCCGAGGCCGCTGGCTGCATGCTCTTCGCCTACGAGCACTCTCCGTGCGAGAACTGCCGTCACGTCGCGGTTAAGGTGCTGATCGAGGACGGTGTCGCACCGGCGTGGCTCGTCGACGAGTGCCACCACGACGCCGACGCGTCGATCCGCAAGCTCGTTGGGGCGCCATCCGGTCCCGATGACCCCGATTGACGGGCGGGCGGCCCACTCACCCCAACCCCGCCGCCACCGCCCCCGTGTGCCTCCCGCACTCCGGGCACTTCACTTCCCCGTTCTCCACCTCGAGCCCCTTGAGCGAATACCCGCAGTGCATGCAGCACTCCAGCGCCGACTTCACCGGCGTCGCCGTGAGCATCGCCCGCTCCTTGCCATCCACATTCACCTGCACCGTCGACGTGAGCCCGAGCGTCTTGGCCTTCGGGCGCCACCGCACCTCGACGTGCCGGTCCTTCCCCTCTTCGTCCTTGACCGCGAAAAAGTGGCTCACCACCCCGCCCGAGCCGCTCACCCACCCCGCCCACCATTTGTTCGACACCACCCGCCCGTCCACGAGCACGCTCTCGCCGCCGAAGTCCCCCTCGCGGCACTCGAGCAGCCGCCCGTGGAGTTCCCCGCGATACACCTTCATTTGCCGCTCTCCTCACTGCTCCCGCGCGCCCGCAAGACGCCAAAACCAGTCTACACTCATCCTTCGATGTCCAACCCCTCCGTCGTCCCCGCCCCCCCCGCTCCCCCGGCGCGCCTCGCCCTCCAGGACGGTTCGGTCTTCCACGGCAGCGGCTTCGGCGCCACCGGCCGCGGCCTCGTCGTCCCCGCCGAAGTCGTCTTCAACACCGCCATGTCCGGCTACCAGGAGGCCCTCACCGACCCTTCCTATTCCGGTCAGATCCTGGTGATGACCGCGCCGCTCATCGGCAACACCGGCATCAACACCGCCGACGTCGAATCCGTGAAGGTCCAGGTCTCCGGGTTCATCGTCCGCGAGCTCACCCGGCGCCACTCGAACTTCCGCGCGACCACCGATCTCTCCACGTATCTGGCCCAGAACAACGTCCTGGGCCTCGCCGACGTCGACACCCGCGCCATCACCCGCAAGCTCCGAGTCACCGGCGCCATGCAGGGCGTCCTCACCGACGAACCCCCCACCCGCCTCTCCGACGCCGACCTCGTTTCCAAGGCGAAAAACGCCCCGAGCATGGCCGGCCAGAACCTCGTCCCCCTCGTCGGCTGCACCAGCAAGCAGACCTGGGAAGAGACCCTGGGCGACTGGCGCCCCACGATCATCCCGGCCGTCGGCTCGAGGCGATTCCGCGTCCTCGCCCTCGACTGCGGCGCCAAACGCAACATCCTCCGCCACCTCGCCCAGCGCGGGTGCGAAGTCGTCGTCGTCCCCCACACCATCACCGCGGACGAGATCCGCAAGCTCCACAGCGAGGGCAAGGTCGACGGCCTGTTCATCTCCAACGGCCCCGGCGACCCCGCCGCCGTCGAAGCCACCATCGCCACCCTCAAAGCGGTGGTCGGCCCGGTCCCGGTCGGCGGTAAGCCAGCTCGGCCCATTCCAATGTTCGGAATTTGCTTGGGACACCAGCTCCTGGCCCTGGCCGTCGGCGCCAAGACCTACAAGCTGAAGTTCGGCCACAGAGGGGCCAACCAGCCGATTCTCAACCTGCTCAACAAGCGCGTGGAGATTACCAGCCAGAACCACGGCTTCGCGGTGGATGAGGCCTCGCTCCGGGCCGCCGGGGGGGAACCCACCCACATGCACCTTAACGATCAGACCCTCGCCGGCTTCCGGCTGAAGGATCGGCCCCTCTTCAGCGTCCAGTATCACCCCGAGGCGTCCCCCGGCCCCCATGACTCGAGCTACCTGTTCGACGAGTTCATTAAGATGATGGAGACTGGTAGGGAGGCGTTCGCAGGTGTCGCCGAGTCGGCTGCGGCCTCCCGCTAGTTTGCAACGCTAAGTAATTGGTCCGGTAGAGTTTGCGTTCCAGCGTCCCTGTCGCAACAAATGTTCGCCCCGCTCGTTCGAGCATGACCGGGGGCGAGTCCAGTCCACGAGTTATGCTGTCGTCACCGGCCCCCCGACCCCTCGTCGCCGGCCACACGTTTGGAGGCTTCCCATGTCGCTGAAGTCCACGTCGCTCCGTATCGCCGCCCTTCTCGCCGCTGTTTCGATCGCCAGCCCCGTGCTCGCTCAAGGTGGTGCGGGCGGCGGCGGTGGTGGAGGTGGAGGCGGTCAACCCGGCGGCGGTGGTCGCGGCGGCGGCGAAATGCGCATCCAAGGCGGCCCCGGCGGCGGCATGGGCATGTTCGGCGACCGCAACCCCTTCGACCCGCCGGTCGAGTCCGCGCAGCTCGATCGCTACGCGAAGATCCTCGGCCTCGACGCCGATCAGACGGCCGTCGCCAAGGCGCTGCTCGAAGCCCAGATCGGCGAGTTCAACCCCGCCGCCAAGGCCGCCCGCGAGAAGATGGAAGCCGCCCGCGAGTCGTTCCGCGAGAGCCGCGACCCCTCGGTGTGGCGCGACATGGGTGCCGTCTTCGAAGAGCTCCGCACCAAGCGGGCCGCCGTCGAGAAGCAGTTCTTCACCGACGTCAAGAGCCTCCTCACCGACGAGCAGGCCGCCAAGTTCCCGATCGTCGAGCGCACGCACCGTCGCGACACGACCATGGCCCGCGGCCTCATGAGCGGCGAGCGCGTCGACCTCGTCACCCTCGTCGACAAGGCCGCCCTCACCGACGCCCAGAAGGCCGAGCTCAAGGCCACGCTCGAGCAATACGAGATCGACCTCGACCGCGACCTCGTCAAGCGCAACGAGATGTACGAGGAAGGCATGAAGATCATGCGCGAGTCCATGGAAAAGGGCGGCGGCCCCATGGCCATGATGGACGACCCCAAGATGGCCGAGCTCTTCACCAAGGGGCGCGAGGCCTCGATCAAGGTCCGCGATGTCAACCGGCGATTCGCCCGCCAGATCGAGTCGAGCCTCCCCGAGGACAAGCGTGCGGCGTTCGCCGACGAGTTCCGGCGCCAGAGCTTCCCCGGCATCTACCGCCCGACCTACGCCACCCGCGTCATGGATGCGACCGACAAGATGACCGACCTCACCGAGGCCCAGAAGTCGAGCCTCTCGGCGATGAAGGAGTCCTTCAGCCGCGAGATCGGCAACATGAACACCCAGCTCGAAGCCGCCACCCAGGAGTCCGAAGAGGCCTGGACCCCCGGCTCCATGATGCGCGGCGGCGGCAACGAGAAGACCGACACGCTCCGTCGCTCGCGCCGCGAGCTCGTCGACTCCACCGTCAGCAAGGTCCGCGAGCTGCTCACCGAGGGCCAGCGCGCCAAGCTCCCCGAGCGAGGCGACGACTTCCAGCAGGGCCAGGGCATGCGCCTCGATGCCTCGGCCCCCGCCGGCGATAACCCCGACCGTGCCCGGCGTCGCCGCGGCGGCGGTGAAGGCAACGCCGCCCCCGGAACCGCGACTCCCCCGCCTCCCCCGCCGAGCAACCCGCGCTGAGCGGGCAAACACGAACCCGGAGCGTAAGCGACGGGCCTCCGTTCCCGTGGAAGAAGAGAGGCGAGCCCCCGGCGAAACCCCATCGCTGACGCTCGGGCCTCGTTCAGGCCGATCTGTGTGATGGGGGAGCAGTGCCTGACCGCATGATCGACGCCGGACCAAACGACTCTTCCGCTCCCGCGCTCAACGGCGCACACGGCGCGTCCGGCGCTCCGCGTGCGACCGGCGCCGCGCCTGCCAACGGCGCCCCCGCGACGAAGCTCAACGAGCTCCCCTCGCTCGACCCCTCGGCCGCCGCGCTCATCCCCGCCGAACAGGCCGTGCGCCTGCGGGCCGTGCCGTGGCGCTTCGTCACCGACGCTCCGAATTCCCCGGTGCTGGTCGCGATGGTCGACGTCGCCGACTTTGCCGCGGCCGACGAGGTCTCGGTCGTTTCGGGCCGCGCCGTCCGGCGCGTCGCGGTCACCGAGGAGCTTTACCAGCAGCTCGTCCGCACCGCCTTCGGCGCCACCGCCGCGGCGATGGCCACCCGCCTGGGTGGGGGGGGCGGGGGCGACTCCGGGGGGGCGAGCGACGAGGACATGCTCGCCAACCTGCAGGCCGTCGACGCCGACGACGTCCGCCGGATGGCCGAGCAGCCGACGCTCATCAACCTCGTCAACCTGATCATCCTCGAGGCCGTGCGCGAGAAGGCCAGCGACATCCACGTCGAGCCCTTCGACCGCAAGCTCAGCGTGAAGTACCGCGTCGACGGCCTGCTCCGCGAGCGCAACAGCCCGCCCAAGCCCCTGCAGGCCGCGATCACCAGCCGCATCAAGATCATGGCCGGGATGAACATCGCCGAGCGATACATCCCGCAGGACGGCCACATCACCCTCCGCTTCGAGGGCCGCAAGGTCGACATCCGCGTCAGCACCGTGCCCACGATCTACGGCGAGTCGATCGTCATGCGCATCCTCGACAAGGAAGCCGTGAAGCTCGATCTCGCCGCCCTCGGCATGCGGGCCGAAGACCGCGCCTCGATGGACCGCCTCATCGACCTGCCCCACGGCATGGTCCTCGTCACCGGGCCAACGGGGTCGGGAAAGACGACGACCCTCTACGCCGCCCTCGTCAAGCTCTACGACCCCAGCCTCAAGATCATCACCATCGAGGACCCCGTCGAGTACGAGCTCGCCGGCGTGAACCAGATCCCCGTCAACCCCGAACGCGGCCTCACCTTCGCCACCGGCCTGCGGTCCATCCTCCGCCAGGACCCCGACGTCGTCATGGTCGGCGAGATCCGCGACGGCGAGACCGCCGACATCGCCGTGCGCGCCGCCCTCACCGGCCACCTCATCTTCTCGACCCTGCACACCAACGACGCGTCGGGCGCGATCGGGCGCCTCCTCGACATGGACGTCGAGCCCTTCCTCGTCGCCAGCGTGATCGAAGGCGTGCTCGCCCAGCGCCTCGGCCGGCGCATCTGCCAGGCGTGCAAGAAGCCGACGCCGCTCTCCGAGCCCGTCCGCCATCGGCTGAGCAAGCAGGAACTCGAGATGTTCCCCGGCGGCACCGGCTTCATCGGCGGCGGCTGCGACATCTGCGAGAACTCCGGCTGCAAGGGACGCGTCGGGTTCTACGAGCTGCTCCTGGTCACCCCCGGCATGCGCGAGGCCATCACCCGCGGACGCACCAGCGCCCCCGAGATCCTCGGCACCGCCGGCCCCACGCACACCTCGATGCGCCGCGACGGCCTCATCAAGGCCTCGCAAGGCTTCACCACTGTCGACGAGGTCCTCCGCGCCACGCAGGACGTCGAGGCGGCGTACGGCGCCGCGGCCGCGGCCCACGGGACTGGGGGCTGATCGCCCATGCCCGCCTTCAAATACCAGACCGTGTCGGGCTCGTCGGGCGCCGGCGTCGTCGACGCCCCCGACCGCTCCTCCGCACTCCGCACGCTTCGCCAGCGCGGCATCACCCCCATCAAGATCGAAGTCGTCCGCGGCGGCTCGCTCGCCGCCAGTGTCGAGCCCACCTCCGAGTCGCCCAATGGCGCCGCCGCGCCCCCCCGCACACACGTCCGTGCCACAGGCATCGGCGGCGGCGTCGCCATGTCCCGCGGCGAAATCGCCGGCCTCATCCGCGAGATCGCCACGGCCCTCCAGGCCGGCCTCACGCTCCCGCAGGCTCTGCGCACCAGCGCCAAGCAGGGCCGCTCCGAGCGACAGCGGGTGATGATCCAGTTCCTGCTCGACCAGATCGAGCACGGCAAGCCCCTCTCCGAGGCCGCCCTCGCGTGGGGCAAGCCCTTCACCGAGCTGCTCGTGAGCCTGATCCGCGCCGGCGAGGCCTCGGGCAAGCTTGACGAGGTGCTCGCGCAGGCCGCCGACCTCATGGAGCGCGACGTGGCCCTCCGTCGCGCCGTGCTCGGAGCCACGATCTACCCGATGCTCCTCGCGGGGCTGGTGACGATCGCGACGATCGTGCTCGTGACGGTGATCATCCCGCGCCTGATCGCGCCCCTCGCGGGCCAGATCAAGCACACCCAGCTCCCGCTCCCCACGCGGATCGTCATGGGCGTCGCCGAGTTCATCGGCGCGTGGTGGTGGCTGCTGCTCGCCGGTCTCGTCGTCGGTGTGATGGTCTTCCGGCGTCTCTACTCCCAGCCCGGCCCGCGCCTCGCGATCGACCGCGCGCTGCTCCGCATCCCCGCCCTGGGCCCGCTGCTGCGCGACGCCGCGGTCGCCCGCTTCACCCGCACGCTCGGCACGCTCGTCTCCGCCGGCCTCCCCGCGCTCTCGGCCCTCCGGGCCACCCGGCCGACGCTGGGCAACCGCGCGATGGAGCACGCCGTCGAGAACGTCTGCGAGCAGGTCGCCGCGGGCAAGACGATCTCCGAGCCCCTCGAGGCCAGCGGCGTCTTCCCGCCCTTGCTGGTCCAGATCGTCGGCGTGGGCGAGCGCTCCGGGCGCCTCGCCGAGCTGCTGCGCCGGGCCGCCGACGCCCTCGAGAGCCGCACGCAGGCCAGCCTCAAACTGTTCACGGCGGTGCTCCCGCCGGTTCTCATCATGATTTTCGCGGGGATCGCGGGCTTCGTCATCGCCGCGATCCTGCTCGTGGTCCTCAAGATCCAGGAGATGATCGGATGAATTTCCACAAGTATCTTTGCGGCGAACAGAGCCGTACGCAGAGCCACGCAGAGACGGGCAGAGTGGCGCCGAGGGTGGGCAAGGGCTTTCTAAGTCATTCCTCTTCTTCCTCCGCGTCACTCCGCCTACCTCGACGTCCTCTGCGTACCGGGTCGGCGTTCACCCTCGTTGAAGTGATCGTCGTGATCGTCATCATCGCGGTGCTCGCCGGCCTGGTGGTCCCGCGCCTGGTCGGTCGCATCGGCACCGCCAAGCAGGGCGCCGCCGCGTCGAGCGCCGCGACGCTCGCCAACCAGGTCAAGGTCCTCATGGTCGACGCGGGCGGCTCGCTCCCGCCCGACATCACCATCCGCGCGCTGTTCGAGAAGCCCGGCGACCTCGACGCCGCCAAGTGGAAGGGGCCCTACGTCGACTCGATCGACAAGCTCAACGACCCGTGGGGCAAGCCCTACGTCCTCGTCGTCCCGGGCCAGAAGAACGTCGACTTCGACCTCGTCAGCTACGGCGCCGACTTCAAGGCCGGCGGCGAAGGCGAGAACGCCGACGTGATCATGCCGTGAGGTAAGCCGGTACGCAGAGGTCGCAGAGGTTGACGGAATAACGCAGAGGGAGCGATGAAGTGAAGCATGACATGATGATTTCTCGCCATCATGCCTCGTCCTCCGCGTCACTCCGCCCACCTCCGCGCTCTCTGCGTACTGCTTCCTCCCCCGCCTTCACGCTCATCGAAGTGATCGTCGTGATCGTCATGCTCGCGATTCTCGCGGGCATCGTCGTCCCCCGCATGGCCGGCGCCGACAGCCGCCTCGCCGACGCGCAGGCCGCCGCGGCCGGCTCGATGCTCTCGATCGTCGGATGGCGCGCCGCCGTCGCTCCCGAGGCGATGGAGCTCGAGTACGACCCGGTGAGCAACTCGCTCCGCCTGCTCGTGAACCGCGCCACCGTGAACCCCGACAACCCCCAGCCCGGACCCAGGAGCTGGCGTCAGGACCCGCTCGTCACGCCCCTGGTCCTCGACCGCCTCTCCATCAAGGAAGCCTGGTCCGGTGCGCAGCGGGCCGAGCGCTCGAACCACCGCGTCTCGCCTTCCTCAAGCTCCGGCTGGCAGCGCGGTACCGCCGGCACGGGTTCCGCCAGCACCAGCTCCGCGTGGAGCATCGCCATCCCCGTCGACCGCCCGCGCGAGCCCATCATCCTCATCCTCACCGACGTACAGCGCTCCAAGGACAGCACGACCTACCGCGTCGAGCTCCTCCCCGGACGCACCACCGCCCGCGTCACCTCCGGCGTGGGGACCGCCCCCGCTCCGTCGCTCGACTCCGGCGGCACCACCGAGCTCGACCTCGACGCCATCGGCCTGGGAGAGCAGCCGTGGTGAGTCGCTCTCACAGCGCCCGCGCCCCGCGCCCCAACCGCAGCTTCGCGCTGGTCGACGTGATCATCGCGGCCGTGCTGCTGGGCGTCTCGCTCGCGGTGATGCTCGGCATCGTCGGCCGGGCCGTGACCGCCCAGGGCGACGCGCAGCGTCTCGCCACCGCCGCGATGCTCGCCGACGAGCAGCTCAACCTCGTGCTCGCCTTCGGCCCCGACGACTACCTCCGCCGCTTCCCCGGCGAGGCCGCGTGCGACGCGCCATTCGCCGACTTCAACTACGAGCTCAGCATCACCGGCGGCTCCGAGTCCACGCCCTTCACCGCCACCGCCACCATCCACTGGGTGACCGGAGCCCGCCCGCAGTCGCTCACGATCAAGACCCTCATCGCCCCGCGTCCCGGCGACGGGCCCGACCCCGACCGCCGCCCCGAGACCGCGCCCATCCGAGTCCAATGACCCCCACGCGCCCGCGCCATCACGCCGCCTTCACCCTCGTCGAGATGATCCTCGCGACGGTGCTCATCGGCCTGGTGGCGGCCGGGACCGTGACCGCGCTGACCTCGGCCGTGCGCTCGCGCGACGCCGCCTCCGGCCGCGCCGCCGCGTTCGAGCGGGCGGTGGCCGCGGTGAGCGTGATGGCCGACGACCTGACCAACGTCGTCCGCGACGCGAACCCGTCGTCGTTCCGCGTGCTCATTACGCCCAACGAGGGTGGTGGCGGCGTGAACACCACCCGCATCGACTCGCTCATGCTCCTGGCCCTCGACGCCCGGCGCACACGCTCCGAGCCCCTGGGCCCAGGCACCGGCACGCCCGAGTCCTTCTCCCACGAGGTCCAGTTCCGCGCCGAGCCGACCAACGGTGTCCCCGGCCTCGCCCTGTGGCGTCGCGACGACCCGACCCCCGACAAGTACCTCGATGCCGGCGGCGTCGCCCGCGTTGTCGCGACCGGCGTTGTCAGCGTCCACATCCAGGCCGCCGACCAGCAGAACTGGCGCGACGTGTGGGATTCCGACCTCGACGGCTATCCCCGCGCCGTGCGCGTCACCATCGTCGCGTCCGACGACTCCGGTAAGTACATCAGCACCGCGCGGCGCACCATCGCGATGGATCGCACGCCCCTTCCCATCACCGCGGCCGTAGAAGAGGCCGACACCCCCGCACGGCCACAGGCCGGCAACACCGGCGATACCGGGAACACCGGTAACACGGGGAACACCGGCGGCGGTGGAGGTGGCGGCGGCGGACGCGTTGTCATCCCCGGCGGCGGCGGCGGGCGTGGTCCGGGCGGTGGCGGCGGCGGGGCCGGGGGCGGCGGTCCGGGCGGTGGCGGTGGACAGGGCGGCGGGGGCGGACAAGGTGGCGGCGGCGGTGCTCGTCCAGGCGGCGGT
>CAZMCC010000051.1:13435-26518 GCA_964564695.1 uncultured Phycisphaeraceae bacterium | reverse complement strand
GCTCGCGATCCCCGGAGTCACGATGTGAGTCACGGACTTACGCAGCGCTCAGTAGGTGGCCTCGTGGTGATTTGCCTTACATGGCTGGAGCATCAACACGAAACGTCTCGGATTTGGGGGGACACGGCCGATGCCATACGCGAGTATTGCACAGCGGTGACCTCGGGCAAGAGCGCGGAGATACGCCAAGGCATTGTCGACCGGCATCGCCAGAATCCATATGTTGACAAGAGCGTGTTTGTTATTTACACCGCCGTCGAACTCGCACAACTCTCCAAGAAACGGTAGGGCAAGCACATGAGCAATTTGCCTGACCCCGGTCTTGCGAAAGACTTGGCCAAGCTCCTTGAAAGTGAGCGAAAGGCCTATTTGTATCCGCAGCCCGAGGATTGGGATCGCGATCGCGAGTGGATACTCGCTGATGCGCTCAAAGTCGCGGCAAGCGAGAGTCAAGAAGATCTTGGACGACGCCGGGCGCGAGCCCGCGCACTGTTCATGCTCTTTGACAATGAAGCTCGCTCCGAAGCGAGTGATCCCAAGGCTAAAGCGTGGGCATTCCGCCTTGCGGATGAGAGTTTGCGGTGTATTGGAGAACTTCCGCCCGAAGAGCGACGGCTTGTAACTGAGTACTTCCTGTCGGAAGGTACGCAATTGCCCAAGACGCCGGAGGCGTGGCAAGAGAAGCCGCAGCGAAGCGCAGAGTTTTTGGCTGCCGCTCGCTCACTCCAAAAGGCGATGACACCGGTAGTGAACTCAATTGACGAAATGCGCGGACGACGGGTGGACGTGAACCAAGTTGACGACTGGCCGCCCAGCGGCACGCACCTGATTCAACGACCGGTCGCTGCTTCCGCATCTGGTCGCTGATGTCGATCACAAGCTCGATCAATTGTAACGGCGAGTGCCACGTCGACACGCGACCATGAACCCAACCAATCCCGCAAGCGCGCTTCCCGGTGCGGGGACGACCTCGAACCGGTACCAGTTCACGTCGTAGGACCCGACCTTCAGGGCGGCGAACGACGTCAGCTGCTCACCGGCGCGCCCGATGGCGAACGAGAGATCGAGGTTGACCCACGACGACGAGCTCAGGGCGGCGCCCGGAAAATCGAGCACGACCCCGTTGCGGTTCGTGTCATCTTCGGGGCTCGCCTCGTTGTTCGCGAGGTTCGTGTCCGTGAGCGCGAGGTAGTACACGCCCGGGTTGAAATAGCGCGTCAGCGAGCTGCCCGCCAGCACCCCCACCTGCCCCGGAATGGGCGGCGCGTTGTCGTTCCCGTAGCCCGGGATCGCGTTGAAGTTCTCGTCGTAGACCCACATGTCGGTGTCGGTCAAATGCCCCTGCCCGACCGTCGTGAGCGTCAGCATCCCCACGCCGAACTGCCCGAGCGAGACCGGCGTGACGCTCTGGGACTCGAGCGTCACCGTGTACGGCTGCGACGTGTCGAACGTGCCCGCGACGCGGTAGTACAGGTCGTGCGCGCTGCCCGAGCCGTACCACTGATCGAAGAACGGCGGGATCGTACCCGGCGCCGAGCTCTGGGCCGTGAAGTCCGATCCGCCGATGACGCCCTCAACCTGGTTCAGCCCTCGAATGGTCCCGACATGCCCGCTGATCGGCGAAGTGATGGTCAGCCGGTACCGGTACAGACCCTGGGACGCCGGGGCCATGTGGATGCGGAAGTAGTCCAGGCCGACGCCGGTCGCGGACATGCTCGACCCGCTCAGGGTGTCGCCGCCCGTCATGCCGGCGACGAACGTCGCCTGGGCCTTGCTGTTGTTGGGCTCGATCTCGGGGAAGTCCGTGCCCGCCACGGCCGCCGAAGCCATCGCGCACACCAGCGCACCCGCGTGCACACCGGATTTCATTGTCGACTCTCCTTGCCCGGCACGCCGTGGGGAATCGGCTCAGCGCCCCGGCGCGGTGGTCGCGCAGGGGCTCTGGTCCGTCCGTGCCGGCCGGGCTCTCTCCAGCATCAGCATACACCCAACCAGGCGGTGGACGAAAAACACGCTGAAAATCCGCTTATCCGGCCCTTCGTTCGGAGTACCCCCAACACTTGAAGAGGAGGAAAAAGAACGCCGCCCGGCGGGAAAGCCGGGCGGCGTCAGGAATCGGAGTTGGTCGGGGTCAGGCGACCCCTGGAGCTGGAGAGCTTAGCGACGCCGGCGGGAAGCCAGGAGGCCGCCCATGCCGACGAGGGCCAGCGCGCCGGGGGTCGGGATGATCCGGACGCCGGTGGGGAGCGACAGGTCGCCGCCGCCGGCGAGGATACCACGGACCTTGGGACGCATGGAGGGATCGCCGAACGCGGGGTCGTTGATCGTGTCGTTACCGCCGCCCGTGCCCCACTGGACATCGTTGGCGCCGGCGAGGCCGGTCCAGTTCTTGTACCCGATGGTGGCGGAGCCGCCGTCGTTCTGGTACTGGCTTGCAGCGTACAGGGTGTCCTGGTAGATGAACTCGACCAGGGCCTGGCCGCTGGTGAGGCTCACGCCGCCGCGAATGATCGCTTCGTACGTGATGGCGCCGGTGCCCTGGGCGTTGAAGTGGTCCTGGTTGGTCCATTGGATGAACAGGTCGCCACCGATGACCTGCCACTTCGTGCTGGCGGTGCCGCCGGCGAGCGGGAAGTTATCGTCCCAGAGGACGGCGAGCTGCTGACGGGGGCCGGAGCCGCCGTTGCCCGTGGTCGCGAGGTTGCTCGCGGCCATGGTCATGTACGTCGTGCTGTTGATGTAGCCGACTTCAGTGGCGTTGGTGAACGTGTCAGCAACCGAGTTGCCCCAGATGATGCACCCGTTGTTGCCGACGCGGACCGAGACGCCGCCGGCGAGGAGGGCGTTGCCCGTCCAGCCGGCCGCGTTCAGCGACGCCCCGGTGATCACGTTCTCGGAGTCGTCCGAGATCGTACCAACCGACGTGCCGGTCACCGAAATGTCGGTGAAGCCGGTGGTGGTGGGCTGAATGACGAGTTGGGCGGACGCCATAAGCGGCATCGCCGCGGCGGCCAGGAGAAACGCAGCAGTCTTCATGGGCTCTTCCCTCCGATTCACTGGGTCAGCGCCTACCGCGCCAACAAATTCTTCGTTGTCCGGGCTGTACGCCTCGCCCGAACGATCACATCTATTGCTCTCTCAATCCGTCACGCGCCTTTGATTGCAAGCGCTACAAAGAATTTACACCGGGATCGAGTTCTTCACAACCCCTGCGTGTCGATTTTCAGATGAAATCGTGGGTGAACTTGGGCAAACTCGGAGGGATCTCCGTCGATCCGGGGGACATCCGTAGACTTTGGCCGCTCTTCGAGCCTTTGGTCCTATAACTCGATCGACACATCCGCTATCCTGCTCGGGGACCGCCACCCCCGCTCCCCCATTTGAACCGGTGGGAACGCGAGCCAGTACCATCCCCGCCATGCCCCTCGTGTTTCGCTGGCTGTTGCGCCTCGGCCCCACCAACCCGATCGCCGTGCGCCTCGTCCAAGGCGGCTCACGGCGCAGTCGGCACTACTACATCCGCACCGTCTATCTCGGCGCGCTGATCGTGGTCCTGCTCTACCTGCTCCTGCTCGCCAACGGGTCGTCGGGCGGCGGGGCCATCGGATACCGCGAGCTGGCCGCGGCCGGCGCCAGCGCGTTCACCGTCACCGCCTACCTCCAGATCGGCCTGATCTGCGTCCTCGCCCCGGTGTTCATGGCCGGCGCCATTGAGCAGGAGGCGAACCCGCGCACATGGGACATCCTGCTCACGACACCCATGAGCCCCTCGCAGATCGTGCTGGGCAACCTGTTCGGGCGGGTGTTCTTTATCTTCGCGCTCCTCTTCAGCAGCCTGCCACTCTTCGCGGTCACCCAGTACTTCGGGGGTGTGCCGGGCCGATCGATCTTCGCCAGTTACCTCATCGCGGCCTGCGCCGCCCTGCTGGTCGCGGCGATCGCGATCGCCCTGTCGGTCAGCCGCCTCGTCGGCAAGCGGGCCGTGTTCGCGTTCTACGTCTCGGTCGTCAGCTACCTCGCGGTCACCATCGCCATCGACGCGGTGATCGGGGGCGGCACGGTGACGCCGGTCACGGCCCTGAACCCCTTCCTGGCCCTGCGGGCCCTGCTCGACCCGTCCGGCCATCCCTCGCCAGAGCTTGGGCCATCCGCGAGCGCCCTGTCAAAGTTCCTGCTGCTCACGCCCGTGCGGGCGTGGTGCGTGCTCAGCGCGGGTGTGAGCTTCGCGCTCGTGGTCGCGTCGGTGATCACGGTGCGCGTCGGGGGGATCGCGGGTCTGGGCGGGGCGGGCGGACGCGGCGGCGTGCCGTGGTACCGGCGCATGTTCGGCCTGGGCGCCAGCGGCGCCGAGCACCGGCCCCCGCGGGCCGTCTGGCACAACCCGATCGCATGGCGCGAGGGCTCGGCCCGCAACGCCACACTGGGCAAGATGGCGGCCCGCTGGGGGTTCATCACCCTCGGGGCCTTGTTCGGCGTGGGGATCACGGCCGCGTTCCACCTCGGTTCGCTCAGCCAGCAGACGTACCGCGACCTGATCCTTTATACCGTGGCCGGCGAACTGACCGTGATCGCCCTGGTGGCGGTGAACATGGCCGCCACCGCCGTCTCGCGTGAGCGCGAGGACGGCACGCTCGACCTGCTGCTCACCACGCCGCTGACGCCGGCGATGTACCTGACGGGCAAGCTCCGCGGCATGATCGCGTACCTGCTGCCGATGATCGCGATCCCGGTGGGCACGATCGCGGCGGCCGGGCTCTATGTCGCCGCGGCGATGATGGGCATTCTCCATCCGACGATCACCGCGACTTCGGGCGCCGACCCCATCACGGTGATGACGAGCACCGGGGCCGCGGGCATCATCGCCAAGCCGGTCATCCTGCCGGAGGCGGGCCTCGTGCTCGCGGCCGTGAGCGTGCCGTTCATCGCGTTCTGCGTGATGGTCGGCCTGCAGTGGTCGGTGCGGAGCAAGGGATCGCTGGGGAGCGTGGTGGGAACGGTGGGCATCGTCGGGGCCGTCGGCGGCGTCGTGGGGCTGTGCGGGTGGAACGCGGGATCCGAGATCCCGGTCGTCGGTCCGGTGCTGGCGGCGATGACGCCGCTCACCGCCGCCCTCGCGTGCGTGCAACCCGAGCACGCGCTGAGCGAAACTGTCAACGGCGCCAGCGGCCTGCGCGGGGCGCGGATCGCCCTGGTCGTCGGCTCGGGCGTCGCGGCGCTCACGTACCTCGCGGTGGTCTACGGCCTGCACGCGGCCATCGTCAAAGGCTTCGACATGACCGTGCGCAAGCTCGCGGGCACGGCGTAACGCACCGGCGCCCATCGATCGCGCTTCTCGCGGAGGGGACCGCATGACACTGTGGGGTCAGGTCGTGGAGGTCTGGGCCATCGTCGCTTCGGCGACCGGGCTCGCGGGTCTCGTCCTGCTGATCGTCGCGCTCGTGGGCGACCGCTCGCGCGGGCGGCGCCGGTGCCCGTCGTGCTGGTACTCGATGAGCGGCACGCCGGGGCTCGTGTGCCCGGAGTGCGGGCGCGACGCCCGCAGCGAACGCCGCCTGCTGCGGACGCGCCGTCGCTGGCGGCTCGGCGCGTTGGCGATTCTCATCCTCCTCGGCTCCGGCGGCGGGTACGCGTACCACATCGCGGCCCGCGACGGCGCCTGGGCGCTGGTGCCGTTCACTGTGGGAATGCACATGCTGCCGTGGTACGAGAAGGTGCCCCTCGGCCTCTCGGAAAGCCTGCGTGGACGCCTTCAAGAGGGACCGATCCGCGAGTGGCAGCGCCGACATCTGTACGGGCGAGCCGGCGTGATCCTCGAGAGTCCGGGCGCGAGCAAGGACGCCAAGATGCTCGCGTTGCGACTCATCGAGGGCGTGTCGTGGCGCGGCGGGTACAACGGAAGCAGCACCGGCGAAGCGGGCGAGGCGTGGCCGACGCTGGTCGCGGCGCTTGATGACGCCGAGCCGATGGTCCGGAAGTTCTCTGCGGGGCTGCTGGGGACGATCGGGGGCGACACGGAGGCGATCTTCGCGGCCGTGGTCCCGATGATGGACAGCGACGCAAACCTGGAAGTGCGAATGGACGCCGTGGGAAGCGTCGGCCAACTCGCAAAGACGCCGTCGGCGCGGACTCGCGCGGACGTGCTTGACCGTCTGCGGCGTGCGTACGCGGGCGGCGACGAAGCGATGAAGAGCTGGTGCGTCGATGCTGCGGGGAAGCTCGTCCCTGTCCGCGCGGACGCGGTGGCGTGGCTCATCGAGCTGGCCGCGTCGGACGATCCGCACCTGGTGATCTCCGTATGCCAGGCGTTGCGCAAAGCGGGTTCCGCCGCCGCCCCCGCGGACGCCGCGCTCGCCCGCATCGTCGCGGGGACCGACCGCACGCTGGCCGCCAAAGCAGCGGCCGCGCTCAAGGCCATCGGAGCCGGAACACCCGTGGTGCACGACGGGCTGCTCGCGGGCGTGCGCAGGCACGCGGGCGTCGACGAGGTCTTCATCGCGTTCGAAACGCTGTTCCGCGAGCGTGCGGGCGCGAGTGACGAGCTGATCAAGGCCGCGAGCACGTGGTCCACCGAGCAGGCGGCGTTCGGCGCGGCGAACGCGTGCGACGACGGGGCGGACCCCGCGAAGTTTCTTCCCCTGTTTGAGAAGCTGATCCGATCGGGCGCGACGTCGAATCCCAAGGGCTCGCGGACGTGGGCCGGCGTCTACAAGTGGACGATGGTCGCGCCGACCCGCGACGCGTCGCTCCTGAAGTACGTCGACTCTCCCGCTCCGCCCACGAACGGGGTTGAGGTGTGGCGGGCGGCCCTGCGCGGGCGCCTCGCGGGCGATGACGCTGCGACGGTCGATCTGCTGCTGGGCGTGCTCACGCGGGATAGGGGGTTCGACTCGGCATGGACACGATCGTGCGCCGCGGATGCGGCGGGGTATTTCGGCGAGGAGGCTCGGCGCACGCTGCCCACGCTCAAGGAGATGGTCGAGGAAAGCGCGTGGGAGCCCAGCGAGCGTGCCCGCGAGGCGATCGGACGGATCACGGGCACGAAACCGCCCCGACCACGGTGAGCGCGGGCCGCGCGAGGGCTACTTGCCCAGGGCCTTGTCGAGTGTCCGAATGTACCCGTCGGTCTTCACGCCCTTGAGCCGGGCGCCGTCGATGTGCTTGCGCATCGCTTCGCGGGCCTCGCCGATCTCCAGGGCCTTGACGATGCACGTGATCGTGACCATGCCGCCGGGGTCGTTGCGGCTGATGGCCGCGATCGCCTCGTCGGCCTCGGTATCGCGCTTGGCCGCGAGCAGGGCCGCGTAGACCCGCGACGCGTTGCGCTTGAACATCTCTTCGTGCGACGACTTCATCATCGCCTGCATGCCGCTGGGGGCCTTCGACGCCGACTCGGCGGTGATGCGGTTCATTTCGATCATGCGGTCGATCACCTCGCGCGGCTGGGCATAGACGTACTTGCCCAGGTCCTGCCAGCGCCCCTTGGCGTCGAGCAGCTCTTCAATGCGGAACGACGAGCGCATCAGGGCCGGCGCCGCCGCGGGGTCGGCCTTCACGCGGTCGAACCACGCGAGCGTGCGGTCCTCGTCGCCGACGACCTTGTTGAGCACGATGAAGTCGTCGGTCGCGTCGGCGGTCTCGGGCGTGCTGGCCCGCTTCTCGGCGGCGTCGCGGAGGGTCACGAACTGCGCCTTGGCCGGCGCGCTCGCGCGGGCGAGCCGCTCCATGTCGCTCGCCATGAATGAGCCGCGCACGCCGACCATCGACGGGTTGAGCTTGACCATGTTGTCCCACAGCCACACGTACTCGGCGGCCGCCTTCTCGTGCTCGCCTTCCTGGAGGAGCTGGCGGGCGAGGGCGTAGCGGGCGTCGACGTTGACCTCGCCGTTGGGGCCGGGCTCGGCCTTCTTGCGCAGGGTGCTCGACTCCTTCTCGCCGCGCTTGGCGGCCTCGAGCCAGGTGATGAGCTGATCGGCGGAGCGCATGCCGGCGACGCGGTCGAGCTCCTTGCCGCCGCGGAACGCGACCATGGTGGGCATGGCCGCGATCTTGAGCTTCTTGCTGTCGGCGGGCTTCTTGTCGACGTCGAGGGCGATCACGACGCCGTTGTCCTTGAACCACTGGATGACCTTGTCGTCGCGCCAGGTGGTTCGGTCCATGGCCTTGCACGGCGCGCACCACGCGGCGGTCGCCTTGACGACGAGGATCTTGTCGGTGCCCTCGATGGACTTGAGGGCCTCGTCGAGGGTCATCTTCGCGAAGATGGGGGGCGGGGCGTCGAGGTCGGCGGCGGGCTTGTCGGCGGGTTTGGCCGCGGGTTGAGCCGGCTTGGCGGGCTGCGCGGGCATGTCGCTCTGGGCGAGGGCGCCCGATGCCGACGAAAGAACGAGCACGGCGGCGGCGCAGCAGATCTGGGTGACGAGGTGCACGGGGACTCTCCTTGGTGACTGTGTGAATGGTACAGGCACGGGAGGGCCGCGATGCAACGCACGGCGACAGGGAGCCGGCTGGGCGGCCCGGCCGCGTGCACGGTTCACCCGGTGCTTGCGCACGCGGGCTCGTTCAGATGGGCTCGTTCAGACGTGCACCTTCCGCAGGCGTGCGCTGGGAATCCCGAGTTGATCGCGGTACTTCGCCACGGTGCGGCGCGCGATCTCGATCCCGCGCTTCTTCACCTCGTCGGCGAGCGCCTCGTCCGAGAGCGGGCTCGTCTTGTCCTCGGCGTCGATGACTTCCTTGAGCGCGGCCTTCACCGCGTCCCAGGAAACCTCCTCGCCCGAATCGGTCTGCGTGCCGCCGGAGAAGAAGCCGCGGAGCGGGACCACGCCTCGCGGAGTCAGCAGGTGCTTGTCGGCCACGGCACGGCTCACGGTCGCTACGTGCAGCCCGAGCTGCTCGGCGACCGCCGTCATCTCGAGGGGCTTGAGCGACTGCGGGCCCAGGTCGAAGTAGTCGCGCTGGGCCTCGACGACGACGTTGAGCACCCGCAGGAGCGTGCGGCTGCGCTGCTCGACGGCATCGAGGAGCCACGCCGCGTTCGAGAGGTTCTTCTTGATGAACTCCCGCGTCTCGCGCGGGGCCTGGCGGTCCTTGGCCATCGCGGCGTATTCCTGGTTCACGCGCAGGTTGGCCGAGCGACGGTCGTTCAGGTAGGCGATGTACTTGTTGGCGTCCTCGTCGAACTCGACGATCGCGTCGGGGACGACGATGGAGGCGGTCTTGGGGGCGAGCTCGCGCCCGGGGGCGAGCCGGAGCACGCCCATTTTCTCGATGGCCCGCTTGACGGCCGTGAGGGGGATGCCCGTCCTTTCCGCGACCTTGGGCAAGCGGTTCTGGGCGAGGTCGTCGAGGTGGTCGGCGATGAGCTTGCGGACGGTGGTCCAGCCCTCGGCGTCGGCGTTGCCGGCGCGGAGGATGGCGTCGACCTGCAAGAGCAGACATTCGCGAACGTCCCTCGCGCCGATGCCCGCGGGCTCGGTGAGCAGCTGCACCGCGCCCAGGGCCCGCTCGAGCGTCGCGACGCTGAGCACTCGCCCGCCGCCCTCGGCCGAGGGGGCCCGGTCGGCGATCGTGTCCAGGGGAGTGCGGAGGTACCCGTCGTCCTCGATGTAGGCGATGATCTGCTCGCCCGCGTTCTTAAGGTCGGCGTCGATGTCGGCGAAGCGCCACTGGTCGAGGAGCTGGTCGGTCATCGACGCATCGGGGGCGGCGGTGTTCGCCATCGCGTCGGTCTTGGCGTCGCGGTCGCCGGTGTCGCGGGGGGAGCGATCGGCGAAGTCGTCGAACTCGCGGGGGGCGCGCTCGGTGTCGAACTCGTTGCCGATGATGTCGGGGTGGGTCTCTTCGAAGCTGTCGAGGCGGTCGAAGTCGTCGGAGCCGGAGCCGGCGTCGATGCGCAGCGGCGCGTCGGCGGAGAGCTCGCCGTTGTCACCGGGGCGGTGGTCGAGCAGGGCGTCGGGCGAGATGGCCTGCCCGTCATCACCGGGCTCCACCTGTTCGAGCAGGGGATTGGACTCGAGCTCCTGCTCGATACGCTCCTCCAGCTCCATGAGCGGCATCTGGAGGATCTCCATGGACTGGATCATCCTCGGCGCCAGCTTCATCTGCTGGCTGAGCCGCATCTGCTGGGAGGCGTCAAAGCGCATCTGGATCAGCGTATGCCCCTGCGGTTGCGGGGCTTCAGTGCGGCGCTGCTATCGCACCGGCTGTCGCCCCTGGATCGCGTCGGCCAACACGGCCTTTGACGCAAACTCAAGTGTCGACCCAACGGGGAGCCCTCGTGCCAAACGGGTAAGACGAACGCCGCGGGTCGTCAGTTCTTGCGCCAGGTACAGAGCGGTTCCGTCGCCTTCCATGGTGGGGTTGAGCGCAAGAACCACCTCGGCGATCTGGACGCCCCCCCCACCTGGGCCCCCGCTGCCGGCGTTTTTGGAGGGATCGTCGATGCGGGCGAGCAGGTCGTCGACGGTGAGGTCGCGCGGGCCGACGCCGTCGAGCGGGCTGATGCGACCCATGAGCACGTGGTAGACGCCCTTGTACTGGCCGGTCTGCTCGAGGGCGATGAGGTCCTTGGGCTGCTCGACGACCATGACGACCGAGGCGTCACGGCGGCCTCCAGGGGGGTCTTGGGCATCGGCAGGGACGCTCGCGGCCGCGCATACGGCGCATAAGCCGGGATCGGCGGCGCCGGGCGCGCCGTTGTCGGCGCCCCCCCCCACGGCACGGCTCCAGTCGGTGAGGTTGTAGCACACGCGGCAGTGGCGCACGAGCTTCTTGACGTCGTCGATCGCGCGGGCAAGCAGCCGGGCCTCGTCGCCGGGAGACTTGAGCACGTGGAACACGAGCCGCTCGGCGCTGCGACGCCCGATGCCCGGGAGCTTCGCGAATTCCGTGATCAGCCGCTCGACGCTCTCGGGGTAGCCACCCCCGCTGGTCCCGTTTGTTGCGGGACGCGGTGTGGAGGGCGAGGCGTCGGCCTTGCGTCGGGGCATGAGGGAATGGTAAGGGTCGCGGACCCGCGCCGGCGGGCATGTTGACGTACCCTTTGCCCGATGGCCGAACCGACCGCGAGTGCAGGGCCGAGGCGAAACACGGGCCGCTGGATCGTCTGGGTCGCGATCGCGCTGGCCGCCCTGGGCCTGTTCTGGCGATATGCCGCCCGCGATCACCTGGTGCCGCGGAACTTCGGCGTCGTCGAAGCCGGGCACGTCTACCGCTCCGGACGCCTGACCCCCAGCGCGACGCACCAGCTCCACGAGCGGTACCACATCAAGACGATCATCGACCTGGGGGCCTACGAGCCGGGCTCGCCCGAGGAGCAGGTCGGCAACCGCACGGCCGAGGCCCTGGGCATCACCCGCTACCGCTTCAACCTTCAGGGCGACGGCACGGGGAACCCGAACCACTACGTCGCGGCCCTGCGCCTCATGGCCGATCCCGAGAACCATCCGGTGCTGGTGCACTGCGCGGCCGGGTCGTACCGCACGAGCGGGTGCGTGATCCTCTATCGCCATCACATGCAGGGCAGGAGCGTCGAGAGCGCCTTTCCCGAGGCGTTCGAGCACGAGTACGACGCGAGCAAGAGCTGGAAGCTGATGGCGTACCTCGTCGACTGGAGCGACAAGATCGGCACGGCGCTCAAGTCCGGCGGGTGGGTCGACGGGTGGGAGCCGCCGTCGGTTGAGCCGGTGCATCAAGCCCCCACCACCCCTGCCGCGCCGCCCGCGACCGACACGCGCGGCGCCGGGACGGGCAAGTAAGCGATGAACCCGAGCGACGGGCCGCCCGCCCCTGCCCACCCCCCCGACCGCGGCAACGGATTCCTCCGCGGCGCGCTCGCGGTCGTCGCGGCCTGCGCGTGCGTGTACTGGGCCTGGCTCGGCTCGGCCGGATTCCAGGGCACCGAGGGGCACCGCGTCATCCCGGGCTGGACGATGCTCGAGACCGGCGAGTGGCTGCACGTCACGATGTTCGAGCAGACGTACCTCCGCAAGCCGCCGGGGATGCCGTGGGCGATCGCGGCGAGCGCGGCGGTGTTTGGCGAGACGGAGTTCTCGGCCCGGGCGGTGAGCGCGCTGGCGGCGACGCTCAGTGCCCTGCTGGCGTTCGCGTTCGCGCGGCGCTGGTTCGGCCCGCGCTGGGGCGTGTTCGCGGGTCTGTGCCAGGCGCTGACGCCGCTGTTCTGGCAACCCGGGCGCACGGCCGACATCGAGGCTCTGCACAACCTCGGCGTGCAACTGGCCGCGTTCGGGCTGGTGGACGCGCTGGTGCGGCCGCGCCGACCGGACGGGGAGATTGTTCGGCAAATCGGCCTGGGCATGCTCGCGGCGCTGGGGCTGGTGATCGCGGCGCTCACCAAGGGACCCGCGGGGGCACCGGCCCTCGTCGGGCTCGTGATCGGGCTGGTCATCGTGCACGGGCGCCCGGGGGTGTTCCGTCGGCTCGCGCCGGCGGTTGCGCTGGCGGTCGCGGGCGCGGTGCTCGTGCCGCTGGGGCGGGCGATCCTGCACGCCAACGCCGACGCGGGGGCCGTCCGCGAGGATGTCGCAGGATTCCTGTGGTCGTGGTCGACGCTGATCAAGACCTCTCGTCTGCCGATCGAGGCGTTCATCGCCGCGTTGCCCGCGGCGGTGTGGGCACTGTTCCCGTTCGGTGCCGACGCTTCGGCGGAGGCGCGGCGCGGGGGCGGGGGCGCGGAGGTCGAGCTGCGGATCGCGCGGGTGCTCGCGGGGTCGTGGCTCGCGTCGCTGGGCGTGTGCGTGATCGCGGGGCTCAGCAATCCGCGCTACGCGATGCCCGGGGCCGTGCTGCTGGCGCCGCTGGCGGCGTACGTCGCCAAGGGCGCCCTCGCGGGCGCCTTCACGCCCAAGCGCCGGCTGATCGCACGCCTCGCGTGCCTTGGCCATCCGGTCGTGCTGGGGACGCTGCTCGTCGGAGCGGGGGTGTTCCTCGCGGCGCGGGAGGCACGCTGGGACCCGGATCGCAGCGGCGGCCCCGATGCCGGCGCGGTGATCGCGGCGCTGGCCCCCCCCCCCCCCCCCCCCCCAAAACCCGGACGCGCCGGGGGCCGGGGCGGAGGGGGGGGGG
>CAZMCC010000051.1:0-13425 GCA_964564695.1 uncultured Phycisphaeraceae bacterium | reverse complement strand
CCCCACCCACTCCTCAGAACCGGGACCGATCGAGGTCTGGGCTGACGGGATGGTCGAGGCGCGGCCGGACGTGCTGCTCTACGCGATGCGGGCCGCGAACGCACGCGGTTTGGACCTGCGTCCCCTCTGGCGAAAGGCCGACGTGCAACGCGGCGCGCTCCCGCCCGTGGGGGCGCTGCTGGTGCTTCGCACCGATGATCGGGGCCGTGAGGTCCGTCCCTACGGACCCGCGTTCGTCGGCGATCAGCTCAAAGAGCTGGGCAAGGGCAGCGTGCACAAGTTCACGTTCGCCGTCTACGAGGTGACGCCGATGCGATAGGGCTTGAGCCTCAGCAGCCCCGCACGAACAGCCCGCGCAGGTAGCGGCGGCCGCCGAGCGATTCTTCGACGGTGCTCTCGAGCGGCCCGACCGGCTTGAGCCCGGCCTGCTCCGCGAGCGACAGCAACTCCGTGCGCGCTACCGGCCACGGCGGGCCCTTGACGGCGCTGAGCGGCTCGCTCTCGTCGCGCTCGCGGCACACGACCAGCAGGTGCCCGCTGCGGCCCACCAGCTGCGACACGCCGCCGAGCAGCGACTGGCGCAGCTCCGGCGGCACGGACTGGAGCGTTGCGACCTCGGTCACCAGGTCGAAGCGGTGACGCAGGCGCGAGGGCGGGTTCATCGCGTCGGCGACGAGGAAGGCGCTGGCGATCGTGCCGAAGCGCTCGCGGGCCCACCGCACAGCGGTGGGCGCGATGTCAAAGCCCACCGCGTCGTGGCCGCGTGCGCACAACTCGGCAACGTCGTCGCCGAGCCCGCACCCCACGACCGCGGCTCGCGCGCCCGGGCGCACCAGCCCCGGCGCGTCGGCGTTCAGCCACGCCACCATCGCGGGGTGTGGGCGCGATTTCGCCCACGGCACGCGCGACGCATCGCCGCACGCATCGCAGTAGATCGCTTCGTATGACGCTGCCACGTCCGGCGGAGTGCCGGCGTGCGCAACGCTGACTTCAACAGGCTTGGCGGTGATACCGACGGCCGACGACATGGTTCGACCCTCTGATCTCCCTCTCGCAACCACCACTGCCCGCACACCACAACCGTTCTCAACCCAAATCGTACCACGTGCTCACCCGTGCTCAAAGACTCTCCGGCGAAATCTCGCCGAGAGTTCGGGGTGATCGGCAAGCAGGCTCACCTTGGCGGCGAACAAAAAGCGAAAGCCCCCGCGTCCGAGGGGACGCGGGGGCTCGAGGTGGTAGCTCTGCTAGTGCTCTTAGACGATCCGGTTGATCACCGGACGTTTGAGAGGGTTAGATGGTGCAGCCGGCGAAGGGCAGCTGGTTGGCCTGAGCGGCGAAGTAGGTGTTGATGAATTCACCGACGTCGGCCGAGTTCGACACGCCGTTGCAGTCAACGTCGGCGAAGATGGTCGTGAGGGTGGACTGATCGAGGAAGTAGGTGTTGATGTGCTCGCCGACGTCGGTCGAGTTGGCGATGCCGTCGCGGTTCCAGTCGGCGACGCACTCGCACTCGTCGGGGATGCCGTTGGCGCCGCCGGCCTTGTACGGGCCGCCGGGGGTCTGCGGGAAGTCGTAGTCGAAGCAGTCACGGCTCGTGCCGCCAGCGATGTCCTGGCTGTCGGGGATGCCGTTCTTGTTGCAGTCGGCGCCGCCGCCGCCGCAGTCACCGGCGAGGGTGAGGGTGTAGTCAGCGCCGCAGGTCTCGTTGCCGGCGGCGAAGTCGGGGAGGATGACGACGTTGTAGTTGCCGGGGTCGAGCGGGATCGGGCCCGAGGCGGTGCCGGCGCAGTTGTCGGTGAAGTCGACGAACCCGAAGAGGAGGAGGTTGGCGCAGTCGTCGTTGACGATCAGGGCGGAACCGAAGAACTCGGCCGAGACCGTGAGGGTCACGCTGGTGGCAGCGCCGATGCTGATGCTGAACCAGTCGGTGTCACGGGTGGCGCCGTCGTTGAAGGTGGTGCCGCAGATCGTCTGGTTGCAGGCGATCTCACCGAAGACCGGGGGCTCGCTGTTGCAGCCGCCGTTGACGGTGTCGACGGGGAAGCCGCAGTCGGCTTCGCCCTCGAGCTGAGACCCGCCGGGGCAGGTGACCGAGCAGGCGGAGCAGGGGCTGCAGTCGAAGGTCGCGACGTAGTCAGCGCCGCAGGGGAAGGGGTCGCCGGCGAAATCGCCGCCGACGAAGAACCAGTAGGTGCCGGGCTCGAAGCAGGCGGTGACGAAGGCGCCGTCAACGCAGGGGAGCGTGAAGGCGGCGGGGTTGATAGCGGTGACGAGCTCGCAGTCGGGCGCACCGGCGGGGAAGTCGCCGGCGATGATGCCGAAGACGCCCTGGAACTCGGTGGTCACGCTGAGGGTCACGCGGGTCTGCGCACCCAGGGTGAGCGTGTACCAGTCGGTGTCACGGGTCGAGCCGGTGAAGCTCGAGGTGCCGTTGATGACGTCGCCGCACTCGACGGCGGAGAAGACGGGCGGGACGCTGTTGCAGCCGCCGTTGAGGAGGTCGACGGGGAGGCCGCAGTCGGGCTCGCCGGTCGGGTTGCCGGCGTCGTCGGTCTCGGCGATGGCGCCGGGCGGAACCGTGATCTCGCACGGGGGCTTGGAGGGGACGCAGTCGAAGCGGACGCAGTAGTTGGCGTTGTCGGGCGGGCAGGCGACGAAGCCGGCGTCGAAGTCCGGGCCGACGAAGAACCAGTACTCGCCCGGGGTGGTGAGGTTGACGGAGAGGACCTGCTCGGAGCAGGCGTCGGTGATGGCGAAGGGGCTGATGCCGACGACCAGGGCGCAGTCGGGCTGGCCGAGGGGGAAGTCGCCGACGATCTGGCCGATGACGGCGGAGAACTCGGCCGAGAAGGTCATCGAGACCGTGGTGGGCGCGTCGATGACGACGCGGTACCAGTCGGTGTCACGGGTGGCGCCGTCGAAGGCGCTGTTGCCGGCGTAGTTGACGCCGCACTCAGCGACGGCGAAGACGGGCGGGACGCTGTTGCAGCCGCCGTTGAAGATGTCGGTGGGGATGCCGCAGTCGGGCTCGGGGCCGGACTCGGTCTCGAAGATGGGCTCGGGAACGGAGCCCTTGGGGCAGGGGCACTCCGGCGGGGGAGCGCAGGCGTCGCAGTTGACGGTGAGGAAGTAGTCGAGGTTGAGGTTGCAGGGCGCCCCGGTGAAGGCGCTGGGAGCAACGAAGATGTACCACGTACCGGCCGGGAGGCAGGTGGCGGCGGTCGTCGCGATCTCACAGGAGGCGGCGGTGTCGAGGACGCGGAAGGCGGTGACGCCCGCGCAGTCGTCGATGCCGTTGGTGTTCACCACGCCGATGAGGAGGGGGAACTCGGCGGTGGCTTCGAGGATGACCGAGGTCTCGGTGGCGAGGACGAGCTTGTACCAGTCGGTGTCACGGCTCTGAGTCGCGCCGTTGAGGAAGGTACCGGACTTGCCGCAGATGGTCTCGCCGCAGGCGACGTTCTGGAAGACGGGCGGGACGCTGTTGCAGCCGCCGTTAGTCATGTCGACGTAGCCGTCGGAGCAGACGGGCTCGGGGCGCGGGTTGGCGCCGGGGGGACAGTTGCCGCAGGTCGCCTCGGGGAGGGGGCTGATGAGCTGCAGGGTGAAGGAGCCGCGGTCCGCGGCGGACCAGGCGCGGAGCATGACGTAGTACTGGGTGCCGACCGTGAGGCCGGTGACGTCCATGGAGCTGAGGAAGGTGGAGGCGCCGCAGGCGTCGTCGTTGCAGGCAACGAGGGTGAACGCGCCGCAGGAGCCCTGGTGAATCGAGATGATCGAGTCCTGGGCCACGCTGTTGCAGGTCAGGACGCGCATGGTCGTGTGGGTCGCGACGAAGCGGACCCAGACGGAGCCGGAGCCGTTGCCGCCACCGATGCGGCACTGGACCGGGTCGCTGGCCACGTCGGACGCGGTCGTGTTGTTGATGACGGTCGTGGAATTGCTGAGCACGAGGGGCGCGGTGGCGCAGGTGTCGTGCGGCTCGGCGCCGCGGACGTCCTCGTCAGCGTCGGCGGGGTAGCCCTTGCCGCCGGTGGGATCGAACTTCTTGACCTCGCGCGATGCGTCGGTCGTGTGGCCGGCGGCGGTGCCGGCGGCCTGGGTGGGGGCCTGCTTGCCGGTGCCCGGCTGAGCGGGGGCCTTGGAGTCGGAATCGGGGCCCGCCAGCACGGTGCCGGCACAGCCGATCGCGCCGACGGCTGCGAGCAGCCGGAGCGCCTTCAAACTTCTATTCCAATTCATGTGATACACCTCCGTGATTCGCCGCGGGGATTCCCCCCGCGGGTCGACGATCGGGCACGCAGAGGCTGCGACATCGCAGCCCCATCGCGCCGTTGTTTTCAGTCACTGATACAGATACACCGCGTTGTCCGGATTGGTCGGCGTGATCTTTCGCTCCATGCGCGGTCGGGGCGACCGCTCGCGGTATTCCTTTCGTGGCGGACGATGCGGGTGTTTCCGCCGTGACATCTTTCTAACAGAGCACAAACGAATGGTTGCACATGAAGAATGGCACCCATCGAGGCTATCGGATCAAGACGCATGAGAATTCAGACCCCGTCCGCAGGTAAATGTAAGGTCTGAATAAAAAAAGAAGCCCCCGCGTCCAGGGGACGCGGGGGCTCGAGGTGGTAGCTCTGAATAGTGCTCTTAGACGATCCGGTTCAGAACCGGACGTTTGAGAGGGTTAGATGGTGCAGCCGGCGAAGGGCAGCTGGTTGGCCTGAGCGGCGAAGTAGGTGTTGATGAATTCACCGACGTCGGCCGAGTTCGACACGCCGTTGCAGTCAACGTCGGCGAAGATGGTCGTGAGGGTGGACTGATCGAGGAAGTAGGTGTTGATGTGCTCGCCGACGTCGGTCGAGTTGGCGATGCCGTCGCGGTTCCAGTCAGCGACGCACTCGCACTCGTCGGGGATGCCGTTGGCGCCACCGGCGGTGTAGGGGCCACCGATGACCTGGGGAGCGTTGTAGTCGAAGCAGTCACGGCTGGTGCCGCCGGCGATATCGTCGGCGTCGTCGATGCCGTTCTTGTTGCAGTCGGCGCCGCCGCCGCAATCACCGGAGAGGGTCGCGACGTACTCAGCGCCGCAGGGGATGCCACCGAAGTTGGAGGTGGCGACGAACCACCAGTAGGTGCCGGGGGTCAGGTCAGCAACGACCGAGGCCTCGGCGCAGTCGCCGCCGGTGAAGGCGAAGAAGCGGAAGAAGCCGACGCCGTCGCAGCTGTCGATGCCGTTGTTCTCAACGAGGCCGATGAGGGCGTCGAAGCGAGCGGAGACGGTCCAGGTCAGCTGGATGGGGTCGGTGACGGTGATGGAGTACCAGTCGGTGTCACGGAAGGAGCCGTTGTTGCCGCCGGTGCCGCAGTAGGTCTGGTTGCACTCGATGGGGCTGAAGATGGGGGGAACGCTGTTGCAGCCGCCGTTGACGAAGTCAACGGGGATGCCGCAGTCGGGCTCGTTCTCGTCGGTCGAGCCCTTGGGGCAGTTGAGTTCGCACGGGGGCGGGCACTCGGCGCAGCTGACGCTGGCGCGGTAGTCGCCGCAGGGAACGCCGTCGAAGACCTGGGTGCCGGCCCACAGGGAGTAGCGGCCGGGCTGGAGGCAAGCGGAGATAGAGCCGCCGGTGCCGGCGGGACCCGTGAGAACCTCGAGGATGGCGAGGCCGGCGCAGCCGCCGTTGAGGTCGATGATGAAGATCAGCCAGTCGAAGCACGAGTCCTCCATCGTCCAGGTCACTTCGACCGGGACGGCGGTGTTGAACTCGAACCAGTCGGTATCGCGGAAGTTGCCCTGGGCGGCGCCGTTGGCGCAGACCGTGGTGCCGCAGAAGACTTCCTGGAAGATTTCAGGCTGGAAGTTGCAGCCACCGTTGGTGAAGTCGGTGGGGAGGCCGCAGTTGGTCTCGCCCTCTTCGAAGCCCTTGCAGGGCAGCTCGCAGGGGACGAAGTCGAAGCACTCGAGGCTGAGGACGAACTGGCCGCCGGGGGAACCGATACCCCAGGAGGCGACTTCGATGTAGTAGGTGTTGCCGGGGGTAAGGGTGCCGAACGCGGTGGCCTCGGCGGTCAGGCTGAAACAGGCATCATCGTTGCAGGCCATCTCGGTGAAGCCGCCCTTGCAGGTGCCGTCGAGAATCTGGATGATGGTGTCGGTCTCGCCGGTGCTGCCGCAGGTAGACGCGGTGGCGGAGTTGCCGGTGGCGACGAAGGTGAACCAGACGGTGTTGTCACCCTGGCTGGCGCCGCCGAAGGAGCAGAAGAAGAAGGGGTCGATCGGATCGACGGTCGCGAACTGGTTGGTGTACTCGCCGAAGCTGCCGCACTCGATGGCGATCGCCTGATCGCAGGAGTCGTTGGCCGGGGGCTCGGCGGAGCAGGGGACGCAGGAGAGGGTGGCGGTGTAGCCGTTGGGGCAGGGGATGCCATCGAAGACCTGGGGGCCGGCCCAGACGGTGTAGCAGCCGGGGGGGAGGCAGGCAGAGATGCTGCCGGAGGTGCCGGCGGCGCCGGTCAGGACCTGGAGGATGCTGACGACGGAGCAGTCGCCACCGGGGCCGGTGTCGATGATGAAGATGAGCCAGTTGAAGCAGGACTCGTCCATGCTCCACGTGATCTCGGTGGCGGACTCGAAGCAGACCTGGTACCAGTCGGTGTCACGGAAGTTGGCAGCGGCCGCGGCCGAAGCGCAGACCGTGTCACCGCACTCGAGAGTGGTGTAGAGCGGGGGGAAGAAGTTGCAGCCGCCGTTGACGGTGTCAACGGGGAGGCCGCAGTCGGGCTCGTTCTCGTCGACGCCGCCCTTGGGGCAGGACGTGAAGCACGGGGGGGGCTCGCTGACGAGCAGCTCGAAGTCGCCTTCGGAGCCGCCGTAGCCGCAGATGAGGATGTGGTAGGTCTCGCCGGCCGCGGCGGTGAAGCCGAGGCTGGCGCGCCAGTACGGCGGATCGAAGCCGGGCTCGGTGCAGACGCCGTCGTCGTCGTTACCGGCGACGCAGGTCGGGGCGGAGCAGTCACCGCTGAACACGAACATCTTCGTGTCCATGAAGGTGTTGGGGGAGCAGGTCGACAGGCGGGTGAAGTTGCCGTTGCCGACGATGTCGTACCACACACCCTGGAAGGTCTGGCCGCCGCCGCCGCAGAAGGTGGGGACGGTGGCGCACTCGGGGGAACCGCCGATGTTGGAGCCGAGGGTGTTGCTGGGGATGGCGACGGCGGTGGCGTCATCGCAGTTGTCGTTGGGCAGGGCGCCGTCGAGGCAGGGGCCCGCGCCGGCGATGCTCATGCTGAAGTTGCCCTGAGCGCCGAGATAGCCGCCGACGGCGACGTAGTAGGTCACGCCGTTGGCGGCGGGGAACTGGAGCTGCGACTGAAGGCCGCAGAAGTCGTCGTTGGAGGCGACGCAGGTGACGTCGCAGCCGTCAGCGTAAACGTTGATTTGGGTGTCGTAGTCGGCGACGCAGGTAGCGATGGTGGTCAGCGTGCCGTCGCCGACGAAGGAGTACCACACTTCGGAGCCCTGAGAGCCGTAGCAGTCGTTGAAGACGTCGGTCGCGGCGCCGAAGGTGTCGCCAGCGGTGACGCTGGGGTTGGCAACGGCGATGATGCCAGCGCAGGTGTCGTTGGGGGGAGTGCCGCGGACGCCTTCGCCGGGAGTGGCGGAGTGACCCTTGGGCATCGAGGGCCATTCGGAGGGCTTGGCCTGGCCGAGGCCAGCCGTGCCGGTGTAGGGCTTGACAGCCTTGGCGGGAGCCTGGGCAGCCGCGCCGACGACCGACTTGTCGGCCGAGTTGGCCGAAGTCGGAGGCGCCGCATTAGCAAACGTGGTCACGCCGACCACGCCAGCCAAGGCGACGAGCCGCACGGCCGTGCGAATCGTACAACCATTCTTCACTGAACACCTCCTCTTCGAACGCTCCCACTTCCATGGAGTGCCAGAGCGACGAGACGGAAACACAAACAACCTCCGGCTACGCCGCCGGAGGTTGCAAGCTTCAATACTGCAACACCACTCGAACCCGCGTCGTAAAAGACGACGGGAAACAACAACCCGCGAAGTTGGGGCCGAACGTTTTTTGACTCACTGATCCCTCTTCCAGAACATGTGGGCGCTGAATGAGCCGCACATGTACGTCTACTTATAGCCGATTTCCATCGATCGCACAAGGTAACTGGTCAAAAACTATACCAGACACAACCCGAATTGTCAATCCCCCCTTGGTCGGGCGGTGTCCCATCGGCTGGAATGGGCAATCTGGCAACGCGGG
This sequence comes from uncultured Phycisphaeraceae bacterium, assembly GCA_964564695.1. GTDB lineage: Bacteria > Planctomycetota > Phycisphaerae > Phycisphaerales > UBA1924 > CAZMCC01. The sequence goes on along the minus strand of CAZMCC010000051.1, from coordinate 5,155 downwards.
CAGGTTTGGATCCTGAACCTTGTCCCGAGTCATCGGCCAAGTCCGCACAACCCGCAACGTCGTGTCACCGACCAGTCCGGCTGATTGCGGATGCTTGGATACGTTTTTCCCTCCCGGGCGTCGGGAGTCCCCCTCCCCCTCCAGGAAAGGGGGACGCGACTCCGTCAAGAGCCGCGCCCCGTGATTGAGCAAAAGGGGGTCGGTCGATCGAGGCTTTCGGACGGGCCTAGACCGCCGGGCAGCCGACGAACCAGGCGTTGATGAACTCGCCGACATCGGTGGAGTTCACGATCCCGTTGTTGTCCCAGTCCGTGACCAGCGTGCCGAAGACTTGGTCCTCAAACCAGTCGTTGATGAATTCACCGACATCGGTGGAATTCACGATCCCGTTGCCGTCCCAGTCGACGAGGCACACGGGGGCGCCGAGCCAGAATCCGCCGGCGACGGTGTACGGCCCGCCGGCGGCGGGGCCGATCGGTGCGGGGCCGGCGTCGTGCTGGCCGGAGGTGCAGCCGACGGTGTAGGTGAAGCCCGGGCCCTGGGGGAAGGTGGCGCCGCCGCCGTCGGTGGTGGACCAGTTGACGGTGTAGGGCTGTGCGCCGGCGATGCCGGGGAGAGTTCCCATCGCGGTGAGGGCGAGGGACGCGGAGATGAGTCGTGATGCGCGTGGATGTGTCAAATGTGTCGAGTATGTCATGGGGTTGACCTCGCTTTCATGAAGTATTGGGGCGAGGGTGCGCGTTAGCGCCCTTCGGGAAGGGTGTTGCCGGCGGCGAGGAGCTTGCGGATCTCGGCGAGCTGGGCGCGGAGGTCGGCGATTTCGCGGGCCATGCGTTGGGAGTTGAGCTGCTGCGAGCGGGCCCGAGCTTCGAGGATGTCGTCCTCGGTGATCGAGCGCCGGTCCTGCATGCGGTGCTCTTCGTCGTCGCCGTCGCCGCCGCCGCGCGGGTCGACGGTGCCGTAGGCGGTCGGGACGAAGAGGACGGAGAGCTGGACGTCGTTGGAGAAGGAGACGTTGCCGCTGTCCTCGCGCCCGAGGAAGAAGGCGGTGTGGGAGCCGGCGGAGACGGTGAAGACGCCGCTGACGGTGACGGTGGAGATGTACGTGGCGCTGGGCAGGGCGCCGGGGTAGGTGGTGGCGAAGTCCTGGTTGGTGGGGAGGAGGGTGGAGTCGTCGACGTTGAGACCGGCGGTGAAGGTGGTGTTGGTGCCGTTGACGTGGGAGTAGACGACCTCGGCGGTGGCGACGATGTAGAGGAAGCCGTCGGCGGGCACGGTGATGGAGGACTGCTCGGTGATGGTGAGGATGCCGGCGGCGTAGCCGGGCCCGAGGCGGTTGGAGGCGGAGACGCCGGCCTCGTCGAGGATCTCGGGGCTGGCAATGGAGTCGATGGGGAGGACGACCGAGCCGTTGTCGGTGGCGGCGCCGGGGCTGAAGGTCATGGAGCGCGTGTCGCCGACGATGGTGACGACGGGGTCGCCGGCGGCGCCGCCCGCGTTGCCGTCAACGGTGAAGCCGCCGGAGCCGTCGTTGCGGAGGATCTGGAGGAAACCGCCCTCGCCGGTGACGTCGGGCTCGAGGTAGTAGGTGCGGCTGGCGCCGTTTTCCTCGTACCCCTCGACGGCGCCGCCCTGGGAGCCGTGCTCGCGGAATTCGAGGCCGCGGGCGCCGGCGACAATGAGGTCGATGACGCCGTTGGTGTCGGCGTCGCCGACGGTGAGGACCGTTTCGACGCGCATGCCGCTGGCGCCGTTGACGAGGACCTCGCCGGAGTCGGCGTTGATGGCCCGGCCTGCGCCGGCGCCGCCGGAGTCGTAGGCGGCGTCAAGGGTGTGGTTGAGAACGGTGTTCGAGAAGCCCGCGCGGCTGGCGTAGATGGCGTAGGGCGAAGCGGTGAGCTCCTGGCGCGGGGTGAGGATGGTGAACGCGCCGACGCTGGCGCCGGGGCGGACCTGGATCTCGACCCAGCGCCGGTCACCCTGGAAATTCCCGAGGAATCCGGCGTTGGCGTCGGGGATGGTGAAGAGGCCGGCGGTGACCTGCACGTTGTTGTGGAACGACGCGCCGATGAGCCCGCCGCCGGCGGGGGCGTTGAAGATCTGGAGCTGAATGTCATACAGACCGTTCGCAGGGGAGCCCGCGTCGGTGAGGCGGCCCTGGAACGTCCAGTTGCCGTTGAGGGGGAAGGGCTGGGCGGCGGCGGGGCCGGCGAGCGCGAGGGCGACGGCCCCGACGGCAAGGGCGACGAAGCGTTTTCCGAGTTTGCGCAACGACATCGTTCAAACCTCCGTTTGTGGACAAGAAAGTCACCGTGGACGCGGATGACGGTCATCGCGTACCGGGAATCAACTTTTTTCAGCCACCACGCGTCGCGGCGTGCGAGCCCTGCACCGAGGCAGGACACGTGGCTCAAGCCGAAGGGCCGAGCCTCTGGTGTGGCGACTCACAGACTACTCGGACCCGCGAGACTCGCAAGTCTTTGAGTCGATTTTCATCTCACTTGTGCATTGGTGTGCGTGCCTTACGGGCAGGCACCTGTTTGCACCGAACGCAAAGAATGTCACGCGTGTGCGCCGGGGATTGGAGCGGCCTGCGTCAGAACTCACAGCCCACGAACCACTCGTTGATGAACTCGCCGACGTCGGTGGAATTCACGATGCCGTTGGCGTCGAAGTCGCTGACGAGGGTGCCGTTGACCTGGTCGGCGAACCAGTCGTTGATGAACGCGCCGACGTCGGTGGAGTTGACGATGCCGTTGGCGTCCCAGTCGACGAGGCAGCAGGTGAACTCGACGTTGAGGATGAACAGGCCGGTGGGGCCGGCGGAGCCGTTGCTGGCGACGCGGATTCGGTAGGAGAGCCCGGCCCGCACGCCGACCTTGACGGCGGCGTCTCGCGCGGTGCCGACGTTGCCCGAGGCGCCGCACGCATCGGCCCAGTTGCCGGTGGGGGCGTTGTTGTTGCAGACGAGGATGTTGTCGGTGGTGCCGGGGCAGCCCGAGTGGACGGAGAGGACGGTGTCGAGCCCAGCGTCCTGGTCGCCCAGGTCGTGGGTGCCGCAGGTGGAGAGGCCGAGGATGCCGTCGCAGGTGGCGGTGTAGCGGTACCACACGTCGGCGTTGGTGGTGATGCAGGCGGAGCCGTCGGTGGCGGCGCCGGAGTTGCAGCCGAAGTAGCTGGTTCCGGGCTCGACGAGGGGGACGGGGTCGAAGAGCCCTCCGGCGCAGGTCAGGCCGGGGTTGAGGTCGGTGGTAAAGACGTACGCGGCACCGGAGCCCGAGTCGAGGCGGTCGCCGACGAGGAGGTACTCGCCATCGTCGCTGAGCGCGACGTCGGAGCCGAAGGTGTGGGTACCCGGGGGTGCGTCGGCGGGCAGGGCAAAGGGGAACTGGGCGTTCCAGTCTCCCGAGCCGTACCTCCAGAACATGGCCTCGTTTTCAAAGAGTGCGCCGGCGGCGAGCAGGCCGTTGGCGAGGGCGATTTGGCCTCCGAGGTTTGCCGAGGGCGGGTCGGGATCGAGGACGCGTTCGTTAAAGACCCATCCCGGACCGAGGCTGGAGTAGGTGAAGATCGCCCCCGCGTCGTTGACGCCGTCGATGTCGACGCGCGGGGCGCCGACGGCGATGGCGGAGCCGGAGATGGCGACATCGGCTCCGAATTCATCGGTGTTCGCGCGGAACTCCGCTGGAGCTGAGATGCGGGTGCCGCTGCCCCAGTCGGACCCGGACTTCGTGAAGACGTACGCGGCCCCGGTGTGGATGGCGCTTCCGACGGTCTCTCCCCGCGCGCCGACAACCAGGCGGTCGCCATCGAGGGCGACAGACCTGCCGAAGTCGCCTTCTTCCTGGGGCGAAGTCGAAAGCACGCTGTCCTGCAGGGACCACACGCCGGTGGAACTGTTGCGGATGAAGATCCGGACGCGCCCGACGTCGGTGACTCCCGAGACATCGGCGAGAGGAGCGCCGGCGGCGAGCGTGAGCGTTGAGCCGATCATCGTGAGGGCGACGGAGGTGCCGAATCGCTCGTTGACGCCGGCGAACGGATTGTCGATCCGCTCGTCGAGGATCCACGAGGGATTGCCCAGGACGGTGACGCGCCGGTAGATGTAGACGCGCCCGCCGTTGGCGGCGCCGGGGATATCCGCGTACGGGGCGCCGACGGCGGCGAAGTTGCCCTCGATCGCGACGGCGGCGCCAAAGTACTCAAGAGGGTCGACGGTCTCGGGGCTTTCGATCGCCTGAATCTGCGACCACTGGCGCGGGCCGGTTCGCTCGAAGATCACGACGCGTCCGTCGTTGCCGGTCCGCGGCGCGCCGAGGATGGCCCGGGTGTCGGAGATGTCGACCGCCGAGCCCAGCACATCGCCGGCGACGGGCTTGTCGGGGAAGAGACGCGACGCGTAGCACTGGGCGCGGGCCGTGCCGGTGAGGGCCAGCGCGGCCGCGCCGGCCGTCCAACTGAATTTCGAGATGTCCACGGGCTCTCTCTCCTTGACGATGAGCGACTAGAGGACACTACAACACGGGGACTTGGGGGTCCACGGGAATCGGGGCGAGCCGGACGGAATCCTGCAAAAAGAAGCGGGAGCGCGACCCGATCAGGATTCTCGCCCCGAGGAGGCGGAGGGAGTCGTCGCATCTCTGCGGCGGGATCAGATCTTGCAGCCGACGAACCAGTCGTTGATGAATTCGCTGACGTCGGTGGAGTTGGAGATTCCGTTGGCGTCGAAATCGGTGACGAGGGTCCCGAAGACCTGGTCCTCGAACCAGTCGTTGATGAACTCGCCGACGTCGGCCGAGTTGACGACGCCGTTGCGGTCCCAGTCGACCGGGCATTCACACACGTCGGGGACGCCGTCGGCGTCGGAGTCGGCGAGGGCGCCGCAGGCGATCTGGGCGAGGTCGGGGATGGCGTCGTTGTTGCAGTCGTCGAGCGGGCCGGAGTAGAGCTTGAAGAAGGCGTTCACGTCGTCGCAGTCAACGTCGGCGTCGCCGTCGAGGTCGAAGAGTTCGGAGCCGGGGGTGATCGAGCCGGGCTTGGGCGAATACGCGGCCAAGAGGGCCGGGAAGTCGGCGAACGTCACCGCACCGTCGCCGGTGGCGTCGCCGAGGCGCGACGCCGGGTAGAGCTTCCCGACGTGGCGGGCCGGAAAGCC
>CAZMCC010000050.1:0-26556 GCA_964564695.1 uncultured Phycisphaeraceae bacterium | reverse complement strand
GCGGATGTTCGCCAACCTTGTCGAGGAAGGGTCATGGGTGTGGGCCGCGATCGATGCCAAGTCCGGATCCGAGCCTCCCGCGCAAGCGGGAGGTGTTGGACCCCGCCCGCTCCCAGCCGCCCTCGTCGGCCCCAACCACGACCTCCGTTCCGCGCTCATCCCCCTCGGCCCGGTCGCCGTCTTCGGCGCCAGCAACTTCCCCCTCGCCTACGGCGTGCTGGGCGGCGACACCGCGAGCGCCCTCGCCGCCGGCTGCCCCGTCGTCGTGAAGGAACACCCGGCCCATCCTCGCACCGGTCGCCTGCTCACCTCCGTCGCGACGCAGGCGCTTCGCGGCCACGTGCCCAGCGAGGCATCCCCGCTCTGCTCCGTCCTCTCGTATGTCGCCGACGCGGGCACGGACAACAGCGTCGGCACGGCCCTCGTGCGCCACCTCAACATCCAGGCCGTCGGCTTCACCGGCTCGCGGTCAGGCGGCATGGCCCTCGACCGTCTCGCCCGTGAGCGCCGCGAGCCCATCCCCGTCTTCGCCGAGATGGGCAGCGCCAACCGCGTCATCGTGTGCATCGAAGCGCTCAAGAACCGCGGCCCGGCTATCGCCCGCGAGATCGGGACCTCGATCCTCTCTCGCAACGGCCAGCAGTGCACCAAGCCCGGCCTCATCTTCCTCGAGCACGACCCCGTCGCCGGCCCGGCGTTCGTCGCCGAACTCGCCCGCATGCTCGACGCCGCGGCCCCACGCCGGATGCTGAGCACACGCATCATCGATCACTACGTCGAGCGCTGCAGGCAGATCTGGTCGGTTCCCGACATCGAGCTCGCGACGTCGCGCGAGCAATCCGAGGTTCGTGTGAACGGCGAACGCCACGCCATCCCGATGCTCTTCGCGGCCATGGACCACGACGACTACCGCGACGACTTCGAGTATTTCGCCCAGCACATGGGGCTGGACGAGTTCGTCCATCTCTCCGACGAGGTCTTCGGCCCCGCGGCGATCGTTTTCGGCGCCGGCGGCTTCGAGAACAGCATCGAAGCCGACCCCGCACTCGCCACCGCCATCTACGCCGATACCAACGACCTCGCCGACCTGGAGTGGCGGCTTCCGCTCCAACTGAGGTCCACCGGTCGCCTCACCTTCAACTCCCCCACCACCGGCGTCCGCGTCGCCACCGCCATGGTCCACGGCGGCCCCTTCCCCGTCACCAACCGCCCCGACACCACCGCCGTCGGCCCCCGCGCCATCGAGCGCTGGTGCCGTCCGGTCTGCTTCCAGAACTGCCCCGACGCGCTGCTGCCGCGCGAACTCCAGAACGCCAACCCCCGCGGGATCCTCCGCACGGTCAATGGCGTGGCGACGCGCGACGCGATCAAGTGATGACGCCGGACACGCCGGTGGGTGCCCCGGCGGAGCTCTGTCCGCCGGGCCTCCTTGCTCCGTCTTCCCACCCCGCACCCGGCCGACAAAGCTCGGCCGGGGCACCCATCGCCCCCCCCCCCGTTCGGCCCCCGTCCGTACCCTCTCACCGTGAATCTCACCGCGCAGATCCTGCCCGGCCGATACCGCATTCCATATGTCAGGGATGACGTCATTCGCCCGCCTCGCGGGCAAAGCTTGGAGTGTGCCCGTGTCCGCCGCTGAGACCGGCCGCAAATCCGCGGCCGCCACGGGGGGGGCCACCCTTCCGGAAATGCTCTGGCAGCGCGTGGTCTGGGTCGGCATGGCCGCGGCGTGGTTGTTCGTGGCCGCGGCCGCCCTCAGCTTCAACGCCGCCGACCCTCCGAGCCCCATGGTCGTCCCCGCCAACGCCCCGGTCGCCAACTGGTGCGGACGCATGGGCGCGGTTCTCGCCTACTACGGCTACGAGTCGCTCGGCCTGGGCCTGTGGGTCATGCTCGGCGTCACGGCCCTTTACCTCGCCGTCTCCGCCGCGGGCCGCAAGGTCGGGCACGTGTGGGTCCGCTTCCTCGGGGCCGCCCTGATGGCCGCGTCGTTCGCCGCGATGCAGGCCCTGCTGCTCCCGAGCTCGGGGCCTGTCCCGGGCCTGGGCGGCGGGCTCGTCGGCACCGTCGGGGCCACCGAGCTGTACGCCCGCTTCGCCACCCTGGGCACCATGCTCGTCCTGGGCGTCGCGTTCAGCGTCGGGGCCATCGTCGCCCTCGATGCGTACGCCATTCTCGCGGCCATCTGGACGGGCCGTGCCGTGGTCGCCGCGGCCAGACCCGTCGGGCGAGCCGCCGGCGCCGCCGCCCAGCGCGGCTACGAGCGGTTCGGCACGCTCGGGCGGCGTGACCAGCTCGACCCTGACGATGAGGACGAGCGCCCCTCGTCCCGCAAGGGCGCCGCGAGCGTCCGCGAGAACGACATCGACGACGACGAGGAGATCCCCGGCAAGGAAGAGCCCAGGTCGCGCGGCAAGCGCGGCGGCGTGGGGGGGAAGCCTGGGGCGTTCATCGAGCCCGCCGCCGCGAAGAACGCCGCCAAGCCGGTCGTCGACGAGGATGAAGACGAGACCAACGACGACACCTCCGCCGACGAGGACGCCGAGGAGACGATCACCGTCGACGAGGATGAGGAGGCCGAGTACGACGAGGGCGATTTCGAAGAGGTCCCCCCCACCCCCCCCACTGCTGCCAAGCCCGCGAAGAAGGGCGTTGCGGCGTCGAAGCCCGTCGCCAAGAGCGCCCCGGCTGTGGGCGACGAGTCCGACGACCAGGACGCCACGGCATCCCCCGAAGCCGAGACCGAAGAAGGTACGGCCGAGCCGCAGACCTTCACCGCCGACCAGCTCCGCGCCAAGATCGCCAAGCTCCCGATGCGCTTCGCCTCGGTGAACCGTCGCAGCGCCACCGACGAGGAACTCCGCGACCTGCAGGGCTCGAACGAGGCCGACGTCGAGGGCTACCGCTTCCCCGGCCTCGACCTCCTCGAGGCCCCCGAGCAGGGCTACTCCGAGAAGCTCGAGGGCTACGTCCGCGAGCAGGCCGAATCGCTCGAACGCGCCCTCAAGGAATACCGCATCGACGGCGAGGTCGTCGGCATCGACTCCGGCCCCGTCATCACGCTCTTCGAGATCCGACTCGCCCCCGGCACCAAGGTCGCCGCGCTCTCCGCGATCTCCAGCGACCTCGCCCGCTCGCTCAAGGCCCACAACATCCGCATCGTCGCGAACACCGCGGGGCGCGACACCGTCGGCATCGAAGTCCCCAACATCCACAAGGAAAAGGTCCGGCTCAAGGAGCTGATGACCGCCTCCGAGGCCCCCTCGGGCGGCGGCCTTTTCCCCGCCGCCCCCACCGCGTCCGGCATGGCCCTTCCCATGTTCCTGGGCAAGGACGCCTCGGGCGCACCCTTGGTCGTCGACCTCGCCGCGCTCCCCCACTGCCTGGTCGCCGGCACCACCGGCTCGGGCAAGAGCGTGTGCATGAACACGATCATCATGAGCTTCCTCTACACGAAGAAGCCCAACGAGCTCAAGCTCGTGCTCGTCGACCCCAAGATGGTCGAGCTCAGCCAGTTCAAGGACATCCCGCACCTCATGTGCCCGGTCGTCACCGACATGGCCAAGGCCGCGGCCATTCTCGAATGGGCCGTCGGCAAGATGGAGGAGCGCTACGAGCTGCTCGCCGAGGCCGGTTGCCGCGACATCACGAGCTACAACTCGCTCGGCTGGGACGAGCTCAAGGAAGTCTTCAACCCGACGACCCCCGAAGAGGAAGCCCGCATCCCGCGCAAGCTCCCCTACATGGTCTTCGTCATCGACGAGCTCGCCGACCTGATGATGACGAACAAGGAGGTCGAGCACTCGATCGTCCGCATCGCTCAGAAGGCCCGCGCCGTCGGCATCCACCTCATCCTCGCGACGCAGCGCCCGCAGGCGAACGTCGTGACGGGCCTCATCAAGAGCAACATGCCCGGCCGCATGTGCTTCAAGGTCGCCAGCGGCATGGATTCCCGCATCGTCCTCGACCAGAAGGGCGGCGAGCTGCTGCTGGGCCAGGGCGACATGCTCTATCTCTCCCCGCGTTCGAGCAAGCTCGTGCGGGCCCAGGGAACGCTCGTCGACGAGAAGGAAATCCGGCGCGTCGTCCGCTTCATGCGCGAGGTCGCCCAGCCCAACTTCGAGCGGGCCCTGGTCAACATCCGCCCCGGCGCCGATCCCAACGCCGACGAGGACGCCGAACGCAACGGCCTCATGGCCGCCCAGGAAGACCCCCTCTTCGACAAGGCCGTCGAGATCGTCGTCGAGACCAAGCGCGGCAGCGTGAGCATGCTCCAGCGCCGCCTCGCCATCGGCTACACCCGCGCCGCGAGACTCATCGAGATGATGGGCGAAGCCGGCATCCTCGGCGGCCACAAAGGCACCGTCGCCCGCGAAGTCGTCATGACCCTCGAGGAATGGCACGCCCTCAAAGCCCAGGCCGCCGCCGACGCCCGCGACGCCGAGGACAACCCGTCAACCCCGGCCCCAGAGGTACTCCCCGGCATGGCATCGCACCAGTCCTACCCCGAGCAGGTCGCCGACGACCAGGCCCTCGCGTCACTCGAAACCGAGGACGAAGAGGAAGTCGACGAGGACGCCGACGAAGAAGAGACCGACGAAGAGGGCGATGACGACGAGTTCGCCGACGAAGACGACGACGAGGAGTCCGAGGACGAAGACGAGTCCGAAGACGACGAGGAAGACGCCCCGTTCGAAGACAAGCGATAACAAGATCCCCCTCCGCCCTGGCGGAGGGGGAAATGCTTGAACGGCGTCCAGCCGTTCAAGCGAGGGGGCGGTGTTCGGCGCCGGATTCACCGAGGCTGACCTGACTTCCGATCCGAGCCTCCCGCGCAAGCGGGAGGTCCTGTGCGTCCGCACCCACAACACCTCTCGCTCGCGCGAGAGGCTCGGATCAGCGCACCCCCACCACCCTCACAACCCCTTCTTGATCAGCTCAATCATCTGCTCCAGCGCCGTCCCCCACCCCCCGTGGAAGCCCATCTCCTCGTGCTTCTTGCGCGTGTCGGGGTTGGCGTGGCGTGCGACCGCCGTGTAGCGGGTCTTGCCGGGCGCGAGCGCCTGCATCGTCACGATCGCGACCATGAACGCCTCGGGCGCGGGGCGATACCCCGCCGTGAGCGCGTCGGTGAAGACGAGCTTCTCCTGCGGCACCACTTCGAGGCAGCACCCGTTGTTCGGCACTCTCTCGCCGTTGGGCCCGTGCATGATCGACGTGAACCGCCCGCCGGGCTTGAGCTCCATCACGATGTCCGAAACGTACCACGGCTTGGGGCAGAACCACTTCTCGAGATGCTTCGGCGTCGTCCACGCCTGCCACACCAGCTCGCGTGCCACGTCCACGTCGCGCTGCAGCACCAGGTCGAGCTTGGGGTCAAAGTACGGATCACTCAGTTGAACCATCGGTCTTCTCCTTCTTCATTGACAACAGGTATTCGTCGAGTTGATCCAGCCGCCGCTCCCACAGCGACCGCTGCTTGCCGAGCCAGTCTTCCATCACCTTGAGCCTCCGCGGCACCAGCTCGAACGTCCGCACCCGCCCCGCCTTCTCCGACTTCACCAGCCCGCAGTCCTCGAGCACCTTGAGGTGCTGGACAAAGCTCGGCAGCGCCATCTCGAACGGCTCGGCCAGCTCGCTCACGCTCGCCGTCCCGCGGGATAGCCGCTCGATCACCCGACGTCGTGTCGGATCCGCGAGCGCCTTCAACGTCTGATCAATCGCTCGGGGGGGGAGAGCGGCCGTGCTCATCGCTACAGACTAGTCCGGTTCAACACTAAGGTCAATACCTAAGTGTTGAATTCCTGAACGAGCCGGGAGCGCAAGCTCCCGGTTAGGGATTGCTCGCCTGGACGTGGGGTATTTCCGGGCGCTGCCCGTGCACCCGAGATTCACCGTGAGCTCGCGCTCACGGCTCGTTCAATCCCCCCCACTCCCGCGTACGCTTGTCCATGCCCTCTCGCATCATCCTCTGCCCCGGCCAGGGCGCCCAGGCCGTCGGCATGGCCAAGAAGTGGTTCGACGCCTCCCCCCTCGCGCGCGAGGTCTTCGCGACCGCCGACAAAGTCCTCGGCTCGCGCCTCGGCGCGCCGCTGTCGACCCTGTGCTTCGAGGGGCCGGCCGATCGCCTCAACCAGACCGACGCCGCCCAGCCCGCCATCTACACCGCGTCGATCGCCTGCTGGCGCGCCACCCTCAGCGCCTGGAACGCCGGCCCCCACACCAACGGCTCATCCGAGGCCGGCGTCTTCGCCGCCGCCGGCCTCAGCCTCGGCGAATACACCGCCCTCCACATCGCCGGGTGCTTCAGCTTCGAGGACGGCCTCGAACTCGTCACCCTCCGCGGGCGTGCCATGCAGGACGCCGCCACCAGCACCCCCTCGGGCATGGTCGCCCTCATCGGCGCCGACGAAACCCAGGCCCAGGACGTCTGTGACGCCGCCCGCGAGGAAGGCATCCTCGTCTGCGCCAACTTCAACGCCCCCGGCCAGGTCGTCCTCTCGGGCGACAAGGCCGCCTGCGAGCGTGCCGTCGCCACGGCCGCCACCGCCGGCCTCCGCGCCCAGCCGCTGCCCGTGGCTGGCGCCTTCCACTCCCCGATCATGGCCCCGGCCGCCGAACGCCTGTCCGCGGCCCTTGCCCGCACCCCCATCGCCCCCCCCCGCTGCCGGGTCTATTCCAACGTCACCGCCGTCCCGCATGCCGGGGGTGGCGGGGGGGGGGAACCGGGCGCAAGTCCCGGCGGTACCACGATTGAGCAGGCCATCCGCGCTAGGCTTATCGAGCAGCTCACCGCCCCGGTGCGCTGGGCCCAGTCGTGCTCGCGGCTCATCGCCGACGCACCCTCGGGCAGCACATGGCACGAGCTCTCCCCCGGCAAAACGCTCGCCGGGCTCATGCGTCGGATCGACAAGAGCGTGAAGGTGGAGTCGCACGATGAACCCGCTGTCCCCCCCCAGCCCCAGCAGCCGTAAGCACTCCCTGCTCCGCCTCCCCCTGGCGATCACGCTCGCCGCGGGCCTGCTCGCGACCGCCGCGCTCTCGGGCTGCGGCGAAGAGCCCCCGCCGCCCCCGCCGCCGAAGAAGGCCCCGCCTCCGCCCCCGCCGCCGCCGCCCCCGGAGATCTCCATCCAGGCGCTGCTGCAGGACGCCAAGGCCGACGCGCGCGTCACCTTCGCCGACAACGTCAAGTTCACCGACGAGAACCTCGCCCGCGCCGTCATCGCGCTGGCCGACGGCTTCGCCCGCGGCGACGCGAGCAAGCTCAAGACCGTGCTCGACAAGGGCGCCGTCAACGTCCTCAACACGCTCGACGCCTCGGGCGAGTGGGCGGAGTCGACCGCGGGCATCGAGGCCGTGCGCGTGGTGTATGTCGGGGATGCGGGCGACGCCTTCACGCCCGAGCTCGATATCAATGCGATTGGCGCCAAGCTGATGGCAGGCCCCGTCGCCGACGCCCTCAAGGAGGTTCCGGCGGACAAGATGCCGGCCGTCATTGAGGCCCTGCGAACCCTGGGCACCGACGCGACTCCCGAGACTGTCGGGAATATCGCCAAGTCACTGGAAGACGCCGGTCTCGACGCCGCTCTGGCGAAGAAGATCCAGGACGCGGCAACCAGCGCGTCGAGCGCGATTGCGGAATCGATGGGAGCAGAGAACGCCGGCGCGGGGATGCACTTCTCCCGTGTCGTCGTCATCGCCGTGCAGGACGACAAGGGCGCCTTCCTCCTGGGTTGGGGTATCGGCGACCAGTCCGAAGCCGTGCACTTCGGCAATGCCCCCACCGCCGGGGTCACCAAGCGCCGCGCCAGCGATTTCGACTCGATCGGCCTCGCGGCCTTCGGCGCCAGCAAGGCCGCCTCCGCCGACGCCCCTGCGCCAGAGGGCGAAGGCGAAACCCCCAAGAAGCCCGACGAGCCCGGCGGCATGACCAACCAGCCCGGCAACGACCCAGCCCCGCGCGACCCCAACCGCAAGAACACCCCCGGCGGCCCCATCACCATCCCCGGCGGCGGTTGATCGAAAGATCTCCCTCCGCGCACCGCGGAGGGAGACACGTCGTCTCGGCTGAACGCCGAGCCGACGAGAGGGAGGCGGCCTTCGTTTCGTGACCAACCCGGGGCGGGCACACGTTCACCACTTGGAGTTCCGCAGTGCCTGACCCCGCCGCTACACCCACTCCCGCCCGCGTCGCCCTCGTCACCGGCGCCAGCCGCGGCATCGGCCGTGCCATCGCGCTCCGCCTCGCCGCCGACGGCCGGCGCGTCGCCCTGCTCTCCCGCACCGAAGGCCCGCTCGCCGAAGTGAAAGCCGCCATCGAGGCCGCCGGCGGTCAGGCCGCCGTCTTCGCCGCCGACGTCGCCGACTCCGCGGGTCTCGCCGCCGCCGTCGACAAGGCCGCCGAGCACTTCGGCCGCCTCGACATCCTCGTCAACAACGCCGGCATCACCCGCGACGGGCTCATGCTCCGCATGTCCGACGAGGACTGGTCCGCCGTCATCACCACGAATCTCACAAGCGCTTTCGTCGCGAGCCGCTCCGCCGCCCGCCACATGATGCGGAACAAGTTCGGGCGCATCGTCAACATCGCGTCCACGAGCGGCCTCGTCGGCAACGCCGGCCAGGCCAACTACGCCGCCGCCAAGGCCGGCCTCACCGGCCTCACCAAGACCACCGCCCGCGAGCTCGGCGGCAAGAACATCACCGCCAACGTCATCGCCCCCGGCTTCATCACCACCGACATGACCGCCAACCTCCCCGACGAGGTGAAAGAGAAAGTCACGACGCTGATGGCCATCAAGCGCCTCGGCGCTCCCGAAGACATCGCGGCCGCCGTGGCGTACGTCACGAGCGACGAGGCGGGCTTCCTCACGGGTCAGACGATCGCCGTCGACGGCGGGATGACGATGCTGTGAGTTGCTCGACGTCCAGTGCCCCCTGATCCGTGCCACCGAGATCGGCTTTGCGATCTCGGTGCTCCGGCGTTGCGGCTTCACCAATACCCCAACCAGCCCTCCCACTTCCTCGGGTCCCCCGGCGGCGGATCGCACTCGACCTCTCCCTGGCGCAACCTCATCCACCACCGCACACTCGACCACTTCCACTCTTCGGCCGACCCCACCAACTCCCGCTCCACGGGGTTGCGATGAATGTACCGCACTTCGCGGCAGAACTCCGCTTCACTGCGAACATTCCGATCGAACCCGCCGCCCTTCTGCCAGAATCGGTACCTGCCCCGACCAGTGGTGATTTTCGGCAGAATAGGGGCACGCAGATCCCGCCACCGCCTGATCACATGCTTGCCCGCCGATGTCTTGATCGATCGCAGCGCATCCTCCAGCAATTCACCGGCCCGCGGGCGCACAAGCACATGGGCATGTTCGGGCATGACAACCCAGGCGAACAGCTCGAACCCATGTTCCTTCCTGGCGACAACAAGCTTCTCTACGACGAACGCGTCGCGAATGACCGCACGCCCGAGGAGAGGTAACTGCCGGTAGCAAGAAAGCGTGACGAACCGCACCGATCCGGGCACCTCCGCTCGTCGCATGCGCTTGCGGATGGGTTGCGCGGGGACTTCAGCCATCCCGCCAGACTACCGAACAGCACGGCGCCGGACAAGAGGGCCTTGATCCGTGCCACCAAGATCGGCTTTGCGATCTTGGTGTTCCGAGTCATTCAACACCAAGAGCACCGAGATCGCAAAGCCGATCTCGGTGGCACGGATCAGGCTCCCAACCCACGGCCGAAAGCCCAATTCCCTGCCTGCCCCCCGCACCCGGCGCGTCCCGGCGTGCGAACCATTCATCGCATGCCCGCCCTCTTGGCAATCCTGACTTCCTTCCTCCTCGCCCTCGCCCCCCCCGCCGAGAACGGCGACCAGACGCCCTCGCGCCGCGACAAGATCCGCCAGGCCGACGTCCGCTGGGACGACGCCTTCAGCAAGGGCCGCCTCGACCAGGCCGAGGCCGCGCTCCGCGAGCTCATCGACCTCGAGCCCTCCAACTTCGTCCACCACTACAACCTCGCGTGCGTGCTCTCGATGACCAAGCGTCAGGACGCGGCCATCGACTCGCTCAAAGAAGCCATCGCGCTCGGCTTCAGCGACCTCACCCAGCTCCAGCACGACCCCAACCTCTTCATTCTCCGCGACACGCCGCAGTTCAAGGCCATCGTCGGCGCCTGGGACGAGATCCTCGAGGCCCGACGCCTCGAGAACGTCGAGGCCCTCAAGAAGACCTTCACCGCCGACTACCGCTTCGCCGACGATCCCAAGCTCCGCCTCCAGTTCGCCGCGGCCTACGACCTCACCACCCTCACCCGCGTCCGCACCAACGTCGAAACGCTCGTCACGTGGTGGCGCACGTGCGTCGACCCCACGCTCCCCGAGCAGTTCGACGGGCGCACGCCGTGGGTCGTCGTGATCCTGCCCAACCGCAACGACTACGCGATCTGGGCCGTGAAGCGGTTCGGGGCCGCGTGGCAGCAGATCGGCGGGTCGTACGCCGACGACGAGAAGACCCTCGTCGCGATGGACCTGGGCGCCACGCTCCGCCACGAGTTCTGGCACGTGCTCCACTGGCGCCACATGCGCCGCCTCGGGCAGATGCACCCGGCCTGGATCATGGAGGGCCTGTGCTCGCTCCCCGAGGACGTCGTCGCCAAGCCCGACGGCACCTTCCGCGCCATCCCCAGCTGGCGCACGAACATGGTCAAGCGCCTCGACAACGCCGGTTCGCTCACGCCGTGGGACACGCTCATGGTCACGAGCCAGCCGAAGTTCGTCGGCAACCGCCCGCTCGCCAACTACGCCCAGGCCCGCAGCGTCTTCATGTTCCTGCTCGACCACGGCAAGCTCAAGGACTTCTACCGGCTGTACACCACCGACGCCGAGTTCGGCTACGCCGCCGACCCCAGCGGGCGCAAGGCCCTTGAGGGCGCGTTCAAATCGCCACTCAAGAAAGTGGAACGCGACTTCCGCGCCTGGGTCCGTCTCATCGACACCGCCCCCGAGTTCCCCGGCCCGGGCGACGCCTGGCTCCCGTTCGAGGTTGAGGCCGCCTCCGGTGATGGGCTGCAGGTCACGTCGAGCTACGTCCCCGACCGGCGTCGTCCCGCCGACATGCTCGCGGGCAAGTCGCTCCCCGCCGGCCTCAAGAAGGGCGACGTCATCACGTCGGTCGCGGGCGCCCCGGTCCAGGAGCTCGCCGAGCTCGTCCGCGTGCTCGCCGACTTCAAGCCCGGCGACGAGGTCGAGATCGACTACCGGCGCGGGCGCGAGCACATGACCGGCAAGCTCCGCCTCGTTCCGGCGGAATGAGGCGGATTCAGAGCGGTACGCGGAGGACGCGGAGAGCGCGGAGGAACGCGGAGAAGAAGTCGGAGTGCGGACAAGGGCGTGAACAAGCGACCGGCGCCGTGTCCCCGTGTTGGGCCAGTTCTTCTTGTATTTCTCCGCGTTCCTCCGCGCTACTCCGCGTCCTCCGCGTACGTTCCTTTCCCCAAGCCATCTCCGCCATGACAAGAGCCCCGCCGGCAAGGGCGGGGCTCTCGGTTCGATTCACTCGATCGTCAGCGTCAGCCGCTCACTTCTTCTGGCGGGTGAGGGTCATCTCCATCGCCTTGTATTCCTTGCCGCTCGCCGGATCCTCCATGTAGGTGGTGATAGTCTTCGTGTCCGGCCCGGTGATCTTCTCGACCTCGCGCATCGTGCACGCCTTCTTCCGGACCGGGCAGGTGTGGTTGTAGGTCCAGTTGATGGTGCTGCCGTCGGACTGCAGCTCGCCCGTGCCGGTCATCATGCCCGAGCCGCAGCTCATCACCCACGTCGCCTGGAACTTCTTGGCCACGTTGTCATAGCCATAGATGCCCATGCCGGACATCGTCCCCATGCCGGGGACCTCGCCGCTCATCTGGCACTGCGTGAACAGGCCGCCCATGATCGACGCGCACGTCATCGTGCTCTCGCTCGTGATGGGCTCGGCGTCGGGCGCCATCCACATCGAGCACTGGGCCTTCCACGTGCCGACCGACTTGTTCAGCATCGCATGCATCGGGCCCGGCTTGGCGGCCTCTTCCATCGCCTTCTGATCTTCGGGCGACATTCCCATCTCGTGCGGGGCCGCGGCCGGCTTGGCCGCGGGCTTGTCGCCGGGTTTGGCCGCCGGGGTCGACGCCGGCTGCGCCGGCTTGCTCTTGTCCTGCTGCGCAGCCGCGATCCCCAGCGCCAGGCTCGCCGCGATCCCCGCCGACAGGCACATGGTCACGATTCTGGTCGTCCGCTTCATGATGCTTCTCCGTGGTGAGCTGGTTCACGGGCGAGCGATCGCGCTCAGCCCACCCCGGAATTCCGCCCGGGGACGGGAAATGGTAGCCGCGACCCAATTTCGCGGACAAATCACCCGCGCCGTCGCCGTCCGAGGCAGAAAACCCCGGCAAAGGCGAGCACCACCGCCGTCCCCGGCGCTGGCACAACTTCCCAGTCATACATCCCGAGGTCGTCGATCGCCCCGAAGAACGCGTTGGGCAACGGAGTCGATGGCAGCAGCACATCGACGGGGCCGAACGCGCCGAAGCCGTCCACGACCATCTCCCCGATCGGGATTCCGTCCGGGCCAGTTTCGTCGGAGAAGTAGAGCAGCTGAACCAGGCTCCCCGGTGTGAACGTGTTCCCCGACAATTCGAACAGCAGCGGGTTCACCAGGTCGGTCGTGACCACGAGGTCCGTCAGCGCATCGTCGCCCTCGTACCGCGACTTCTCCGTCTTGGGCGAGGACGCCGGCGCCGGCGGCGGGCCGAGGTTGAACCCGTTCAGCGCCGCCTTCACGTCGGTCCCGCTCACCGATTCCCCCGCGTGCGCCTGGACGTACTCCGACAGCGTGACGGTGATCGACTTCTTCCAGTACCCACCGCCGCTCTTGGGCGTCGAGAACGGCGAGTCGGTCTTCGACCCGATCACGGTGATGTGGCCCGTCTCGCCGATGTTCGAGTCGCCGCCGGTGAACCCGCCGCCGTAGCAGGTGTCGAAGATCGCCATGACCGTCACGTCGGTCGCGCTCAGCCCCGCGGCCGTGCGGGCGTTCTCGATCATCGTGCGGAACTCGTTGTCCGTCACGCGGTTGTCGGGCTTGAGCCGGATGTGCTGGTTGAACCCCGTGGGCTCGTTGCCCTCGTCGCCGCGCGCGAACCGCTTCGTCCCGCCGTGCCCCCCGAAATAGATCGTCACCTCGTCGCCCGCGCCCGCGCCCGCGAACGCCGCCGTGATGGCGTCGCGGAACTGGTCCACAGTCGGCGTCGTCAGCGTGGCGACCGTGCTCCCCGCGGCCTGGTTCCCGGCCGCCGTGACGCGCGACTTGATCAGGTCACGCTCCGTTGTCATCGCCTTGTTTTCGTCCGCGTTGTCGCCGTCGCCGGACACGAACAGGCGGTGGAACTTCTTGTTGGGGTCGATCAGGCGCGTGCTGTCCTGTCCGAGTGCGCTGGTCGCCCCGACCGCGAGCAGCAGAGCAGCCGCCGACACCATCGTCCTCGTCTTCATGGACGTCCTCCGGTTTACCCCGCGACGTGCGCCCAAGATACCACGCCCGGGATTTCCACCATGCGAACAGCGCCTGAATTCGTTCCGAATTCATGAGCCCGCCCCGGCCCGGGCGTTCCTCTACCCTCGCCCGATGTCCCGGTTCCTCACCGAGCTCCCCTCCGACCTGGCGCGACGCACGCGCACACTGCGCCTGGGCCCAGCCCTCGTGCCGACCCTCGTCGCGCACCCCGATTGGGCGGGCGTGGGGGGGCCGTCCCCTGTCATGCTCTGGATGCACGGGCGCACCGTGAACAAGGAGCTGGACCCCGGGCGATACCTCCGCTGGGTCCGCGCGGGGATCGCCGCCGTCGCCATCGACCTTCCCGGCCACGGCGAGCGCGCCGATCCCGCCCTCCAGGCGCCCGACCGTGTGCTCGACGTGCTCGCGATGGTGCTGCCCGAGATCGACTCGGTGCTCGCAGCGCTCGCCGAGCCGCGCTTCAACGGGCTGTTCGACCTCTCACGCGCGGGGATCGGGGGCATGTCGCTGGGGGGCATGGCGACGCTTCGCCGCCTGTGCGATCCCAACCCGTTTCTGTGCGCCACCGTCGAAGCGACGTCGGGGGACCTCGAGGCCGTGGTCGGCAACCGCGGGCAGCTCGCCCAGCTGCCGGCGTCGAGCTACGCCGCGCTCGACCCGCGCCGGTCGCTCGACACGTTCCGCCCGCTCCCGATGCTCGCGCTGCACTCGGAGGCCGACGAGCTCGCACCGGTCGCGGCCCAGCGCCGGTTCCTCGAGCTGCTGCGCCGGCGCTACACGGCCGCGGGCGCCGATCCCGGCCTCATCGAATTCAAGACCTGGCCCACGACCGGCGCTCCGCAGGAGCACTCGGGCTTCGGGCGCGTCGCGCACGAGGCCAAGACGCTGCAGACGGCGTTCCTCACCCGCTGGCTGTCCCCCACCACCCCCACCCCCCCCACCTCTTCATCCCCGCCCGCCTGAGTCTCAATCCTCGCCGGACGCGCCCGGGCCGAGAAACTCCCGCCGCATCACGCGCTTGAGCAGCTGGGGATCGAGGGGCTTAAGCAGCCGGGGGCGCTCGCGGAAAAGGGGAGAATCGCGCGGCGGGCTGGCGTAGCCGGTGATGAACACGAAGGGGATCTCGAGCGCGAGCAGTCGCCGCGCGACCGGCTCGACGCTCTCCTCGCCCAGGTTGATGTCGAGCAGGGCCGAGTTGCACCGGGTCTGCTCGATGAGGTCGAGCGCGTCCTCGACGCTCGGTGCCGGTCCGATGACGGCGCAGCCGAACTGCTCGACGATCGTCTTGAGCCTGAACGCGGTCAGGAAGACGTCTTCGACGAGCAGAACGTGCAGGTCCTCCAGGGACCTCAGTTGCGTCGGGGTTGCTGCTGCCGCTGCCATGGCTGCCGCCTCTCCTGTGGGTCAACGAGCCTACCGCGGAACCGTCGCCAGCGATGACCACGTCACCACGCACGCCAGCCCGGTCGGCTCGAACCGGAACTCGGCGTGCCCACGGAGCTCGTACGGGACGATGCGCTCGATGAGCTGAGTCCCGAACCCGCGCCGCTCGGGGGTCTGCACGGGCGGGCCGCCGAACTCCTGCCACCGCATCGTCACCTTCGACCGGGCCGCCCCGGTCCCGTCGGACTCCCGCTGATCGGTCGAGACCTCGACCCTCACGCGCCCTCCGGGCACGCTCAGCGCCCCGTACTTGGCCGCGTTGGTCACCAGCTCGCACAGCACCGTGCTGATCGCGGCGGCCTCGCGGGTCGAGAGCACGAAGTCGGGCCCCGTGAACTCGACGCGGCCCTGGTCTTCGGCCACAAAGGGCACGACGGTTCGCGTCACGAGCTGCTTGAGCGAGGCCCCGGCCCATTGGCGCTGGGCCAGCGACTCGTGCAGGCTCGCCAGGCCGCGGATCCGCCCCGTGAACGACGAGAGGAACTCGTTCATGTCTCCCGCGCCGGCCCCGGTGTTCTCGGCGAGCGAGAGCACCGTCGAGAGCGTGTTCTTGACCCGGTGGTCCAGCTCGTTCATCGCGAGGCGCTGGCGTTCCTCCGCCAGCCGCCGTTGCGTGTTCTCGGTGCGGAGCTTCTCGACCGCCGTGGAGAGCTCCTGCGTCCGCTCGATGACGCGCTGCTCGAGGTCCTTGTGGGCCGCGGCCAGCTGGGCCTCGGTCGTCTTGCGAATGTCGTTCTCGGCGGTCAGCGTCTCGTTGAGCTGGTGGAGCTGCGCGGGGCTGGGGATCGCCAGGGCCTTGGGGATCAGCGGCCACAGGGCGGCGGCCGTCACGATCGAGAGCCCCGCCGTCGCCGCCTTGATCAGCCCGTCGAAGCGGTACAGCGGGCTCCACACGGCGACGACATCGAAGACGTGCGTCGTCCCGCACGCGAGGATGAACATCGCGAAGAGGACGAATATCCACGGGTACACCACGTCGCGCCGGCGCCAGACGAAATAGACCAGCGCGATGGGGATCGAGTAGTACGCCGCCGCGATGATCGCGTCGGAGATCACGTGCAGCCAGATCACCTCGCGGATCTGGTTCATGCACTCGGCCCGCGGCGTGAAGTCGCTCACGAACAGGTTTTCGAAAAACCCGCCCGCCTGGCTTGCCGCGTGGTCGTGCTGGTGCTCAGCCCAAGCCATCGTGCCCTCCGAAACGCGTGCAGGGGCTCGTCGCGGCCCTCAACACACACGTCCGTGCACCCGGAGTCCGCATCGCCACGTTCGCGTGTGGCACATGCGACACCGCTGGTCGCGGACGGCCTTTGTACACGGAAACTCGGGCCGGTCCACGGCCCGCCGCGAAAAAAGCCCGGCCGTCGGGCAGATTACCGGTTGGGGCGCAAGGCCGCAGCACCGGACTTGGGGGGTTCCACATGGCGGCCGGGGCCGGCTTGCCTTCGTCATCCTCAAAGAATTCGTTCGCGTACCCCTCGAGGCTCTGCCCGCTCCTCGAAAGCATGCCCTCGATCAGGCGGTCCTGCATGTCGACCATCGAGGTCTCATCGAGGCGCCACGCATTGTCGTCCTGGCGCACAAGCTGGATCTGGAACGTGGGACGCTCCGGCCGGTTGAGAAGGCTCAGAACCAGGCTCGCCCTCCGGGCCCCGGCGACCGAACCCCGCGACCCGCTCGGGGGGCTTCTGCCGCAGCGGCACCCGCGCCGAGTCCCCCGCCACCACCGGCTTGCCCACATCGAGGTCCTCGTCGTCGAACAGGAACTGCCACGTCCCGTGCTTCACGGCCTCGCGGATGTAGCTGTCGGCCGTCAGCTTCTTGAGCTGCGGCTCGGAGTACAGCAGGCGCATGTACAGCACCTCGAACAACACCGTCGGCCCCTGGCGCAGAACCTCGTCCTTCTTCGCCGTGCACGCGAGGCGGATGGCGTCGTTGTAGTAATCGATCGTGCGCGGCGTGAGGAGCGAGATCACCGTGTCCGCGTCGCGGGCCTCGTTGGCCTCCGAGAGCTTGGTGAGCGTCTGGTCGACGCGCTCGGCTTCCCTAATCCCCGCAGCCCGCGGGCGCCAGGGCCGCAAGAACCGCGAACGAAAGGGCCATGAGCGGGCGAAGACCGGCGAGCCAACAGCGTCCTTCCCTTCGTGCAGCGAGCGTCGTCATGTGGGCACCCTCGAGAGCGTTGAATCCCCAATTCCGCTCCCCGAAAAACACACCGCATGAGCGGGGACCGAAGATACCCCGGACCCGCGAAACTGTCAATGTCCTGTACGGCTGTGCGCGAAATCTGCGCGCAAAAGCACCACATGCCCTCGCGCTCGCGCGCCGACGCTCCCTCGCTACCATCCCGGCCCGCCCAAGCACGGGGTCGACGTCCTCGTGTTCCCCATCTGCCCAAGCCCCCCCACGTTCCCCCACGCCCCCACCACCGCCCCCCCACGCCCCCACCACCACCCATGATCCAGCGCACCCACACCTGCGGCGAGATCCGCGAATCGCACGTCGGCCAGAGCGTCACCCTCACCGGTTGGGTGAACTCCTACCGCGACCACGGGAACCTCATCTTCATCGACGTCCGCGACCGCTTCGGCCTCACCCAGGTCGTCTTCGACCCCGAGCATGTGCCCCCCACCACCGCGGGCATCGACCCCGCGACCGCCAAGGGCCTGAACGAGACCGCCGACAAGCTCCGCAACGAAGACGTCATCGGCATCGCCGGCGTCGTGCGCACCCGCGTGGGCGGCCCCAACCCCAAGCTCGAGACCGGCAAGGTCGAGGTCGTCGTCAACCGTCTCGAGGTCCTCAATAAGACCGACAACCCGCCGTTCCTCCCCGACGACCTGACGCAGCTCCCCAACGAGGAGCTCCGCCTCAAGTTCCGCTACCTCGACCTCCGCCGCCCGCGCATGCAGCAGCTGCTGGGCACGCGCCACAGGGTGCTCCAGGTCACGCGCCGCTACTTCGACACCAACGGCTTCCTCGAGATCGAGACGCCGGTGCTCTACAAGAGCACGCCCGAGGGCGCCCGCGAGTTCCTCGTGCCGAGCCGGCACGTGGGCGGGAGCTTCTACGCGCTGCCCCAGAGCCCGCAGCTCTTCAAGCAGATCCTCATGGTCGCCGGCTGCGACCGCTACATGCAGATCTGCCGCTGCTTCCGCGACGAGGACCCCCGCGCCGACCGTCAGGCCGAGTTCACCCAGATCGACCTGGAAATGTCCTGGGCCCGGCGCGAGCACGTCATGGCCATGATGGAGGGCTTCGCCCGCACGCTGTGGGGTGAAGTCCTCGGCTTCACCGTCCCGCCCTTGCAGGTCATGACCTATCGCGACGCGATGGAGCGGTTCGGCATCGACCGGCCCGACACGCGCTTCGGGCTCGAAATCAAGGACGTCTCCGCCATCGCCGCCAGGACCGACTTCGGCGTCTTCAAGGGCGCGCTCGAGAAGGGCGCAAGCCTGCCCCCCTTCGCCTCGAAGAAGGGCGTCGTCAAGGCCCTGCGAATCCCCGGCGGCGCCGAGAAGCTCACCCGCAAGATCACCGACGCCTACTCCGAGTTCGTCAAGACCTTCGGCGCCGGCGGCGTGCCCGTCTCCAAGGTCATCAAGGGCGCCGACGGCAACCTCGCCTTCGAGACCGGCTGCGCCAAGTTCCTCGAGCCCGTCAAGGCCGAGCTCATCGCGGCCCTGGGCCTCGCGGCCGGCGACACCGTCGTCTTCACGAGCGACGTCTACAGCGTCGCCACCAAGGCGATGGGCGAGCTCCGCCAGAAGATCGCCCGCGACATGGGCATCGTCCCCGAGTGGGGCAAGGCGTGGAACTTCCTGTGGGTCATCGACTTCCCGATGTTCGAGCGGAACAAGGACACGGGCAAATGGGTGGCGATGCACCACCCGTTCACCGCACCACGTGATGACCAGGCCAAGGCGTTTGTCGACGCCGACGAGAACGACGAGGTCACCATCGAGGCGATCCTCTCCGCCGGTTACGACATGGTGCTCAACGGCAGCGAGATCGCCGGCGGCTCCATCCGCATCCACGCCCGCGACGTCCAGTCCAAGGTCTTCCAGCTCCTGGGAATGACCCCCGAGCAGGCCAAGGAGAAGTTCAGCTTCCTCCTCGAGGCCCTCAGCTTCGGCGCCCCGCCGCACGGCGGAATCGCCTTCGGCCTCGACCGGCTCATCATGCACCTCACCGGCACCGACAACATCCGCGACGTCATCGCGTTCCCCAAGACCCAGATCGGCGCCGACCTCATGACCGGCGCCCCGGGCAAGGTAACCGACGCGCAGCTCAAGGAGCTGTACGTCAAGAGCACGTTCGAGGCGAAGGTGTGAAGTCGGCGTTGGGTGGCATGCTCAAGCCGCTCGGGGCTTGAGCATGTTTGCCCTTGCGGCGCCACCGCCAGCGGGTATCCTGAAAGCATGAACGATCAGCCCACGTTCACCCTTCGTCAGATGCTCGGGACCGCCGTCGTCGTGATGGTCGTCACGATCTGGATCACGGCGGAACTGAGCGGCTCGATCACGTCACGCATCAGCGGGCTGTGCGGGCTGGCGCTGGTCCCCGGCCTCTTGCTTAGCGTCGGCAAAGAGTGGACGCTCCGGGTCATCGCCGCGATGTGCGCTCTATGCCTGTGTGCGACGGTCGTGCTGATGATTCAGGGCGAATTCCGCCCCATGCTCGCGTTCATCGGATTGGGCGGCTTGAGTATGTGGCAGTCGCAGGAGCGGCAGCGGCGTCAACCGGCGCGCCCGCTCAATGGCGGGTGCCCGGGGTCGGGCGCCTCGCCGGACCCGGCGGTGGGTCGAGCGGCGGCGGTCGGCGGTTCTGAGCCCAACCCTGGGTCTGCCCAAGGCGGCCGACCCAGGGCACCCGCGCTGGAAGGCGTGAGTTTCAAGCCGAATCCGTATCATGTCGTCACGACTTAGGCCGACGCTGCGCATGGCGTTCGAGCGCATCTTTCATCAGTCGGGGGTCAACCCGAAAGTCGGTGCGTGCGAGCGATGCGAACGCCTTCGGAAGGTCGATGAGGCCGCGGGCAGCCGCCTGCTCCAATACTCCGAGTGTCCCGACGATCGCGACACCCCGCTGCGTCGCGGCGCGCCGACCATCCTTCTCATCGATGAGCAGAGCGTCAGCCCGTGCTTCGATCGCAAGAGCGATGGCCGCCTCTTCGCCGCGATCCAGGGGTGGGATCGACGCCACGTGTTCGGCGGCGCGCACTTCGAGCCACTCGGGCGGACGATCGAAAAAGGCCCGCACGTCCTCGGGCGTGCGCGCATCGAGCAACTCGGCTCTTACTTCCGGCGGGATAAGCACGCGCCCAAAGAGCTTGGCGAGAACGTCCACACACCCCACCCTGATGAGGATATTGAGCGGCGAGCTGTCGGCGACGACCAGCATCAGGCGGTCTTCGGGAGGATCGCGTCCAGCGTCCGACGATCGGCCTGGAGATCTTCAAGCGAGTAGTTGGCGCAGACACCGCGTTCGGCAAGCCATCGTTCGGTGACCCAGCGACTCTCGTGGTTCAGCAGCTTCCGAACGGTCGCGGACCCGAACTTGCCGCACCGATAGCCCTCGATCACCAGCGCTTCGAAGGCGGTCTGACCGAGGCCGTCGCCCCACGCGTCACGCAGCAACTGCTCCGCTTCCTTCGAGATTGGCAAATCGATCGACATCAGGCAATCGTACCCCGTCTGCTCGGGCAAGGACCTGATCGCGAGCGGGTGCCACGCTCAAGCCGCTCGGGGCTTGAGCATGTCCGGCACGACACTCGGCGGCATGGCGACCATGCCCAAGCCCAAGGCGGCTTGAGCATGCCACCCGCTCACTCCCGCCGCTGCCGCTTCACCAGGAACGCCGCACCCATGCACACCAGCGCCGCGGCGCCGGGCGCGGGCAGGTCGGGCGGCCCGGGGGGATCGTCGGGTTCACCGGGCCGGGCCCGCGTGCCATCCGCGATCTCGATGCTGAAGGACCCGGTATCGACCACGTTGCCCTCGGCGCTGTGGGCGTAGAACGTGTACGAACCGACCGGCCCGTCGCGGTAGATGTTGATCTCCGTCCCGTTGGCGCCAAAGAGCAGGCCATACCAGTTGACGACCGCGTCGGTGCTGCCCGGCGTGACGCGGTTGTCATAGATGAAGAAGCCGCTCGGGCTGTACGAAGCGCCCGGCGCGCCGGGGTTGGGGTACAGCGCGTACGCGCCGCCCAGCAGGCCCTCGGTGACGTACAGCTCGCCCGAGAGCAGGTCGAACGTGCCGTCGGCGCTGGGGGCGCCCACGAGCGAGCCCGTGCCGTTGATGAGATTGCCGACGTAGGAGAACTCAAAGTCCTCGCCCACGGCGGCGCCGGCCCACACGCCGGCAACCATCAGGGCAAACACGGCAGAACGGTCTCGACGCATGGCGGGCTCCTCCGTCGCGATCACGCCGCCCGGGACGGTTCCCGCTTGCGCCGGTCGTGACATGAAGAGTCCAATTCGCGCGGGCCGTGGGCCAAGCTGGCTGGGCAGCGGCCGATTCGGCGGCGCGGTCTGTGACGTCCGCTCGATGGTCAAGAGCGGTTATCGCCCGTTGGATAGCCCAAATGCGGGTACGCGGAGGACGCGGAGTGCGCGGAGGAACGCGGAGAAAGAGGTGACGATGTGAACGAACAGGGCGCGCGGGCGATCAACAGAATCGCATTGGTGTCATCCAATGTTCCTCCTGCTTCCGGCCTTGCTCCGCGTTACTCCGCGTTCCTCCGCGCTGCTCCGCGTACGCCTTCTGCATTGAGTGGTCGGCTCTCGACGGTGATCCGTATCACTCCGTCCTCGCCCCCCAGCTCACCACCGCCTTCGTCACCTCGATCACGACGTGCACGACGATCCAGCACCCCACCACGAACACGCTCGCCGAGAGCACAAACGCCCCGACATCAAGGTGATCCACCTTCGGCAGCAGATACGACGGCAGCTGCGTGATCGTCGACGTCCGCACCTGCCCCGACCCCCACGCCGACGCACGGGCCGCCGCCAACACGGGCATCTCGAGCAGAAAGCTCCGCGGCGGACCCCAGGAGTACGAGCCCTCCAGCGTCGCTTTCCCGGCCGTCCCGGTGAGCGTCCAATCGCAGAAGATCAACGGCCAGCCGTAGGCGCCCGCCATCGTCACCCGCCCGCGATCGCGCAGGGCCTTGAACGAGCGCTGCACCGCCGCCGACGCCCACTTCGGGTCGCGGACCTCGAAGCCCGAGTTCCGCAGATCGGTCGCCTGGGACTCGGGCGCCGGATTCGCGATCGCGAACCCCATCCCCGAATAGCCGATCGCGTGCAGGGGCGGGTCCAGGCTGGTGTCGTTCGACGCGGCCACGCCCGTCGCGCTCGACGTCGCCGCCAGATACGCCGACACCGCCAGGCACATGGCCGTGCCGAGCACGAGCGAAATCGAGAACTCAATAATCAGCCGCCGACGGATCGTCATGGCGAACCCCCGTCTTTCTCCCCGACAGACACCGGCGCCAACCCCCCGGATTGCCCCAATATACCCGGCACCGGGCTCGCACCACAAGGGGCCGAAATCTGTGCGCTTAAGAGTGCCGAATTTCCACCCGGGCCTCCGTATGCTTGGCGCTCATGGAACTCCCTATCTACCAGGTCGACGCCTTCACGTCCCACGTCTTCCGCGGCAACCCCGCCAGCGTCGTCCCCCTCGACCGCTGGCTCCCCGACGAAGTCCTCCAGTCGATCGCGATGGAGAACAACCAGGCCGAGACCGCCTTCTACGTGCCCCGAGGCTCGGGCGCGGGCACGGGCGACTTCCACCTCCGCTGGTTCACCCCGGCCCTGGAGATGGACCTGTGCGGGCACGCGACGCTGGCCGCGGCCCACGTCATCTGGACCAGAGGCGGCTGGAAGGGCGACCGGATCGTCTTCGACTCGAAGAGCGGGGCCCTGCCGGTGGAGCGCCACGACACGAGATTGACCCTCGACTTCCCGAGCCGTCCCGGCAAACCGGTCGAGATCACCATGGCGATGGTCGCGGCCCTTGGCGGTCGCCGCCCCGCGAGCGTGTACCAGGCGCGGGACCTGATGGCCGTGTTCGACAACAAGCGCGACGTCCACGAACTCGTCCCCGACTTCGAGGCGATGAAGAAGCTCGACTCGCTGGGCGTGATCGCGACGGCCCCGGCCGCCGGCCACGACTTCGTGAGCCGCTTCTTCGCCCCGCGTGCGGGCATCAACGAGGACCCCGTGACCGGGTCGGCCCACTGCACGCTGGTCCCGTACTGGGCGAGCAAGCTGGGCAAGGCCCACGTGACCGGCCACCAGGTGTCCCGCCGCGGCGGCGAGCTCTTCTGCGAGCTCAAGGGCGACCGCGTGATGATCGGCGGAGCGTGCGTGGAATACATGCACGGCAAGATCACGGTGTGATCGAAGATCCTCTGCCGCGCAGCGCGGGTGCCCCGGCGGAGCTCTGTCCGCCGGGTCTTCGCAAACGGAGAGGCACCGGGTGCACAAAGCTGCACCCGGGCACCCGGCCCCCAGCCGTTCAAGCGAGGGGGAGGCGTTCACCTCCCGGTAAACAGACGCCCCCCCGCCGCCCTCATATCGCAAACACCGCCCTGATCCGATCCGCATGCCACGCGGCCGCGCACTCAGGACACACAACGCACCCGTCCGCGTCGGGCTCCACGCGCGCAATGTTGTACGCGCACGACGGGCACCGGTGCTCGGCGAGCATGGCCGTGGCGATCTGAAGCTCGCTCGCGCGGGGGAACGCGCGGGTACGTTGGCGCCAAGCGAAGAGCTGGCCGAAAACGAACGACGCCAGCATCACGGCGAAGGACACGATCAGCATCACCCTGCCGGGACCGCGGGCGTACATGATGGCGGTGACCAGCGCGTACGCCACGAACGCGGCCGCGGGAATGCCCAGCAGCAGCGACCGGTACTCCCGCATCCACGCACCGAACACCTTGCCGTCGTGCAACGGGGTCGATTGGCGCGGGCGCGTGGCCCACCGAATGCGATCAGCGATGCGCCGAAACTCCGCCTGCGAAAGGTCGAGCCCGACCGGGTCGCGCCAGAGTCGCGCCCGCGAGTCGAACAGCGGCACGGTCTTCCCGCGAGCATCGCGGATGACCGGGCGCGTCGCGGCCCACAGGCCGCGTCTGAGCGCGCGGAGGACACGTGTGATGCCGGAACGCTCGGGGGGCACGGGGGAGGATAAGAGCCGGGAGCGCTAGCGCCCGGCCACGGCGACTCACCCTTCAAAATCGCAGTCGCCGTGGCCAGTCGCTAGCGCTCCCGGCTCTTACGGACTCGCCACAAAGATCGTCCCCCCGTTCTCCTTGTCCCGCTCCCCGAGCAGGCACGCCACGATCACCTCCGCCACCTGCTCGGGCCTGAGCGTCTGGCTCGTCGGCAGCGCTTCCTTCGACACGATCGCCCGCAGCATCGGCGTCTCCACGGCCCCCGGCGCCACGCTGAATCCCTTGACGCCGATCTCGGCCCCCTCCTTGGCGATCGACTTCGCCATGAGGTTCACCGCCGCCTTCGCCGCGGCGTACGCGAATAGGCCCGGGAACGGATCGGCCGTCGCCATGCTCGAGACGTTCACCACGCACTGCCCGCGTGGGGGGGGGTGCAGCCGCTTCTCGGCGTGCTGTCGCGCGAACACCGCCCAGCACGCGGCGATCAGGTTCGCCGGCGCGTGCGCGTTCACCGCGAACACCTCGCGGACCATCTCCGGGTTGGTCCGATCGATCGGCGCCATCGGCGCCAGCCCCGCGTTGTTCACCAGCGCGTCGATCCGCCCGAACCGCGCGAGCGTGGAGCCGACGATCTCGACCGCGGCCCCCGGCTCCGCCACATCCGCCGAAATGCACAGCGACTCCCCCGCGCACAGCTCGGCCGTCTTCTCCAGCGCATCGAGCGTGCGCGCGACGAGGACGAGGCAGTAGCCCTGCTTCGAGAGCATGACCGCCGTCGCCCGCCCGATGCCCGACCCCGCCCCGGTGATGATCGCGACGGGAACAACAGGTGATGTCGGCATTCGCGATGATAAGAGCCGGAAGCGGCAGCGCCCGGCCACGGCGACAACCGGTTACCCGGCGCCATCGACGAATCGGACGCAACCGTGGCCAGTCGCTGCCGCTCCTGGCTCTCATCCGTCGCTACGCTCGGCCCGTGAGCCCTCCCGCGCCATCCCGCCGCTACGACATCCTCTTCTGCGACATCGACGGCTGCCTCGGCCCCGAGTCCGCCGGTCCAATGGACGTCCCTTCGCTCGCCAAGGTCGCCGAGCACAACCGCCTCGCCCAGTCGCGCCACGACCGCCCCGTCGTCACGCTCTGCTCCGGACGCCCGCAGCCCTTCGCCGAGGCGATGGGCAAGCTCATCGGCAACACCACCATCCCCCTCGTCGCCGAGAATGGCGTGTGGGTCTACGACCCCGCGACCAACGCCTACCTCATGGACCCCGCGATCACGCCCGAGCACCGCGCCGCCGTCCGCGACGCCGCTGCCTGGCTCGAGTCCGAATTCGGCCCCCACGGCGTCAGCCAGCAGCCCGGCAAGGGCGCCTCCATCTCGCTTTACCACGCCGACACCAAGTACCTCAAGAGCATCGCCCCGCGCCTCCGCGAGACCTTCGCCGCCCGCGCGTGGCCACTGCGAGTCTCGATGACCTGGCTCTACATCAACTGCGACCTGACCCACGTGAGCAAGGGCACCGGCCTCGACCGCGTGCTCGCGATGTTGGGGGCGCTGCCTCCCCGCCTCGGGCGCCCCATCGACAAAGCCCGCCTCGCCGGAATCGGGGACACCCCCAGCGACCTCGCGATCCGCGAGCGGGTCGCGTGGTTCGGCTGCCCGGGGAACGCCGATCCGCAACTCATTCCGGCGGCGGATGTTGTGGCAAAGGGCCACGAGGCCGCGGGCGTGGTCGAATTGCTCGATTCGCTCGTGGGCTAGTTCGCGCCCCGCTTTGCTCGGTTCCTAATCACCGGTCCGACGCCCCCATACCCACCCCCCATACCCGGATGAAATTCAGACAGACGCATCGCCGCATTCCCGAAAATCGGATAATATCTTCGGACCAAACGGCCTTTTCCGGCTATGTGCCGGGGCCGTCTTGTGCTGACCGACGCGCGAATCGAGCCCGAGTTTGAGCTGCGGTTGGATATCTCGATCTGGATCCTCGGGCAAGGTTTGCGAGCGATATGAAGAAGCTGTACGTCGGTAATCTCCCCTTCAGCACCACGGACGCCGAGCTGCGGTCGATGTTCGAGCCGCACGGCCAGGTCGCGTCCGCCAGCATCGTGATCGACCGCGAAACCGGTCGCTCCCGCGGCTTCGGCTTCGTCGAAATGACGAACGACAACGAGGCCCAGACCGCTATCGACGCCATGAACGGCCAGGCCATCGCCGGCCGTCCGCTCATGGTCAACGAAGCCCGTCCCCGTGAAGCCCGCAGCGGCGGCTTCGGCGGCGGCAGTGGCGGCGGTCGTTCCGGTGGCGGCGGCGGTTGGAGCGGCGGCGGCGGTGGTGGTGGCCGCTCCGGTGGCGGTG
>CAZMCC010000049.1:0-27616 GCA_964564695.1 uncultured Phycisphaeraceae bacterium | reverse complement strand
GCTGGAGGCCTGGTAGAAGCGGACCTGCTGGCCGGCTTCCTGCTGGAACTCGCGGAGGGCTTCGAGGAGCTTGAAGGCGCCCATGCCGACGGTCTCGGCGGTGTAGATGGGCATGTCGAAGCTGACGCGGACGTGGGACTGTGCGCCGAGGTTGTAGACCTCGGTGGGGCGGACCTCGCGCATGAGCTTGCCGAGGTTGTTGGCGTCGCAGAGGTCGCCGTAGTGCAGGACCATCTTGGCGGCGCCGGTCTTGACGTGGGGGTCCTGATACAGGTGCTCGATGCGTCCGGTGTTGAAGGAGGAGGAGCGGCGGATGATGCCGTGGACCTCGTAGCCCTTGGAGAACAGCAGCTCGGCGAGGTAGGAGCCGTCCTGGCCGGTGATGCCGGTGACCAGGGCGCGCTTGGTGAGAGAGGAGCCGTTGTTGGAGCCGCTCATACTGATCCTTTCGGGGGCTGTTCGCGTCGCCAGGGAGTCGGGCGAAGGCCCGGGAGAACGATACCTCAGGGAACGTCACATAACGCGCCGGGGGGCGGAAAGTTCGCGCCGGCGCGAGGGTCCACCCTCAGTTGTCGGGGTTGGAGGAACCGGGCTTGAGGGGCTCACGCCCGGAGCCTGCGTGGATGGGTGGGTCCCAAACGCTGTGAGGATTGCCGGGGGGACCGGGGATGAAGCCCAAGTCGGGGACCGAGGCGGGCTCGCGGACCAGTTCCCTGGCCGTGTTGGCCGCGAGCAGGGCCGCGAGGGCGAAGGGGCCGGCCACACCGAGGGCCCGCAGGCGCGGGCTCCGGTGAGACGGGATGTCGTCGCGGTGCGGCGCGGCCTCGGCGGCGGCGCTCGCGGCGAAGAGGGCCATGAGGATGAGGATGAGCGGCTCGATGTAGCGCTGCCAGACCCAGGGGTTGACAGTCTGGGTCGCGGCGAACCCGGCGAGGGCGGCGATGAGGATGAGGCGGTCGCGCAGGGAGACCGAGGCGCACCACGCCGCGAGGAGCACGGCGCCGAGGCACGAGAGGCCGGCGATGGCGGGCGAGCGCTTAGCGATGGGCAGGATGTGTGCGATCGCCCACAGGCCGGAGGATCGCCCGTCTTCGCGGCTAGACGACGTCGGGGGGATGAGCGCGAGCGCGAGCCCCGCCACCGCGGCGACGACGAGCACCCAGCGGGCGTGACGCCACAGGCGCACGAAGCCGGGGGCGAGGTGGGCCGCGTAGAAGCACGAGGCGACGCCGATGAGGGCGAGGATGAACGCGGGAGCGGCTGGCGAATACGGCGTCGGGCGATTGGGCGGCTTCACCCAGTTCACGAACGACGGGGGGCACAGGCCGCCCCAAAGCCGGGCGAAGTACGCCACGATGGCGAATGCGGGAATCGTGCACAGCACGCACGCGGCCGTGCGCGCGAGCGAGGCGCCGGGCGTGGGCTCGCCGAGAATTCGAGGCGGGCGATGGCCCTGTGCCGAGCCGAGCCACGCGGCGACCCACAGGGGGGCCGCGGCCCACAGGTGCACCTGGCGCGTGAAGACGAGCGCGAGCAGCGTCAGGCCGCCGCCGATGCAGGTCCATTTGTCGACCCTTGGGCGGAGGGCGATGAGCAGCACGCCGAGCACGCCGAGCCACGCGGCGTTGTCGGGGAGGAGCCACACGCCCGCGTTGACGACGTAGAGCGAGCACGCGACCGGCAGACACACGGCGAGCGTCGGGAGCGTGGGCGTGTTGTCGCCGGCGCGGCGGGCCGTGGCGCGGGCGAGCAGCATGAGCAGCGCGAGGGTGAAGAGCATCCCCGCGCCCTGGAGGACTGCCCGGGCGTCGGAGATGTAGACCGACACGCCCGCGAGCACGAGGTGGTACCCCGGCGTGGTCATCGACAGGTAGTCGGCGAAGTCCGGCCCCCCCCGAGGCCACTGGGCCGCGAAGGTCGCGATCACCTTGGCGTGGTAGTTGATGTCGTCGAACGCCCCGCGCCCGCGGTCGAAGCCGGTGGCGATCAGCGGCACGGCGGCGAGGGCAAACAACGCCGCGAGGACCAGCGCCGGCGTCCACCCGGGCCTGCGCCGGCGGGGTTCGGGGAGCGAGTCGGGCTGGTGGCGGCCGCGGGACATGAAGGCTTCATCGGTCGGGGCGACTGAAACCGTGAAGCGGGCCCCATAGCCTTGGTCCCAACGCCCGCCGTCGGACTACGGCGGGCGCCTTTCCAAGGTTCACGATGCTCAACGTGCTGCACCCCGTCATGACCGCGCTGCACGCCCCGATCTACCGGGCCCGGCGCGACGCGCTCGTGCGGGCCATCGTCCCGCACCTCAAGCCGGGCGACCGCGTCCTGGACATCGGGTGCGGCAACGGCACGCTCGGGCAGGCGATCATGGCCGACAAGGCGTGCCCGCAGGGCGTCGTGGTCGAGGGACTCGAGCGGTTCGCACGCGGGGGCGAGCCCATCACGGTCCACAAGTACGACGGCGTGCGGGCGCCGTTCGACGACAAGAGCTACGACGTGGTGATCGTCGCCGACGTGCTGCACCACGAGGAGCAGCCGGATCGGCTCATCGCCGAGTGCACCCGGCTGAGCCGCCGGCTGGTCATCATTAAGGACCACCAGGTGGCGGGGCCGCTCGCGCAGCAGCGGATCAGCTTCATCGACTGGGCCGCGAACGCGCCGTACGGCGTGAAGTGCCTGTACCGGTACAACACGAAGCAGCAGTGGGACGAGACGGTGGCACGCCACCGGTTCACGCCGGTGGAGCAGCGCCGAAGCATGAAGGTGTACCCGCCGCTCGTGGACCTCGTGTTCGGGGGGAACCTGCATTACTTTGGGGTGTTGGGGGTGCCGTGAATGGGCCGGGTGATTTCAGGCCGAAGGCCTGGTCGTGAGTAGCCGGGGCGTGGAGGAGGCTTGGCGACGACACCCCCGGTGAGCGGGCCACCAATCCTCCTCATTCATTCGTTGGATTGCACGCCGAAGGTGCGCTCGTGACGTACGACGATCCCTTCGGGGTCGCTCGCGAAGCGAGCGAGAACAATGGGGCGGGCTTTCCGGCGGTGTCGTCGCAAAGCCTCCTCCACCGCCGGCTACTCACGGCCAGCCCTTCGGGCTGAAGAGGCGACACGGACTACCGTTGTGTCTCACCCGAGGCGCACATGGGAGCTCGACGCATGAACAAGTGGATGCTGACCGCGTGGCTCATGGGGCCGGTGGCGGTGGTCGTGGGACTCGCGATCATGTTCAAGATGAACCCGGACGCGGGCAAGCGCGAGGTCTCCAAGTTCGACCCCGAAGCATCGCGCAGCGTGATTCCGATCCCGCTGCACGAGTCCGCATCCGGCACGGGCCTCCAATACGACATCCGCGTGCCGGAGCTCGCCAAGCCAGTTGCAAGCCCGAACGCAGCCGGTGAAGTCGCCGTGACACAACCCAAAATGGTCGAACCCGAAAGCCTCCCCCAGGGCTTCATCATCGTCGTCGACGACAAGCAGAAGGTGGCCACGAACGACTCGCCGATCTATCTGGCGTCGAACCACTCGGGGTGGAACCCGGCGGATGCGAACTGGAAGCTCTCGCCGCGGTCGGACATGCGCTGGCAGATCGTGGTCGAGAAGCTGAAGCTCGACAGCCGGATGTCGTTCAAGTTCGCGCGCGGGTCGTGGGACAACGTGGAGACGACGGTCGAGCTCAAGGACGTCGAGAACCGGATGCTGCCGCTCGTGGACGCGAGCAAGCTCAAGGCCGGCGAGAAGCCGATCATCGAGCTCACCGTGGAGAACTGGCGCGACAAGCGCCCGTGGGAACCGGGGCTGGTGGCGCTCAACCGCTATCGCCCGATCGACGTCAAGAAGGGGACCATCCGCAGGCTCGAGGTCGTCGGCGGCGGCACCGAGGCGTCGCCGGGCGTGAGCCTGTGGCGGGACGCGCTCGTGTGGCTGCCGCCGGGGTATGACGACCCGGCGCGGGCGCAGCACGAGTACTGCGTGCTCTACCTGCAGGACGGGCAGAACGTGTTCGAGAAGCTGCCGACGGTGCCGGGGGAGTGGGGCGTGGACGAGACGGCGGCGCGGCTCCTGAGCAACGCCACGATCGAGGACCTCATCGTCGTGGCCATCCCGCACGCGTTCGCGGGTCGGCGCGAGGAGTATGCCCCGACGAAGATGTTCGACGACGCGGGCGCGGGGGCGGCGGCGTACACGCGCTTCCTCGTGGAAGAAGTCATGCCGCGGGTGGAGCGGGCGTTCCGCGTGAAGCGCGGGGCGGAGTTCACGGGGATCGGCGGGTCGAGCATGGGGGCGCTGGTGAGCCTGTACGCCGCGACCGAGCACCCGGAGCTGTTCGGCAAGTGCATCTGCTTCAGCCCGGCGCTGATGATCAACGACGCGGCGCCCCTGAAGTTCTTCCAGACGCGGACGCAGTGGCCCGACGTGGTCTACTTCGTGATGGGCGGCAAGGAGGCGGGGAGCGACCCTGCGGACGAGCCGCTGAACCAGCGGTATGTCGAGGCCGCGGGCAAGTTTGATGCGCTGCTCACGCAGCGGGCGCTGGTGCACAAGACGACGATCGACCCGGGCGCGGTGCACAACGAGCAGAGCTGGAACAAGTGGATGGAGGGGGCGCTGTCGTTCTGCTTTGCGCGGCGGGAGTAGGGCCGGCAGTCATGAGCACCGAGACTCCGCTGGCGCCGACGTGTCACCAGTGCGGCTATGCGCTCGCGGGGCTGGCGTGCGGGCCGTGTCCGGAGTGCGGGGCGACGGATATCACGCTGACCGATGATGAGGCGCGCCGGGCGAAGGTCGCGTGGGACGCGCAGCGCGTGCCGTCGGTGCTGACGCTGTGCATCATGGCGGGGTCGCTGGCGGGGCTGGTCAAACTGGCGATGCTCGTGATCAATCCGGGGGCGTTCCCGAGCCCGATCCTGGCGGCGATGGGCGCGATCGTGTGTTTCGGGCCGGCTGTGCTGGCGTGGTGGTTCGTTTCGGACCGGGGCCCCGCGAAGACGAGCACCGCGGAGAACATCACGCGTCGGCGGGTGGCGGTGAACGTGGCCGGGGCAGCGATGGTGCTCGCCGGGCTCGCAATGATCTGAGCGTGACCGACGGCGCCAACGCCAACGAAACTTCGACGCCCGCCGGCGAGCGCCTGCGCCGGTACCTCGCCGCGAACGACGTCAAGTGCACGGGGTGCGGGTACAACCTCCGCGGCGCGATCGGCGTGACGTGCCCCGAGTGCGGCGGCGTCATCGCGGCCCCGCCGCCCCAGGACCCCGGCGCCGAGCTGGCGATCCGCTGCCATCGCTGCGGCTATGCGCTAGCCGGGCTGACGGCGCCGGCGTGCCCCGAGTGCGGCCCGACGGACATCACGCTCGCCGACGCGCGGGCGCGGGCGGATCGGCACGAGGTCGGCCTCGATCAGGTGCCGGGGGTGCTGCGGATATGCGTCTGGCTGGGCGTGCTGGTGGCGATCTGGAAGATCGTGATGATCGGGGTGCTGACGCGCCCGTCGGTGCCCGTCAATGCGACTCTGTTGGCTCTGAGCGTGCCGATGGCACTGATGCCTGCGGCGCTCGCGAAGGTGTTCAAGGCGCCGTGGGGGCTGGCGGGCACGAACACGCCGGAGAACATCGGGTGGCGACGGGCGGTGGTGAACATCACGGGCGTGGTGCTCGTCGCGGTTGCGATCGGGATGACGTAGCCGCGCTGAACGTGCTCAGGCCTTGATCACTTTCACCGGCTTGTACGCGCCTTCGAGGATCGGCTGGCTCTTGGCGCCCAGCCACCCCTCGAGCACGCCGGCGTAGACGCTGCGGAAGTCGGTGGTGTACTTGAGGTCGCCGTCGTCGAGGGCGCTGAGCGAGGGGTGTTCGCCGAGCATACCGGGGTTGACCTTGGTGCCGATGAGGAACATCGGGGCGGCGGTGCCGTGGTCGGTGCCGCCCGAGGCGTTCTGGCTCACGCGCCGGCCGAACTCGCTGAAGGTCATCGTGAGGACGCGGTCCTGGTTGCTCTGGGCGACGAGGTCGCGCTGGAAGGCCCGCACGGCCTGGGCGTACTGGCCCAGAAGCTGCGAGTGGCGGCCGTTCTCGCCGCCCTGTCCGGCGTGCGTGTCGTAGCCGCCCTGGGTGACGTAGTAGACGCGGGTCTTGAGGCCGGCGCGGATCATGCTGCCGACCATCGCGAGCTGGCGGGCGAGGTCAGAATTGGGGTATTCGACGAGCGGGGCCTGGCTCACGGCCTTGCGGATCTGGTCGCTGGACACTTGCGCATCGAGGGCGGTGCGCATGAGGAACGCGGCGTTGCCGTGCTCGCTCGCGCCGCCGACGACGCCGGCGCGGGTCAGCTCGTCGTAGGGCTTGACGAGGGCGCCGTGCACGTCCTGGCCCATCCAGCGGAAGAGGTCGGTGTTCTCGAAGGCGATGGGCTTGGCGGCGAGGCCCTGCATGGCGAGAGGAGCGTCGCGCCCGATGGCGATGCCGGGGTTGTTGTTGGCCCCCCCACTCTTTTTCTCGGCCGCGCCGCTCTCACCCTTGCCGAAGCCGCAGCATTCGGAGTCCATGTACTTGCCGAGCCACCCCGCGCCGGTGCCGGACGTGTCGGCGGTGTGCCAGATGTCCATGCTCTTGAAGTGCGAGCGGTTGGGGTTGGGGTAGCCGACGCCCTGGACGATCGACGCCTGGCCCTCGTTGTAGAGGTCGGCGAGCGGGGAGAGTGCCGGGTGCAGGCCGCGGCCGGCGGCCTTGTCGAGCTTGACGACACGGGCCTCGGGGATGCCCAGGCCCGGGCGGGCCCGGTAGTACGCGGCGTCGCCGTAGGGCACGAGCGTGTTGATCCCGTCGTTGCCGCCCGAGAGCTGGACGACGACGAGGATGCGGTCTTCGTTGACGCCGGGGATGCTGGACATCCCGGAGGCGGCCATCGGCAGCCCCAGCGCGGAGCGCTGGATGAAGCTGGGCACGAAGAGGGCCGCCGAGGCGAGCGTGAGCCCGCTGTACAGGAACTCGCGGCGGGTGAACGGGGCGGGGGGGGTGGCGTTGTGGAGGTTCATGGGGGAATCCAGAAGGCACTGGGCATCGGGCACTGGGCACTGGTGAGGCCGAGCGTGGACTTGGTTCTTCACCAGTGCCCAGTGCCCAGCCCCAGTGCCTCTCTAACACAACTGATACTCCGGCATCGCCGTGATCAGCAAGAGCACTCCGGTGATCGTGTCCGGGTTGCCCGGGCCGCCGTTGGCGTTGACGAAGCTCACGAGGTCTTCGCGTTCGCGGACGGCGGCGGGGCCGAGGGTGAACCGCAGGGTGTAGTCGACGACGCGCCCCGAGTCGCGCACCGCGGCCGGGTCGGCCTTGGCGAGCTCGCCCAGGAGCGTGGTCGGGTCGAACTTCTCGCGATCGGCGAGCGCGTCGTATCCGACGGGCTTCTTGCCGGTGAGCATGAAGACGAGCGTGTTCTGGCGGACGAACATCGTGCTCGTGTTGATCCAGCTGCGCCCGCCGGCCCAGCCGGCGACGTTGGGCGGGAAGAACAGGTTCTGGCCCATGAGGTTCATCGCGTCGGCGAGGATGCCGATGTCGCGGACGGGGGCGTTGAAGCCGCGGGCGGCACCGATGACAAGCTCGGCGGGGCTCTTGATCTGCTCGCCCATGACGCCGGGGTCGTAGAAGTGCTCGCTCAGGAAGAGCTTCCTGAGCACGGGCTTGAGCTGGTAGTTCCCGGCGTTGAGGGAGCCGGCCAACGCGCCGATGACGCTCCTGGCGGGGCGCTGGAATTCGGGGTTGTCGGCGTAGTCATCGTTGACGAAGTAGCGGTAGAGCTTGGCGGCGATGAACGTCGAGCAGGCGGGCTTGGCGAGGATGGCCTTTACGAAGTCGTCGCCGTCCATGCGTCCGGACGTGCCGAGAATGTTCTTGGGGTTGTCGTCGTGGTTGTTCTTCTCGAAGACGAACTCGTCGTCACGGTAGGTGTAGCCGGTGAGGGCGCGGGCGCCCTCCTTGATATCGCGTTCACCGTAGTTGCCGACGCCGAGGCTGAAGAGCTCCATGATCTCGCGGGCGAGGTTCTCGTTGGGCCGGTCCTTGCGTGAGTCGTTGTTGTCGAGGTAGGCGATCATGGCGGGGTCGCGGATGATGCCGGTGAGCAGGTCGGCGAAGCTGCCGATCGCGTTGGTTCGGAAGAAGCGGTTCTGCACGAACATGTGGTAGCTGTCTTCGATCGTGCGGTAGCTGGTGGCGAAGTGGCCGTGCCAGAAGAGCGTGAGTTTCTCCTCGAGCGGGCGGGGCGTCTCGATCATCCGCTTGAGCCACCAATGCTGGACGCGGCGCATCTGCTGGCGGTCGTCGCGCTCGGCTTCCTGGCGCCGGGCGCGGAGGCGAGCGAGCGTTTCCTCGTCCTGGCTGCGCCGGGCCTTGGAGGCCATCGTCCGCTCCTGCTCGTTGGGCGGACGCATGATGTTCTGGTCGAAGAGCGTCGAGTCGTCGGCGTCGAACGTGACCTTCTCGTAGTCGAGGAGGTAGTCGACCGACTTCTCCAGGCCCCAGCCGACGAGCGTCTGGACCTGCTGGGGTGTGCCGCCGAAGCCGGCGCGGTTCAGGAGATGGCGCGCCTGGTCGAAGCCGAACGCCTCGGGCCGGAGCCGGGACATCGAGTCGGAGATGACGCGGGCCTTGGCGGGCTTCGCCGCCTTGGCGGGGACAGTCGCGGCAGGGGCGGGTTCGGCTTCCGGCTGGTTCGGGGGACGGGTGCGGGTCACGCTGGCCTCCTCAAGCACTCTCCACTGGTCATCCATCCCAACGATTCGCGCCGCGGGCCATTGCTTTCTTCGCCCCCAGGCCGGCCGAGTTGCGGGCTTTCCCGCATCCTGAGCTACGCTTTCTCCGTGAAGACTCTACATCGACTTTGTGCCGCCGGTGCAGCATTCTCGGCCCTCACGGCGTCCGCCCGCGCACAGACGTATGTCGCCCTGGGGGATTCCGTCGGCTTCGGGATCACGAATACCGCTTCCTACACCGAAATATCCAACGGCGACCGCGGGTACGTCGGCCTCTACGCCGACGGGCTGGCCCAGCAGGCCGGCGGCGTGCGCCCCAACGTCATCAACCTGTCCGTGTTCGGCGACCGCACCGCCTCGTTCTTCACGACCGAGGTCACCGAGCGGTCCCTCAACACGAACTACGCCGGCGAGGTCAGCCAGAGGGACCGGTTCCTGCAGGTCGTCGCCTCCGAAGCGCTCGCGGGACGGTCGGTCGACCGCGTCACGATCATGCTGGGGGCCAACGACCTGATTCACCTCGCCCTCGACCCGGCGTTCCAGGCGCTCCCGCCGGATGAGCAGATCGCGGTTGCCGGGCAAGCCCTGGCCGACGCCGCCCAGAACCTGGGGACGATCTTCGGGCTGGTGCGGGGGGCGCTCCCGCAGGCCGAGATCATCGCCATGGGGTATTACGACCCCTTCCCGGCCGTGCCCGAGAGCCCGGCCACCCCGCTCGCGGCGTTCGCGATCCCGATCCTGAACCAGATCATCGCCGGAGCGGGCGAGACCTTCGGCGTGCAGTTCGCCGACGTCTTCCCCACCTTCGTCGGACGCGAGGCCGAGCTGACGTACATGACCACCGAGGAGCCGATCGGCTACGGCGTGCACCCCACGCCCGAGGGCCACGCGGTCATCGCGGGCGTGCTCATCCCGGCCCCAAGCTCGCTCGGGGCGGTCGTGACGTCGGCGCTGATGGTGTCTCGGCGTCGCCGGGCGGCGTGAGTCCGAGCGTTCGGAACTTGGGCTGTTCAGCCGAGCCGGCTTCAGGCGATCTTCGGGATCGCCATCGCCGGGATGCCCCCGACGACCCCCCCCACGATCCCCGATCGGATGATCGGAATGAGCACCGCGGCGTGCTCCGATGAGCCGTTCTTGCGCACATCGTCGATCGCCCGCTCTAGGCTGTCGAGCGTCCGGCGGGCCTCGTCGACGGCCCGGTCGAGCGAGCTCTTGCCGGTGACCCGCTTGAACAGGTCTGCCCGACGGCCCTCCTGAAGGTCCTTCTCGATCGCGTCGCGGTCACGGATCAGGCCCGCCAGGGCGGCTTCGACGCGTTCACGGGCCGCGGTCGCCTCGGTCAGGAAGCGGCGGCGTTCGGCGTCATCCATCGAAATGGGCATCGTGGTCGACTCCCACCGGCCAGCGTTTCCGCGCACACACAGCGGCGGCCGAGATGCGTCGTCCTACGGGGATCCCTCCCGAACCCGGGCAGGATCGCGGACGATCGCACGGGAATTGTACCAAGTCCACCCCCCCGGGGTTCAGGCCCCGGTAAGACTGGGGGGTTACCCCCGGCCCTTCCACAGCCCATCAACCAATCGTGGCCCGAACGGGTCTTGCGGTCCTCACCCGGCGGTCGGCAGGTGCCGCCGGATGGCGGCGAGCACGCTCGAGCGGTCCGGGCTCGATCGCAGGGCGGAGAGCTCGGCGATCATCTCGATGACCGAGAGGGACGGGGCGGGGCCGGCGCCGGGGCCGGGGGGGGCGACGTCCGGGTTTTCGGGGGCCGGGCCTTGCCACGCATTGATGCCGGCGAAGCGCGTGGGGACCAGCAGCTCGGCGGCGTAGGCGAGTTCCTCGTGGATCTTCTCCCCGGGACGGGCCCCGGTCACCACGATGTCGATGGTCGGCCAGCCGCGGCTGGTGTCGGTGGCGGCGTCGGTGAATTCGACCGAGTCGGTGCCGGCGGCGGCGGCGAGGCCGATGGGGCGGGGATCCAGGCCGTGGGTCCGGGCGAAGCGGGCGGCGAGGTCGAGGATGCGGATGGGCTCGCCCATGTCGAGGACGTAAACAGGGGCCGAGCCGGCGGGGGCCTGGGTCGGCGCGGGAGCGTCGGGGCCGGGCATGGTCGCGGACTGGATCACGAGGCCGGCGGCCTCGGGGATGGTCATGAAGTAGCGGGTCATCCGCGGGTCGGTCACCGTGAGCGGCTGGGCGTCGGCCATCTGGGCGGACCAGATGGTGAGCACGCTGCACGCCGAGCCGAGGACGTTGCCGAAGCGGACCATGCTCAGGCGGGTGTTCCGCGAGCCGGGCTGGCCAGCGAGCCAGCGGACGTAGACCTCGGCAAGGCGCTTGGTCGCGCCCATCACGCTCGTGGGGTTCACGGCCTTGTCGCTCGAGATCATGACGAACCGCTCGCATCCGACCGCGACGGCCGCGTCGGCGATCGCTTTCGTGCCCAGCAGGTTGTTGGTCACGGCGTGGGCCGGGTGGTCCTCCATGAGGGGGACGTGCTTGTGGGCCGCGGCGTGGAAAACCACGTGCGGGCGGAGCTGCACGAGGTGGCGGAGCGTCGCGTCCGCGTCAACGACGTCGTGCATGACGGCGCGACGGGCGAGGCCGGGGTAGCGCTGGCCGAGCTGGCGGTCGATCTCGAAGAGGGCGTTCTCCGAGCGGTCCATGAGGATGAGCTGCTCGGGGCCGAACGCCGCGGCGACGCGGGCCAGCTCGGCGCCGATGCTGCCGCCGGCGCCGGTGATGAGGACTCGCTTGCCGGTGACGACGGAGGCGACGGTGTCGTGATCGAGCTTGTGGGCGGTGCGCCCGATGAGGGCGGCGAGGTCGAGGGTGGGGGCTGGGCGCGCGGGCGGGGCCGGGGTCGGCGGGAACGGAAGGTCGCTGAGCTCGGCGAGCGTGCGGACGACTTTGGCGGTGATGCCGATGTCGGCCAAGGCACTGCGGGCGCGCTGG
The DNA here is from genome assembly GCA_964564695.1 of uncultured Phycisphaeraceae bacterium. Lineage (GTDB taxonomy): Bacteria > Planctomycetota > Phycisphaerae > Phycisphaerales > UBA1924 > CAZMCC01. Next base: position 15,919 of record CAZMCC010000049.1, on the reverse strand, counting down.
AGGTCGGCCGGGGGTGTGTCCGGGGCGCCCACGAGCATGATCCGCGAGCGGGAGTCGTCGCCGGGCGGGGGGGGGGTGACCTGGACGGGGGGGGGGGGGAGGGGGGGCGGGGGGGGGGGGGGGGAGGGAGCGGCGGTGTTGGCGGGGGGGGTGGCCAGAGGGGGGGAAGCGGCAGAGGGGGGCGGGGGGGGGGGCGGGGGTGACGGGTGGTGGGTGGGGGGGGGGGGTGCGGGGGCGGGGGGGGGGGGGGCCACCCGGACGGGGGTGGGGGGGGGGGCGGGGTGGGGGGGGCGGGGGGACGTAACCGCGTTCTTGGCGGCGGGGTTGGCCATACGGGAGGTATCGGCCGAGCGGGACGCCGGGGCAACCCGAGGCGAGGACCGGCGCGGTGTCGCGCAAACATCGTCTCGGCGGTTGTTGCGCGTGCGGGCCGGGCGGGTTCGCCGCTATGCTCGAAGCGTGATCACCCGCCTCACGGGCACGCTCGAATCGCTTGAAGCCAACACGGCGGTGGTCGTGCCGGGGGATGGTTCGGGGGTGGGCGGGGGAATCGCGTACGAGGTGATGGTGCCGGCGTTCCTGACGCCGCGGCTGATGATGGCGCTGGGAACGCCGATCACGCTGTGGACGCTGCAGTATCTCGAGGGGCAGGGGCAAGGGACGAGCTTTGTGCCGCGGCTGATCGGGTTCGCGTCGCCGATGCAGCGGGAGTTCTTCGAGCTGTTCACGACGGTGAAGGGGCTGGGGAACAAGCGGGCGCTGCGGGCGATGGCGATCGAGCCGGGGTGGATCGCGCGGGCGGTGATGGCCCGCGACGCGCGGGCGCTCACGGAGCTGCCGGAGATCGGCAAGCGGCTGGCCGAGACGGTCGTGGCGGAGCTGACGGGGAAGGTCGAGCGGTTCGCGGCCATGAGCGAGGGTGGGCCGGTGGGCACGGGGGGGGCGGGCGGGGCGGCGACGGCGCGGCCGACGGTGGTCGTGCTGCCTTCGGCGATGACGAACGGCTCGGTGGGGAACAGCCTTGCGCACCTGCCGCCGGCGGCCGCGGACGCGGTCGGGGCGCTCGTGAGCCTGGGGCAGACGCGGGCGGACGCGGAGCGGGCGGTGGAGATGGTGGTTCGGCGCGACCCGGGGCTGACGGCGACGCCGGACATCCTGCGGGCGGCGCTGGGGGTGAGATGAACCGCTTTTTCAGCACTGTTGACTGTTTGATAGCGTACATTGAAGGGGAACGGGGTCGAACGAGGATGCTCTGTGGCCGCTCTGCCATCATTTCGAAAGCCACCGATCGTTGAAGCGCTCGTGGGCGTTCGATTTGAGCCAATTCGGACACTTACAACTGCATACCTCGGTACGTTTTGCCACTCATTGAAGAAGGAGTGGCCGCTGGTCTCAGAGCACCCGCCAATTTCCGTTGCCGAAGCAGGTATCGAGCCTTCAATCGGGATGTTCTTGGCCTTGGAGTCCACTCCGCAGGTGAGGTTTTGGCTGGAGCATCCATCTGATCCCTCCCGCCTTTGGCAAGTTCAGAACGGATGGGTACTTGCAAACTGGCGGAAGCGCACCGGAGATGCCGAGTATCCTCGATATGCCACCGTGAAGGAGAGCTTCCAAAGGGCATGGCATGCCCTTATCCAGTTCCTTGTCACAGAACAACTCGGACCTTTGCGACCGATGATGTGGGAAGTGACGTATGTAAATGACTTGGACAAAGGCACCCTTTGGCAATCGGCCTCAGACTGGTCCAAGGTATTGCCGGACCTGTTTGCCCCAAGCCCTCACATCTCCGGATTGACGGTCGAAGGCGGTGCGGCTAGTCGCCAGTTCAAGATGGCCAATGGCGCCGGAACGCTTGTGGTTATCGCTAAGCACCTGCGACGGCAGCCGGGCAACGAAGAGACAGTGCAGGTAACACTCCAAGCACGGGGTTCATTGGTGGGCGAGCAGAGTTGGAAGACAATTGCCGATAGTCTCGACGCAGGTCGAGAGGCAATCGTGACGGCGTTCGCGGGTCTTACCAGCAGCCACGCCCATGCGGTCTGGGAGCGGTACGAATGAGTTCAACCTCGACAGTTCAACGGGTTCGGGATTACTCCAGGCCAGAAGGCACGCTCGCGGCTCCTGAAACCATTTGGTCACAGGCACACCTGTCGCCATGGGCCGACGCAAAGAACGCCATTGAGCAATTCGCGAGCACGGCAGACGACGATGCCGCGCCTCTTGGACCGGTTGTCGTCGCCGCGTTCCGAGAGGCCGATCGGCTTCGAGAGGCATGTGCAATGGCTCCGAGTCGCGTCGCGCGAACCGCAATGGACGGAATCTGTTTTGAGTGGTGGAATGGCGAATCGCTCACCGTTCTCGACATCAACGAAGACGGAACGGCGGAAGTTCGCGAATACTTTGGCGATCGACTAGTTGCTCAGCATCCCTACATGCTTCGCGGCTGAGGTCTTCCGCAAATGAGTGGGCCAATTGTCGCCGGCGATTTCCTGCTACGACGTTGCCCAATCAAGAACAACTGGGTCGATCGTTCCGGCAAGGTGCCTCTATCGCCACAAGCGTTTACGCCGGACAAGCACTGCAGTGATGGGTTGTCTGTCTACTTGCGCTCGGCCCATCAGCCCGACGAGATCTTCCCGTGTACAGGAACAAACGACTACTACGTCGCGGCAGTCCCACTTCAAGCGCTAACTGCGCTCGGCCTGACTCACCAGACGATGCCAGCTGATGCCAAGGACGAGTGCCCCGCTAGATCAGGTCACGCTGTCATCGTTGAACTCACCACCGACGCCCGCCGAAGTTTGGAGACTCGGGTCCAATGTGAGGATTGGGCTCTTGCCCTCGCCAAGAGGGCCGAGGTAATGGGCCCGTACATGAAGGTCGGTCCAGGAAAATGGACCCTGAGGGCAGCGGGGCAGGCTCAGTAGCAGTCCCGGCTACCACCAGCCATCTCCGACTCCGAACCCGGTGACCCTCGGTGGCTGGTACCATCGCTCCCATATGCGCTACGGCATGATCATGGCGGGTGGATCGGGCACGCGGCTCTGGCCGATGAGCCGTGCGGGCCGTCCCAAGCAGCTTCTTCCGTTCATGCCCAAACCGGACGGCAGCGGGTACACGTCGCTGCTGGCGCTGTCGGCGAACCGGCTGCACGGCATGGTGCCGCCCGAGCGCCGCTACATCTGCACGAGCGAGGGGTTCAGGTCGATCATCAAGGCCGAGCTGCCGGAGTTCAGCGACGACCGGATCATGGGCGAGCCGGTGGGGCGTGACACGGTGAACGCCGTGGGCTTCGCGGCGGCTGTGTTCCAGAAGCTCGACAAGGACGCGGTGTTCGCGGTGCTGACGGCGGATCACCTGATCGAGCCGCAGGAGACGTTCCTCGAGTGCTTCGACGTGGGGTTCCGGCTGGTGGAATCGGACCCGCGCCGGTTCGTGACGTTCAGCATCAAGCCCACGTACGCCGCGACCGGGTTCGGGTACTGCGAGCGAGGGGCCTCGATCGCGGGCGTCCCGGGCGCGGAGGGCATCGCGTTCGGCGTGGCCCGCTTTGTCGAGAAGCCCAACCTGCAGCGGGCCCAGGCCTATGTCGAGAGCGGGCAGTTCGGCTGGAACAGCGGCATGTTCATCTTCAAGGCGTCGACCTTTCTCGACTGCCTGAAGAAGTACAAGCCCGAGAGCTACGAGGGCGTGATGAAGATCGCGGCGGCGTGGGGCACGCGCGACCAGGCGAAGACCATCGCCGAGATCTACCCCACGCTCCCGAAGATCAGCGTCGACTTCGCGGTGATGGAACCGGCCTCGACCGACAAGAGCGGCGCGTTCAGCATCGCCACCGTGCTCATGGACGTGAAGTGGCTCGACGTGGGGAGCTGGCCCAGCTACGGCGAGACGCTCGCCCCCGACGAAGCAGGCAACCGTCGCGGCGGCGCGGGGGCATCGTCGGCCCTGCTGCACGCGTGCAAGAACACGCTCGTGGTGAGCGACGACCCCGGGCACGTCGTGGCGGTGCTGGGGGCCGACGACCTGATCGTCGTCCGCACTTCCGAGGCCACGCTGATCATGCCGCGGGCCAAAGCCGAGGAACTCAAGGCCCTGCACGCCCAGGTTCCCGACAAGCTGAAGTGAAGCGGGTCAGAGCAAAGGCAGGTACGCGGAGTGCGCGGAGGTTGGGCAGAGTGACACGGAGAAGAACTCGCGATTTCGGAGAAGCCTGACACGCTGGCAACCTCCGCCGACCCCCACCGTCGCTTTGCGGGCATTCAAGCCTTCCTGCCGGCTTCTCCGCGTCCCTCTGCCCCGCTCCGCGCCCTCTGCGTACGCCTTTGTTTCGTTTCGTACCAGCGGGCGACCGGGCCAACAATCGCAGCGGCGTGCGATACCTGTGCATCGACCTGGGAGACAAACGGACCGGCCTGGCCGTGGGCGACGACGCCTCGCGCCTCGTCATGCCCGTGGGCGTGCTCGAAACGCCGATCGCGGCGGGGGCCGGGGCCGAGCTGGTCGCGGCCCTGGTGCGGTCCGCCAAGGAACATCTGGGCGCCGGGGGCGAATTGCTCTTTGGACTCCCGCTCAACATGGACGGCACCGAGGGCCCGCGGGCCGTCGGCGTCCGAGCGTTCGCGGCCCGTGTGGGCGGCGCGACCGGGCTCGCGGTTCGTTTTCACGACGAACGCCTGAGCACCGCCGCCGCCGACTGGAGCATGGCCCGGTCGGGACTTACGCGCGACCAGAAGAAGTCGAAGCGCGACGCCCTGGCGGCCGCGGCGATCCTCACCGATTTCATGAACGGCGCAGGACCATCCCCCAAACAGAGCAACGGGCATTCACACGACGTATATGGTGATGACGGGGACAACCCGTAAAGCGGGGAGATGCAGGAGTGCGGCACATGGATCGGAACGTGCTCTCGATTGGGCTGGCGACCTTGGCGATCGTGAGCGCGCCGGCCGCGTGGGCTCAGAACAAGCCGGCGGCCCCGGCGACTCAGCCCGCTCCCACAACCCCCGGGAAGCCGACCACGCCGACCACGCCGCCCGCGAAGCCGGCGGACAAGCCGGCGGACAAACCCGCTGACAAGTCGGCGGACAAGCCCGCAGAGAAGCCGGCAGTGAAATCGCCCGCCGCCGGCGAGCGCTTCAAGAACGCCGACCAACTGCTCACTGGTTTGGAGACCGCCGATCGCGACCTCTCGACTCTGCGAGCGCAGATCCAGTACACCCGCGATTCGGGGAGGCTCGAGGGCAAGGTGCAGACGGTGCGGCGCGGCTCGATCCACTACGCCGCGAAGCTCCCGGGCTTCGACGCCAAGGCCGACCCCAAGGGCGGCCCCGCGCGGCGGGGGTTCGCGGTGAAGTTCAGCGAGATGTCGGTGGACAGCGTGAAGCGCGACCAGCCGCGCGAGTTCATCTTCGACGGCGAGTGGCTCGTCGAGAAGTACCCGGGTGAGAAACAGTTCTTCAAGCGGCGGATTGTCCCTCCCGGCCAGGTGGCCGACCCGCTCCGCATCGGCGAGGGCCCGTTCCCGATTCCGATCGGGCAGAAGCGCGAGGACATCCTGGCCCGCTTCGAGGCCACGCTCGTCGACCCGCTCGACAGCATTGACGGCGACGCCCAGCCGCGCAACAGGGAGTTCATCGAGCGCGACAACGCCTACCAGCTCAAGCTCGTCCCCAAGGCGGGCACCGACGAGGCGCGCGAGTTCAAGGAAATCCGGATCTGGTACCGCGGCGAGGACCTGCTCCCGCGCATGGCCCGCACGATCAACCGCGAAAACGGACACGCGGAGGTCGTTCTGATCAACCTGGTCCGCAATGAGTCGGTGGACCCGAAGTTATTCGACACGACCCCCCCCAAGGTGGAGGACGGCTGGCAGGTGGAGGTGGACGAGTTCCGCAAGCCGGTCGATGAGAAGCCTTAGAGACCGCCCGCCGCCCACGTCCGAGTACCCCAGGGGGTCGGGAGGGTGCTCGGGGCGGCGCGGGAGACAGTGCCGTGCGTAGACAAACCGATTGTGTGACGCGGTTGCTCGCCCTGGTGGGGCTGGTTGGGGTTGCGGTCGCGGTGCTCGCCCCCTGCCCGGTCCTCGCTGAACCCCCCGCGGCCGAGCCGCCGGCGCAGCCGCCGGGAGGCGTCGCGGTCCCCGCCGACATGCCCCAGAAGAAGCTCGACGACGAGGTCGAGCCCGCGCCGGCCGTCAAGCGGCTGCTCGAGGCGCCGTACCTCTCCGACGAGGAACGCCGGGGCGTGCGGATCTTCCACGGCGTGTGGACGCCGACCGACGTCGACGGGCCGCTGGCCCTCGCCAAGGTCTCGCTGATCGCCGGCATATTCGACGACGAGATCTTCGCGTTCGACGGCGCCGACCCGCTCGACCGCGCCGAGGCCGCGATGCTGCGCGGCGACGCGGAGCTCGCGCTCACCCTCACCGACGGGCGTACCGAACCGCGCGGCCTGCGCATCCGCGCCGAGGCGCTGCTCAGCGTCGGCAAGGCCGACGAGGCCCTCAAGACGACCGAACCCCTGCTCGCGGCCATCACCTCCGGCAAGCTCACGAGCGCCGAGGACATCGTCGAGGGCGTGCGGGCGCTGATGCTGCGGGCCCGGCTCGCCGGCGCGAACGCGGGCGAGTTCCAGGCGATGAACGGCGTGCTCGCGCAGGTGCGCGACCGCATCGACCGGCTCTACTGGCCCGCCCAGCTCGCCGAGGCCCGGCTGCTCGCCGACAAGGACAACATGGCCCACGCCGACAAGGCGGCCCAGGCCGTGCTCACGCTCAACCCGCGCTCGGCCGAGACGTGGGCGCTGCGCGGGCAGTTCGCGTCCCGGGCGTTCGACCTCAAGGCGGCCGACGCGATCGCGTCGCGCCTCGATGACATCGCGTTCCCCGCGACGTCGGCCTACGCGGGCCTCGTGCGGGCCCGCACCGCGATGCGCATGCGCGACGCGGCCGGGGCCCTCAAGGCCCTCGAACCGCTGCTCAAGGCGTATCCCAAGCATCGCGAGGCCCTCGCCTTGCGGGCCGCGGCCCTCGCGGTTGCGAGCGACATGGTCGGGGCCGAGGACGCGGTGAAGGCGTACGAGACGCTCGCGCCGGGATCGCCCGACGCCGTGCTCGAAGTCGGCCGGGCGCTGAGCGAGGCCCGGCAGTACGAGGAGGCGGCGGCGTACCTGCGTCGCGCGGTCGAGCGGGCCCCGAACTGGAGCGTTCCGGTGATGGAACTCGGGCTGGTGCTGAACCAGGCAGGCCAGGACCAGGATGCGCGGGACGCGCTGAGCGACGCCGTGCGGCTCGACCCGTTCAACGTCCGCGCCGGCAACACGCTCAACATGCTCGAGAACCTGCTCACGTACTCGAAGATCGAGAGCGAGCACTTCGTCGTGCACTACCGCGTCGACAAGCCCGGCGAGCCGCCGCAGGCCAACCAGATCATGGCCCGCGAGATGCTCCCGGTGCTCGAGAAGATCCACACCACCGTCGCGGGCAACGGCCCAGGCGGGATCGACCACCAGCCCGCGGCCAGAACCCAGATCGACCTCATGCCCGATCACGCGACCTTCGCGGTGCGCATCGCCGGCATGCCGCAGATCCACACGATCGCCGCGGCCACGGGCCCGGTGATCGCCATGGAAGTCCCGCGCGACGGCGCCGGGCACCAGGGCCCCTACGCGTGGGCTCGGGTCGTGCAGCACGAGTACACGCACACCGTCACGCTCAGCCGGACGAAGAACCGGATCCCGCACTGGTTCACCGAGGCCGCGGCCGTCTATCTCGAGAAGGCGCCGCGTGACTACAGCGCGATCCAGCTGCTCTCCGAGGCGTTCGCGAGCGACCAGCTCTTCGACTTCGAGAAGATCAACCTCGCGTTCATCCGGCCGGAGAAGCCAACCGACCGGGCCCAGGCGTACGCGCAGGGCCACTGGATGTACGAGTTCCTCGCCACGCGCTGGGGCGACAAGGCCCCGCTGGCGCTCATGGACCTCTACGCCCAGGGCAAGACCGAGGCACAGGCGTTCCCGATCGCGATCAAGATGACCCGCGAGGAGTTCTTTGACGAGTTCAAGGCGTGGGCCGCGGATAAGCTCGTCGAGTGGGGCATGGCCCCGGCGTCGGGCGAGCCGAGCGTGCGCGAGCTGCTCAGCGCCGCGGCCCGGCACGACCCGGATGCCGAAGGCGCCGAAGGCGGGGCGGGCGGCGAGGGCGATGAGCCCGCCGTCGAGAACCCCGACGACACGAAGGCCATCACCCCCGAGCTCGTCGCCAAGTGGCTCGAGGATCACCCCACGCACCCCGACCTGCTCGAGCTCGCGGTGCAGCAGGCCCTCAAGGCGGCCCGCAACAAACCGACGCCCGACATGATCCCGCTCCTGGAGCGGTACTCGGCCGCACGCCCCGTGGACCCCATGCCGCACAAGCTGCTCGCCCGCCTGCTGCTCGACGGGGCCGGCGACGGCCCGGACGGCGCGATCCCGCACCTCGAATACCTCGACGCCCGAGAGCAGTACACCCCCGCGTACGCGGCCGAGCTGGCGCGTCGCTACAGCGCCCGGGCCGCGGCTGGGGGTCCCGCGACCGACTGGGACCGGGCCCAGGCCAGCGCCACCCGCGCAACGCAGATCGCGCCGTTCGACGCCGACCACCGCGAACTGGCCGCGACCATCGCGATCCGGCGCAAGGACTTTGTCACGGCCCGCCAGCACCTGCAGGCGCTTGTCGAGCTTGAGCCGGATCGAGCGATCCACAAGCAGCGGCTCGAGGCGCTCGAGAAGCTCAGCGCGGGGAAGTGATTGGGGAAGGCGGCGACGTCCGTCGCGCCATCGCGGTCGCGAAGATCGCCTCGAGGTCACGGGTGACCTGACCCGGATCGCTCCGCGCCGGGAACCGGACCACCGGCAGGAACTCCACGACCGATCGGCTGCGGCGGAACATGCTCCCCCACGCGGTCGTCGTGTGTGGCGTGCCGCGGATGACCACCGGGAGCACGGGCACGCCGGCACGCCCCGCGAGCATCCCCACGCCGGGCAGGAACGGCAGCAGGCGTCCGGGCGGGCGCTCGATGCCGCCTTCGGGGAACACGCCCAGCACGCCACCGCGCTTGAGATGCCCCAGGGCCTCACGGATGCCGGTGGCGTCGCTCGTGCCGCCCCCCTGTTCACGCCGGACGCCGATGACCGCCGCCCAGCGCCACAGCGGCGCGAAGGCGGGGATCTGCATGTCGAGCGCCATCATCCAGCGGATCTCGAAGTTGACCGAGGACTGCAGCAGGAGCGGGTCGATGCCGGCCGTGTGATTTGACACGACGATGAGGGGGCCGGTGGGAGTCGCGGGAAGGTTCTGGCGCCCGCGTACGCGCAGGCGGTGGACGAGCCGAGCGTACACGCGGGCGATCAGGAGGAACAACCCCGCGTCGGCCGTGCCGCGCGGGTTGCGCTTGAGCAGGTTGCACGCGACGGCAAACGCGAGCCACAAGGCCAGGCCAACCGCCATCCACACCATCGCCTGCGTGCTCATCGGGGCCGATCCTAGCGATCGCGGGGGCAAACGCCGGGCGAACGGCGGAGCCCGCGCCTTCGTACGATCCGGGCGTGGCTGACCTGTGGGCGAGCAAACGAAAGGAGGCGGTGCGACGGGTCGAGCCGCTCGCCGTGCGGATGCGCCCGCGCACGCTCGACGAGGTCGCGGGCCAGACGCACATCCTCGGCCCCGGCAAGCTCCTGCGCCGCATGCTCGACGCCGACGCCCTGACGAGCGTCATCTTCTACGGCCCTCCCGGAACCGGCAAGACCACGCTCGCCGAAGTGCTCGCCGGGCACACCAACCGCCACTTCGAGCGCGAGAACGCCTCCAGCGTGGGCGTGGCCCGCATCCGCCAGATCATCGAGGACGCCGAGAGGCGGTTGGGTGAGAGCGGGCGGCGCACGGTCCTGTTCCTCGACGAGATCCACCGCTTCAGCCGCAGCCAGCAGGACGTGCTGCTGGCGGACGTGGAGCGCGGGCTGATCACGCTCATCGGGGCGACGACGGAGAACCCGATGTTCGCGGTGAACTCGGCGCTGGTGAGCCGCAGCACGGTGTTCCGGCTGGAGCCCCTGAGCGAGGAGGATGTGATCGCGGTGCTGAAGCGGGCGATCGCGGATCCGGACCGCGGGTACGGGAAGCTGGGGCTCACGGTCGACGACGATGCGCTGAAGGTGTGGGCGGTGAAGTCGGATGGGGATGCGCGGCGTGCGCTCACGGCGCTGGAAGTCGCGGTCTTATCAGAGCCTCCCGCGCAAGCGGGAGGTGTTGGAGGCCCGAACGCGCAACACCCCTCGCTCGCGCGAGGGGCTCGGATCACGAGGGCCGCCGCCGAAGACTCCATCCAGCAGAAGCTCGCCGTCTACGACATCACCGGCGACGAGCACTACGACGCCATCAGCGCGATGATCAAGAGCGTCCGCGGCAGCGACCCCGACGCGGCCGTGTACTGGATCGCCCGCATGCTCGAGTCCGGCGAGGACCCGCGCTTCATCGCCCGGCGTCTCGCGATTCTGGCCAGCGAGGACATCGGCAACGCCGACCCGCGCGGGATCATGGTCGCCGCCTCTGCGTGGGAACTCGTCGAGCGCGTCGGCATGCCCGAGGGGCGGATCATCCTCAGCCAGGCCGCGATCTACCTCGCGATGGCCCCCAAGAGCAACGCGAGCTACGTCGCGATCGACGAGGCGATGGCGGATGTGAAGGGTGGGCGGACGGTGGCCGTGCCGGTGTTCCTGCGCGACGGGAACAAACCCGTCGCCGAGGGCTCGCCAAAGGACGGCCGCGGCTACGTCTACACCCACGGCATCGAGGACCACCCCAACCCCGTCAGCGGACAGGACTACCTCGGCGTCGACAAGCAGTACTATCGGCCGGTGGGGCACGGCGCGGAGAAGCAGTTGGTGGAGCGGTTGGAGGACATCCGGAAGCGCCGTGAGGCGGCCCGATCCGAGCCTCCCGCGCAAGCGGGAGGCCACTGACGCCCGTGAGTCCAACACCTCCCGCTCGCGCGGGAGGCTCGGATCAGCTCACTTCGTCGCGCAATACACCGCCGAGTCGTGGTCATCCCCCAGCGGCTCGAACGTGTAATCCCCGTACGCCGCGAACGAGCCGAAGCCCGCCGCCTTCGCCATCATCTCGAACTCGTGCGGGAAGTACCAGCGCATCTTCATGCACCGCATCTGGCTGTCTTCGAGGCGCCCGCGGAGGTAGATCTCGTACTTGATCCAGTCCGTCTGGATCTGCTCGATGCGGTTGCAGCTCGTCGCCTCGTGCATCAGCACCGTCGCCCCGTCCTCGGGGCGCTGGGCCACGCGACGCACGTACCAGGTCTTCTCCGAATGGAGATCATCCCACGGCGTGTAGTTCGACACGTACAGCTTGCCGCCCGGCTCCAGGTGCTTGTGGAACCGGCTCAGTGCCGCCATCGCGTCGTCGCGGTTGAGCAGAAGCTGGAACGAGCAGTACGGGATGATGATCGTGCGGAACTTCTTCCCCAGGTCCATCGTCTGCATCGCGCCCGCGTGCAGGCGCGGGCGCACGCCCGCGGCCTCGCCCTTGGACTTGCAGATCGCGAGCATGTCCGCCGAGATGTCCGTGCCTTCGACATCGAGCCCGGCCTGCAGCAGCGGCAGCAGCAGGCGCCCCGTGCCGCACGCGATCTCGAGCGCGGGCCCATCGCCCATCTCGACCGCGCTGCGGTAGAAGTGCTCGTCCTCGTACTCGGCTCCCGGTGGGAACCACAGGTCGTAAACCTGGGCCACGAGGCCTTCGTAGCGGTATTCGTCGGTGAAGGGGTTGTCCTCGCCGTCCCAGCGCGGGCCCTCGGAGGTGATCCTCACTTCGAGCGGCTTGCGCGACGGTCGCAGCGCCGGAGCGACGGGCATCGCGCGCGCATGCCCGTTGGCCCCCGCGGCCCGCTTCCCGTTGCTGTGCGTCGACCCCGCCCCGTTCTCGACCCCGTCGCCCACCACACCACCGCTCGCCCCACTGCTGGCGTCCATAGCGAAACGCTCCGAACCCCCGCCTCCACCACCGAGCCGCACGGCCCGGTTACGCCCGGATTCGCCGGGTCGATGGCAGGATCGAGGATAGCCGGTTCCCCGCGCGCCGCCCGCGTGAAATCCAGCCACTTTGCGCAACCGACAGGTCTCGCGAACGCCCCGCGGTTCAGACCCCCCGCCCGCCCGCCGGGCCCGTCGCCGGGAGGCCCGTGAGCTCCTCGCTCAGGGCCCACAATCGACGCGCCGCCGCGTCGTCCTGGGCCGCCGGCGTGGGGGTCGCCGGCTGCTCGTTCTCGAAGTACCCGCCGGTCACGCCCTCGACCTCCGGCGAGCACGCCAGGTGGACCACCGTTCTGGCCCCCGCCTCCGGGCTGACCGCGGCCAGGCCCAGGAACGTCCTTACGAACCAGCCGAAGGTGCCGTTGTTCGACGCGATGCCGGTCTTCACGAGGCCGGGGTGGAGCGTGTTCGCCGTCACGCCCGTGCCGGCCAGGCGGGCGGCCAGCTCGCGCGTGAAGAGGATGTTCGCGAGCTTCGTCTGCGCGTACCGCTGAAACCCCGGGTGACGCCACGGCAGCAGCAGCGTGTACAGCACGCTCGCACCCTCCGACGACGTGTACCAACCGCCTTCGGCCTGGGGGTCATCGAACGGGAACGCCTTGGCGTCGCGGTGGGCTCCAGAGGCCGTGGTCACGATCCGCGCCGGTGCGCTCGCCTTGAGCCGCTCGAGCAGCAGGTTGGTCAGGAGAAACGGCGCGAGGTGGTTGACCGCGAGGGTCATCTCGAGCCCGTCGGCGGTCTCGCGCCGGCGGGCGAGCATCACCCCCGCGTTGTTGACGAGCACGTCGATCCGCGTGTGGCGTTCGAGGACTTCCGCAGCGAGGCGCCGCACCTGCGACAGCACCGACAGGTCCGCCGCGAGGAATTCGACGCCTTCGTTCCTGCTCTCCCGTCGGATCGCTTCAGCCACGGGCGAGGTCCGCTCGACGCTCCGCCCGACGATCGTCACCCGCGCCCCGCGCCGTGCGAGCTCCGTGGCCGTCGCCAGCCCGATCCCGGACGTCGCCCCTGTCACCACGCACGTCTTGCCCGCCATCGACCCGTCCGTCGCGCTCATGCCCCCATCATGTGCGCGCGGGGAACAGCTCGAGCAACTTCGCCCGCCGGTAATCGAAGATCCGCTCCAGGTCCGGCCTCACCAGCCACCTGTGCACCAGCCACCCCAGCGGCACGGCGTACGTCACCCGGTCGCCGCACAGTGTCCCGCCCTCGTGCGGCACAAACGTGTGCTCGTGCACCCACAGGCGATACGGGCCCTTGAGCTGCTCGTCGACAAACCGCTTCCCGGGCTCGTACGCACTGATGAGCGACCGCCACCGGATCGGGACGCCCCGCACGCGCAGGCCATACTCGATCGTCAGCCCGGTGCGCAACGCAGACCGGGGGGTAAGCATCCGGAACTTGAGCGAAGGCGGCGTGAGCGCCTCGAGATTCCCGGGATCCGCGAAGAACGCGAAGATCTCCTCAACGGGTCGGGGCAGCCAGCACTCTCGCTCCAGGGTGTAGGTCTTCATGAGGATGGCGCGGCCGTCGCGTTCGATTACCATACCAAGCGGGGGTTCATAGGACGACCGCCATGGCACGCTGCCCCAGAACCGCGCTCGTTCCGCTCACCTGCGTCATGCTCGTGCTGGCCTGCTGCGCAGGAGGGGGGGGGCACCGAAGCGGGCGGACGCGGGCGAGCCGCCCTCGGAATCGCTTGAGCGGGCGTTCAAGACCCAGGCCGTGGTCATGGCCATGGCCGACGACTACATCGCCGCACTCGGAGAGGCGGTCTACATCATCGCCCGCGAGGACATCAAGGACGCCCAGGCCCGCACCCGGGCCGTCGCCAGCGTCGTCGCCCGCTTCGAGCCCGGATCCGGCCCGGACCACCTGAAGCTCTCGGACGTGCGCGACACGGCCGCCGAGACCCGCCGGATCGTCGAGCAGCTCACTCAGCTCCTCGACCGCACGAACGAACTGATGAACTCGGGCGAGTGGGAGCAGCGCGTCGCCGCCATCACCGCCCCGGCCAGCGCGGTCGTCGACCGCATGTTTTACCGCGGCGTCATCCTCGTCCTGCTGCTCGTCGCCGGCATGGGGCTGGTTCGGCTGATCCCGTCGAGGTCGGCCCGCCCCGCGGCATAGCCGCTGGTCCCATATCGCCCGTGCCGGGACGTCCGAGATCGTGACGCGCCCCGCGCCCCCGTGCCCGCGCAGGCCGCACGCGTGCCATATCCCCCCCGCGACCGGCCCGCCTGCCCCTGTGGCGATGGCCGGGGGGCCGGCCTCATTGCACAGTGCTCACGTTCAAATTGTCGTTGGCAAGAACGTTGGAGCCCACCATGACCCCCCATCGCACGGCCTCTCTCGCCGCCCTCGCGCTCGCCGCCTCCGTTGCCGGCGTCCCGGCCGTCATGGCCGACGACCTCGCCTGGGCGTCCGACGCGGCAAACAACCTCTGGCGCATCAACTTCTCGGCCGGCTCGGCCAGCCTGATCGGCAACACCGGCATCTTCATCCAGGAACTGGCGTACTCCCCCACCGGCATCCTGAACGCCACGACGGCCAACGGGCAGCTCTACCGCCTGAACCCGGGCACCGGCGCCGCCTCGTGGCTCGGCAGCACCGGCCTGGGTGACATCGAGGCCCTCGACTACGTCGGGCAGGACCTCGTGGCCGCGAACTTCTGGGATACCCCGACCTTCTACCGCCTCAACCCCCTCAACGGCGCGGCGGCGTGGCTCCGCGACGCCAACAACGCCACCGGCGCCCTGCGCAGCATGGAAGCCCTCACCCTCAACACCGTCATCGCCCGCGGCGACGCCAACGGCGGCACCCTCTTCCGCATCGGCCTCGACTCCGGCGTCGTCACCACCCTGGGCCCCATGTCCGCCATGATCGCAGGCCTCGAGGTCATCGGCCCCACCGTCTACGGCGTCGGCGACGACGGCCAGCTCTACCGCGTCAACCCCTCCACCGGCGCCATCACCCAGATCGGCGACGTCGGCAACCAGTACTTCACCGGCCTGGCGTCGATCCCCGCCCCCGGTGCGGCCGCCCTGCTCACCTTGAGCGGCGTCTTCGCGGCGCGTCGCCGTCGGCACTGACACACCTACCGATCGCGCCCGTACACGCCATCGGCTGTCATATCCACCGGCACGCCAATGTCCCACGCCGACGGAGCGCTCGCCAAGCCCGGGTGCCACGCATTGGGCACACCGGGTAGCAGCGTTCGTTGCAGGACATTCTGAACAGCAAGGTCCGCCCACAGCACCGGCGCTTGCACGTCCGTCTCGCAACAACTCAACCATCCCGCCGACGTGCGGACATACTCCATCGTCTGACGGGCCAAACCCTTCTGACTTGGAAACGCCACGCTGTCCAGTGACTGGGGCTGAAACTGCGAAGGGCCGACCTGCGTGCGGACATTCCAGAAGGTCTTCGCGGCGTACACAGTCTGCGTCAGAACGTAGTCGCCAACAACCGCCGTCTCTTCGCTGCCCTGCCGCACTCTGATGATGTCCTGCCGTGGCGCTGCGGGATCAAAGAGACTCTCCGCGGGGAGCAGGGGCGACAGTGCGTGATGAAAGTACACCGCGTTGAAGAACCACGCGCCTTCAATCGAATACTCACCGAAATCGACGCGTTCCAACGGCTCACTCACCATGAACCGCGCTTCAGGCTTGAAAATCACCGGCGGACATTGGCGATAGTCTCCCGCGTATCCAACGACCGCTATCCCCACCTGTCGGAGGTTTACCATCGAACCCGTGGCCCGCGCCGTTCTCTTGGCGTCACTTATTGATCTCTGCGCGGTAAAAGGAATGAAGCCGGATTCGCCGATAGAGTGGGC
>CAZMCC010000048.1:0-28806 GCA_964564695.1 uncultured Phycisphaeraceae bacterium | reverse complement strand
GGGGATTTGGCGAGGGGGCGCTTGGTGCCCGCGGGGGACTTTCGGGAGAGGCGGGCGAGGGCGGCGGTCTTCTTGGCCATGGGGCATCCTTGGGGCGTGGTCGATCGGGCGGGGGGAGGGGGGCGGCGGGGGACTAGGATGGCCGGTTCAACCATGTGTGGCTGTGGCTGTAAAACAGGCCTTGGCCTGGTGGTGGTTGCGCGGGGCGGTGGGTGGGGTCGGCGGGCGGTTCTGGAGATTGGCGAATGCGATGCAAGGGAATGATGGCGGCCGCGGTGCTCGTGGGGGTGGCCGGGGTCGGCGTGTCGGCTGCGACGGCGCAGCCGCTGCCCACGGACGAGCGCCTGGTGACGGGCAAGCTCGACAACGGGCTGAAGTACATCGTGCTCAAGCACGACAACCCGCCGGGGCGGGCGGCGGTGTGGCTGCACGTCGACACGGGCTCGCTGAACGAGACGGACAAGCAGCGGGGCATCGCGCACTACCTGGAGCACATGGCGTTCAACGGCAGCAAGAACTTTCCGCCGGGGAGCGTGGTGCCGTTCTTCCAGAGCCTGGGCCTGACGTTCGGCCAGCACCAGAACGCGTTCACGAGCTTTGAGCAGACGACGTACCAGCTGGCGGTGCCGAACAACGACCCCGAGACGCTGAAGAAGGCGTTCACGTTCATGTCGGACGTGGCGTTCAATCTTGAGCTGCCGGCGGCCGAGGTGGACAACGAGCGCCAGGTGATCATGGAGGAGAAGCGGTCGCGCCTGGGCGCGAGCCAGCGGATCCAGGAGTACACGCTCGAGCGCCTGGCGCCGGGCTCGCTCATCGGCGAGCGCCTGCCGATCGGCGTCGAGAAGACGATCATGGGGATGGGGCGCCAGGACTTTGCCGATTACTACGGCAAGTGGTACCTTCCCAGCAACATGACGCTGATGGTCGTGGCGGACATGGACCCCAAGGAGGTCGTGGGGCAGATCTCGCAGATGTTCGGGCAGGGCGAGGCGGCCCCGGCGCCGGTGGACCAGGATCCGCGCGTGAAGCCGAGCGAGGGGATGCGGGCGATCGTGGCCAGCGACCCGGAGCTGACGAGCGCGAGCGTGTCGGTGATGCGCGTCGACAGGGCGCGCCCGCCGACCACGACCTATGAGCAGGCCCGCGTCGAGATCGTTGAGACGCTCGGCACGTTCTGCTTCAACCGTCGCATCCAGAACAAGCTCAGCGAGGGCGGCACCAGCTACCTCGGCGAGCGGGCCTCGGCCCAGAACCTGTTCAACGCCGCCCGCGTCGCCGAGTGCGGCGCCGACGGCAAGCCGGAGAAGTGGAAGGAGATGCTGAGCGAACTGGGGACCGACGTGCAGCGGGCCCGCATCCACGGGTTCACGCAGCGCGAGCTCGACGACGTCAAGCGGGAGATGATGACCGGGGCCGAGCAGTTCGTCGAGCGCGAGCGCACGATGAACGCGGGGCAGATCCTCGGGCGCATGAACCGGACGCTCGCCGACGGCGAGCCGATCATGTCGGCGACGCAGCAGCTCGATCTGTTCAAGAAGCTGATGCCGAGCGTGACGCTCGACGAGGTGAACAAGACGTTCGGCGCGATGTTCGACATGTCGAAGGCCGCGGTCTTCACGGTCGAGCTGCCGTCGAGCCAGCAGGTCCCGACCGAGGAGGAGCTTGTCAGCCTCGGCAAGGCGGCGCTGGACGTGAAGCCCGAGCCGATCGCCGAGAAGACGCGGCCGACCACGCTCCTGAGCAAGGCCCCGGCGCCCGGCAAGATCGCCGAGAGCGCGACGCACGAGGCCACGGGCGTCACGAACGCATGGCTGTCCAACGGCGTGCGGGTGCACCACCGCTTCATGGACTACAAGAAGGACCAGGCGACGGTCACCATCAGCTTCGCCTGGGGCCAGCTCATGGAGACCGCGGCCAACCGCGGCGTGAGCGAAGTGGGCGCCCTGGCGTGGAACCGTCCCGCGACCAGCACGCTGTCGTCCACGAACATCCGTGACCTCATGACCGGCAAGAAGGTCAGCGTCCGCGGCGGCGCGGGCCAGGACACGGTGACGCTCACCGTCAGCGGCAACCCGGCCGAGCTCGAGGGCGGCATGCAACTGGCGTACCTGCTCATGACCGACCCGGTCATCGAGAAGGCGGCGCTGGACCAGTGGCGCGACGGGCAGATCCAGGACATCGAGGGGCGGAGCAAGGACGCCCGCTCGTACTTCCCGATTGCCCTCGCCGACACCATCTATCCCGAGGGTGACCCTCGCCTCAAGCCGCTCACGGTTGAGCAGGTCAACGCCGCCTCGATCGAGGCGGGCCAGGCGTGGATGAAGAAGATGCTCGCGACGGCCCCGATCGAGGTCTCGGTCGTCGGCGACGTGACGAAAGAGAAGGCGATGGAGCTGGTCGCGACCTACATCGGCTCGCTGCCGGCGCGTGCGAAGATCACCGACAAGACGCTCGACGAGGTCCGCAGCGTCAAGCGCCCGGCAGGTCCGCGGGTGACCGAGAAGCTGCTGGCGACGCAGACGCAGGCGGCCCTCGTGCTCGCCGGCTTCTACGGGGCTGACGCGGAGAACCTGGTGGACTCGCGCCGCCTCACGATGGCGTCGCGGGTGATTACCACGCGGTTCATCAAGAAGATCCGCGAGGAGGAGCAGCTCGTCTACTCCATCGGCGCCCAGAACCAGCCGGCCCGGACTCTCCCGGGATTTGGGCTGTTCTTCGCCGCGGCCCCGACCGAGCCGGGCAAGGTGCCGGCGCTGGCGTCGCGGCTCGACGAGATGTACGCCGAGTTCGCCAAGGACGGGC
The DNA here is from genome assembly GCA_964564695.1 of uncultured Phycisphaeraceae bacterium. Lineage (GTDB taxonomy): Bacteria > Planctomycetota > Phycisphaerae > Phycisphaerales > UBA1924 > CAZMCC01. Next base: position 26,001 of record CAZMCC010000048.1, on the reverse strand, counting down.
CGACCGAGGAGGAGATGGAAGTCGGCAAGAAGCAGATGGCGAACACGTTCGACGAGCAGATGAAGGAGCCGGGCTTCTGGGGCGGCATGATGTCCGACATGGACTACCGGGCCCGCACGCTCGACGACGTCCTGGGCGCCCCGGCGTTCTACCAGGGGATGACGGCGGCCCAGGTGAAGGAAGCCTTCGTGAAGTACTACAACGACACCTCGAAGGTGCGCGTGATCGTGCGTCCGGCTGAAGGGGCGGCGGCCCCGGCTCCGGCTCCGGCCGAGGGCGCGAAGCCCGCGGCCGCTCCCACGCCCAAGGGCGGGTGAAGCGAACGCGATAACGCTGGGACGCGATAACGCGAGACATCAAGACACTTTCGGGCCTCGGCATGCGTGCCGGGGCCCGCTTTCTTTTTACTTCGGGATGGGGGTACTGCCGAGCACGAGGCCGTCGTAGGCGAGGTGCACGTTCTCGGGGAGCTCGGCGTCGGTGGGCTCGTGGAGCAGGTCGTGGGTGAGGTGCGTGAAGTAGGAGACGTGGGCGCCGACCTCGTGCGCGACGTGCAGGGCCTCGTCGATCGAGAAGTGGGTGGGGTGCTTGCGCTTGCGCAGGGCGTCGAGCACGAGCGTTCGGAGGCCGGTGAGGAGTTTCCACGACTCGGGGGGGACGGCGTTGACGTCGGTGCAGTAGGCGAGCGGGAGAAAGGCCGGGTCGCCGGCCTGTGCGCTGGGCGCGCCGGCGAGCGTCGGGAGGGGCTCGATGCGGTAGCCGACGATGGGGAGGCGGCCGTGCAGCAGGCGGATGGGGGTGAAGCGCAGGCCGAAGAGGTCGATGGGGCGGCCGGGGTGCACGTCGTGGGTGGTGAGGAGCGCGACGAAGGAGTCGTTGACGTTGGCCTCGTGCTCGAAGATGTGCTTGTAGACGCGGCGCAGGGCGTCCATCGTGTGGGGCTCGGCGTAGATCGCGACGGGGCCGCGCTGCACGACGTTGAACCGGCGCACCTCGTCGAGGCCGAAGATGTGGTCGACGTGGTTGTGGGTGAAGAGCACGGCGTCGCAGCGGGTCAGCTTCGCGCGCAGGGCCTGCTGGCGGAGGTCGGGGGTGGCGTCGATGAGGACGCAGCGGGGCTGGCCGGTGGGGTCGGTCCACTCGATCGCGGCGCCGGTGCGGAGGCGGTTGTCGCGCGGGTCGGTCGAGGTGCAGATCGCGCAGTCGCAGGCGATGGCGGGGACGCCCGAGGAGGTGCCGGTGCCGAGGAAGGTGAAACGCACGATGGCAGCGTAGCGGTCGGGGCGGTTCGGGTGCCACTACCGGCCGCTCTGGGCCGGTAGTGCTTCGGGTAAGCACACAGTGCAACCGCACTACCGGCTCAAAGCAGCCGGCAGTGGCACCCTCAACACATCACGCCGACGGTTTTGCCGGTGCGGTCTTGGGCCTGGGCATCGTGTGTGGGATATTGGGGTTCTTCGCGCAGCCGCGTTCGGCGAGGAACCACTTCTGCCTGGGGTGCTTGGCCCAGACGAAGCCGAAGTTCGCCAGCGCGATGTTGGCGATGTGGTCGATGGCCTCTTCGGGCGAGTCGGTGAGCAGGAGGAGGTCGACGTCGTGGGGGTCGATGGTGCGTTCGGCGACCATGCGCTCGCGGATGTAGTCGTAGAGCGGGCCCCAGTAGTCCTTGCCCATCATGACGATGGGGAAGTCGGCGATCTTCTTGGTCTGGATGAGGGTGAGCGCCTCGAAGAACTCGTCGAGCGTGCCGAAGCCGCCGGGCATGACCACGAAGGCGTAGGAGTACTTGACGAGCATCACCTTGCGGATGAAGAAGTAGCGGAACTCGACGAACTTGTCGAGGTAGGGGTTGGGCTGCTGCTCGCGCGGCAGGACGATGTTGCAGCCGATCGAGTAGCCGCCGGCGTCCTTGGCGCCTCTGTTGGCCGCTTCCATGATGCCCGGGCCGCCGCCGGTCATGACGGTGAAGCCGAGCTCGCTGAGGCGGGCGCCCATGTCGCGGGCGAGGGCGTAGTAGCGGTGGCGCTCGTCGAAGCGGGCGGAGCCGAAGACGGTGACGCACGGGCCGACGAAGTGGAGGTTGCGGAAGCCCTTGATGAACTCGAGGAAGATGCGGACGGCCCGGAAGAACTCGTTGCCGCGGGTGCGGGGGCCCTGGAGGAACTGGCCGTCTTCGATGTTGGGGGTGGACTTGCCCCAGCGTCCCGGCGCGGGCGGGGTGGTCGGGGCGATGGCGTGGATGGGCCGGTCGGCGGGTAGTGGCGGGGGGAGCGGCGGGTCGGGCTTCGCGTCGTTCATTTCGAGGGGAGGCTAGACGCCCGGGCTGAGCGCGAAGGATGCCGTTGATTCGCGGCGGGGTGGCGGGAACGATTCGGTGCATCAACTTCACCACGTTCGCCCAGTCCTGATGCGTGACGCGAAGCCGGACCTCTTCGAGGACCGGCCCCACTGACGGTGCGGTGTTTCTGACGCCGCGGGACACCACGCAGCTTCCATCAACAACCGGCATCAACAACTGGGTGAACCCATGTACATCCGCTTTGAAGGGCCGGGGGGCCAGGGGCTGTTTCAGCTTGCAGATTTGAAGCTGTTCAGGAAGCGCAACGATTCGTGCCGCGACGCCACGGAGGCGAAGAAGCTCCGCGCGTGGCTGTGGAGGCACACGCCGAGTCCGCCGAAATGGGCGTATGAGCCGGGCGAGCTTGACGTGTACCCGTCGACGTGGTTTCGCGATGACTTCTATCGCTCGCACATGCGCCGGGCGATGCTCTTGAGCGAGCTGCTCGTGGCCCGCGGCGTGCGATTGCGCGTGCTGCGGGTGGAGACGCTGCCGGGACCCATCGTGTACAAGGACAAGGTGCAGGTGGTGGTGTGGTCGGCCGGGGGAAAGGTGCGCGGGGAGCGGGTCGGGGAGCGGGCATTGGCACCACGCTCGCGGGCAACGATTCGAGGGGCGCTCGACGATGCAGTTATTCGATCTACAAGTAAACTGGCGGTAGGCCACTGATCGATGTATAATCCAGCAAGCCTCTGTGGAGCGAACGCCGGCCCCGTGCCGTGTGCCGACCGAAAGGTTGGCCTAGCTCTTCAGAGGCTTGATCTTTTCTAGAGACAGGGGATTCGCGGCGGTGAAGTATTTGCCGTACGGCGCATCGTCCTTGTCATCAAGGTCCATGATGAGACTGAACTGACCTGCCACGAGGGAGAAGTAGCGATCCTCTTGCCGCTCGAGGAGGCGCTGAAGGGCCCACAGGTAGTAGTCGATTACTTGCAGCCCAGTGTCCTGCGAAGGAACCGACGAGCGAACGTGGAACGGTTGACACTGATCGGTATTCCATGTGGCTCGAAAGTTCGTTTGGGCGCGCGTGAGCGCCGCGGTCAACGCCTCTTGTCGGTCACTCTTGCCGCGACGAGCGAAGCACACTTCGTGCATGGATCCCCGGTGCAAGAGGTTCTTGAACAGGCGCTTGATGAGATCGTCATAGATCTCGCCGGCGACGGTCTTTCTGCCGGTCGCCCGAAAGTGGCGCTGCGCTTCGGCCGCGAGGACGGACTTGCGCCGGAAGGCGACTTGCACTTTGACTTCCAGTGTTGGTAGTAGCCGAAAGACGTCGCGCCGTACTTCTTGAACGTCGTCCTTAGCGTGGAAGGCGTCCGCCGTCTTTCCAGCGCTGGGCTGCATGGACGGAACGCCTCTGAAATACGGATCGGCCAAGAGGCTGCGTCGAAGTGACTCAAGAGAAGTTCGTGCCGCGACGGGGTCCGGGACATCAGCCACGCCGACAATGAACGCGTTGGACACTCCCGGCCTTCCCACGATGGCCGCGCCGGTCGCGTCGAACAGCGTGGTGTCCCCCGCTTCGTCGACGAAGTAGTGTTTGATGCCTTCGGGAGTTCGCATTCTGAAGATCTGATCAGTACTATCAAAAGCCGAATATTCGGATGATATCCGGCATCGCAGAGCCCGGTACGCTTTGGCCCCATGACCCAAGTCCTCGCCGACGCCCCCGGGATCGACGACCTCATCGCCAAGCTCGCGGAGCGCGTCCGCGCCGAGGCCCCGGACCCGGCCGCGGTCGCGATCATCGGGATCCGGCGGCGCGGGGACGTGATCGCCGCACGGCTCGCGGAGAAGCTCGGCGTGCGCGACGTCGGGTCGATCGACATCACGCTCTATCGCGACGATCTCTCGGAGACCGGGCCGGCGGCTCGGGTTGGTCGCACGAACATTCCGTTCAGCGTGCAGGGGCGCGACATCATCCTGTGCGACGACGTGATCATGACGGGTCGGAGCGTGCTCGCGGCGATCCGGGAGATCCTCGACTACGGGCGCCCGAGCCGCGTGCGGCTGGCGGTGCTCGTGTCGCGGCCGGAGCGCGAGATCCCGATCGAGCCGGACTTCATCGCGCTGAGCGTGAAACCGGGGCCGGGAGAGAAGGTGGACGTGCGGATGACGCCGCAGGATGGCGAGGACCGGATCTCGATCAATCCGAAGTAATGGTGCGGGAGTGATGAGTGGGGGGGTTGCGCGGCCGGCTCCCCGGGGTTATCAGACACCACGAGTTGCGGTGTGTGAGCGGATGCCCGATAGGCGCTCACGAGTGTCGCGCATCACGAGTGACATCCTGGGGATGATGGGCCAGCGGGCGCTGGCGGACTCTCGGCGCGCGATGAGCACGGCCATGGAGCGGCTCTCCACCGGCAAGCGGATCAACCGCGCGAGCGACGACCCCTCGGGCATGGCGGCGGCGACGAACCTGTCGGCCCAGGCCATCCGGGCCGAGCGCGAGATCGCGGGCCTCGAGCTCTCGAACAAGCGGCTCGACGCGACCGAGGGCGGGCTGGGCGTGATGAGCGACCTGCTCGCCGAGCTTCAGGGCGTGGTCGTGTCGGCCGCGAACACCGGGGGAATGGACAAGGCTGAGCGCGAGGCGCTGCAGATCCAGGCGAGCGGGATCATCGATGCGATCAATTACGCGTCGAACACCACGATCTACAACAACGAGCTGATTCTCGAGGGGTATGGGGCTGAGCAGCTCGGCAGGACCGGGTGGTCGGCGCCCGAGGACGCGGGTTCAGCACGCCCCGAGCAGTGGGCCGACGAGTCGGACGAGGACTACGCCCACCGGGTCAACGAGTGGGAGAACCAGCGTCCCGCGGCGGCGACCTTCACCGGCGATCACGTCACGCTCGCCGACCTGGGCGAGGGGATGGTGCTCAACCTCGTCGACGGCGACATGGAGGTCGCGCAGAAGGTGGTCCAGGCGGCGGCCGACCAGGTGTCGCGGTCGCGGGCCGACATGGGCGCGAAGTCGAACTCGAACCGGTCGCGGATCAACGCGTTGTCCGCGGAGTTCGAGAACACGATGGCGGCCAAGAGCGCGATCGAGGACACGGACTTCGCGAAGGAGACTTCGGAGTACGTGCGCACGCAGATCCTCGGCGAGGCGTCGATCAGGGCGATTCTGATCGGGCAGCAGCAGCGGATGGGGGCGTTGGCGTTGCTGTAAGAGACTGCACGCCTCGAACCCATTCTTCGCTCGCTTGCGCTCGCGGCTCTTATCGAATCACATCCTCGAACATCGCGTGCCAGCGCTCGGCCCAGACGGGGGCGGCGTAGCCGGCGGCGTAGTGGACGCTCCGCAGGCCCATCTCGGGGAGGCGGGCGTGGTTCTGATGCATCCACACGAGCTTCTCGGTGAGGTCGCTGGTGCTGTCGGAGGCGAAGAGCAGGCCGTTGTAGTACGGGCGGACGAGGTCGATCGCGGCGCACACGGCCTCGGAGCAGAGCAGGGGCAGGCCGCTCGCGCCGGCCTCGGCGGGGGCGACGCCCCACGGCTCGTAACGACTGGGGAACACGAACGCGCCCGCGCGGAGAAGGGCCTTGGGGAGGTCTGTCGGCGCGACGAAGCCGAGGTCCTCGACACCCGGGCAGGCGCGGACGAGGTCTTCCATCGGGCCTTTGCCGGCCGTGAGGAGAGGCCAGGGGTCGCTGACGCGATCGCGATAGGCCTTGTACGCCGCGACGAGCGTGTCGAGGTTCTTCTCGGGGGCATAGCGGCCCAGGTACATGAAGCGGCGCGGCCAGCCCTGGGGTTGTGCGAGGCGCGCGGCGTGCAGGCCCTTGAGGGGCTCGAAGTCGAAGCCGTAGACGCCGATGTAGACCCGGCGGGTTGCGAAACCGAGGTTGCGGGCGAGTGTCGCGGCCCGTTCGCCGGCGGTCATCACGCCGGACATGCGCGCGAAGTACTTGCGGTAGACCAGCGCCCCGGCCCGCTGACGGAGCGTGCCCTTCCACGGCGTGTCCATCGTCATGATGAGCTTGGCCCGCGAGAGGCCGGGCCGGTACGCCGCGGCGACAAAGGCGGGCTGGCTCCAGCCGCAGAGGACGACGACGTCGGGGTTGTGCGATTCGATGAGCTTGCCGACGTGGTCGGCGTCGGTGTACTGGGCCGGCTCGAGGAGCGTGTGCGGGATGCCGGCCATCAGCTCGGTCGAGAACGCGGACTGCTTGCTCACGGCGTTGCCGGTGCCGGGGGTGCGGGCGATGACGTGGAGGTCGACGCCGGGGCGCGACGCGAGGGCCCGCCAGCAGGCGGTGGCGTAGCCGGAGATGTCGGTCCAGCAGATGACGGCGCGCATGGGCGGAGGGTAGCAAATGGGCAAAGGGCAAAGGGCAAATGGGCAAATTCGGAAGGGGAGGGCTGCTAGTCTGGGGCGGGGGGTACTCAGGAGGCATGCTCATGGGGCGACTGCGAGCTGAGTTCCTCGAACGCGTGGAAGTGTTTGCGGATCGCGTGCTGGACCTTTGCGACGCGCTCGACCGCGCGAAGATCCGGCCGCGGGTCGTCGACCAGCTCACCGGAAGTGGGACAAGCGTCGGGGCAAACGTGTATGAAGCCGACGAGGCCTTGAGCCGTGCCGACTTCGCGAAGACCATCGGGATTGCATTGAAGGAGGCGAGTGAGACGCTGTTCTGGCTCAGAATGACCCGTCGCCGAGCCTGGGTGAAGCCCGATCGGGTCGACTCGCTCGTTGCCGAGGGAATCGAGATCAAGAAGGTCTTGGGTGCAATACTGTCAAACACCCGTCGGAGGCCGCGGGCCTCCTGATTTGCCCTTTGCTCATTTGCCCTTTGCCGATTTCTCATTATGGCCGACTATGCCTTGCTTGCCGAATCCGCCCTCGAAGCCGTCCGTGACGCCGCGGTGGTCTGTCGGACCGTGCAACGGTCGATGGAAGCGGTTCGAGCGATCACGAAGGACGACTCGAGCCCGGTGACGATCGCGGACTACGCGAGCCAGGCGATCGTGGCTCACACGTTGCGGTCGCGCCTGCCGGGGAAGCTGCACCTGGTGGGGGAGGAGACCAGCGCGTACCTGCGGAATCCCGAGCACGCGACGGCCCTTGCGGGTGCCGTGGAGGCCACTCGGGAGGTCTGGCCCGAGGCGGACGAGACGAGCTTTATTGACGCCGTGGATCTGGGGGCGGGGGATCCCAGCGCGCACGGCTTCTGGACGCTGGACCCGATCGACGGGACGAAGGGGTTTCTGCGCGGGCATCAGTACTCGGTGTGCCTGGCGTACATCGAGCACGGGCAGGTGGTGATCGGGGTGCTGGGGTGCCCGAACCTGGCCCGCGACTTCTCGGTGGAGTTCGACGAGCGGGACGCGGCGGGGAGCATCTACTGGTGCGTGCGCGGGCAGGGGGTGTGGGAGATGTCGTGTGCGAAAGCCGGAAGCGAGAAGCCGGTGCACATCCAGCGCCTGCCGCACGCGTCGCCGACGATCAGCTACTGCGAGAGCGTGGACAGCTCGCACACGTACCGCGAGGCGGTGCACAGCGTGATGGAGACGGTGGGGGCGTCCGGAGAGCCGAGCCGGCTCGACGGGCAGGGCAAGTACGCGGTGGTGGCGCGCGGGCAGGTGGACGCGCACGTGCGGCTGCCGCGGAAGAGGCCGTACATCGAGCGGATCTGGGACCACGCGCCGGGGGCGCTGATCGCGGCGGAAGCGGGGTGCAGCGTGACGGACGCACGGGGCGAGCCGCTCGATTTCTCGCACGGTCGCGGGCTCGAGAAGAACATCGGGATCGTGGTGGCGCCGCCGGCGCTGCACGGGCGGATTGTGGGGGAGATTGCGAAGAGGAAGTTGGTGGGGTAGCGAGGCGGCCCGCTGAACGAGCCGTGAGCGCAAGCTCACGGTGAACCTCGCGGCGCGGGACGGCATCGGAATAACTGGCCGCTACCGTCTCGGCACCGTTCACCGTGAGCTTGCGCTCACGGCTCGTACCATTCTCCATGGCCGACCCGCTTGGCTATCTGCTCACGTGGACGACGTATGGCACGTGGCTGCATGGCGACGAGAACGGCAGTGTGAACCTCGACAACAACCGTGTAGGTCAACCGCGAATCCCGGCCAACCCGGTGCGAGCTCAGGGTGAACGGTAACGGGTCCGGGCGGGTCGCTACTGCTCTGCGGTTTCCGTCCTGCATCCCACCGCACACCCTGAGCTTGCGCTCAGGGCTCGTTCAATACGGGCACGTTCATTCACCGCACCGCGTGCTGCATCGCAATCAAGCTGTACGTCGTGATCAGCACCGGGTCAGACTCCATCCAGCGGTCGTCGACCGGCTTGAACGAGCCGTCGGGCTGTTGGAGCTGGGCGAGCTTGTCGATGAGGTCGTTGGCCCAGTTGCGGGTCTCGCTTGGCTTGCCGCGGACACCCGCGTCGGCGTCCTCGCCGGAGTTTTCGTGCAGGACGTCGATGGTCGGCTTCCCGCGTGCGTCCATCGCACGGCTGAAGGCGAGCATGAAGTAGTAGTACCCGTCCGTGCCGGCGCCTGGGTTCTCGTCGAGCGTGTAGTTCTCGCTCATCCACCGCTCGACGGCCTTCACGCGCGCGTCGTCGGGCTTGAGGCCGGCGTAGATCAGGCTCTTGAACCCGGTGTACGACATCGAGCCGTAGCTGCGCAGACGCGAGACCGGCACGCTCGTCTTGACGGCCTTGGACGTCAGCTTCCAATCCGCGCCCACGTCGTCGGCCAGGGCGGTCCGCACGACCTTCTCGGCGTCGGCGGGGGGCAGCGGCAGGAAGATCGCGAACTCGCTGGCCTTCTCGCCGTCGCCGCCGTTGGCGCCGAGCACGGCCCAGTGGCCCGCGGGGAGCATCGCTGCCTGCTCGGGGTTGCTCTTGTTGAGGGTCTGGCGCACCTTCATCTCGAGCGTGCTCCGCTCGAGCATCTTGACCTTGCCGTCCTTGTCGGTGCCGACGGCGATGATGGTGACGCTGCCGGGGCCGCCGCTGAGGCTCTCGGTGATCTCGCCCGCCTGCGATTGACCAACGCCGGTCTTGTCCTTGTTGACGCTGGTGGAATAGATGAACCCGCCCTGGTTCGAGCCCTCGGCGTAGGGCATGTCGTTCACGCTGTCGAGCATCTGGACGCGGCTGAGGAAGACGAGGGCCCGCTGGAAGGCGGGGTCATCGGGCGCGACGCCTGAGTCGTGCAGGCCCTGGAGCATGAAGCCGAGGTTCGAGAGGTCGGGGCGTCCGTTGTTGCCGTAGCCGATCCCGCCGTAGAAGGGGTCGGACTTCTGCACGACGCGGGCGGCCTCGTTGCCGCCTTGGGCGGGGTCGGCCTGCTCGGAGAATTGGAGTTTGCGGAGGAAGTCCTGGGCGGGCTTGATGGCGGCCTTGGCTTCGGGGGTGTTCACCTGGGCGAGCGTGGTGAGGCTGATCGAGGTGTTGTAGCTGGGGAGGATGCGGTCGTAGATGCCGCCGTCGGGCTGGCGGTACTTGAGGATGAAGGCGATGCCCTTGGCGACGGATTCGTCCTTGATGTCGATGCCGGGCTGCATGAGCATGCCGTTGAGGGCGAGGGCGGTGATGGCGGGGAACACCGGGCGCTGGGCCTGGGCTCCGGGGATGCCCCAGCCGCCGCTGGCGTCCTGCTTGGAGCGGAGGTAGTCGATCGACTTGGTGATCATCGCCTCGGCCTTGGCCTTGTGATCGGCGTCAGGCTGAGCGAGCGCGGGGGACGCGCCGACCACACCAACCACGAGCGTGATGGCCGCGAGCAGCAGGGATCGAACGAGCATGTCGGGTCTCCTCGAAGGGCCGGCCGTCGCGGGGGGGGCGGGGGGGCGGGCGGCCGGGAACAAACGCTAGCGCGCCGCGTGCAGGACGATGGCCGCCGCCGCGACCGCGGCCGTTTCGATCCGCATCACGTGGGGGCCGAAACCGGCCAGGACGGCCGCCGGGGCCGCCGCGATGCGGCCCCGTTCTGCGTCGCTCCAGCCGCCTTCGGGGCCGATGAGGAGGCGGATGGTCGCGGCGCCTGAACCACCTCGGTATGCCCCGCCCGCGCCGTCGGCGATGACCACGGCCGCGCCGCCCGCAGCGAGGGCCGCTTCGAGCGCGATCGGCTCGCCGATCTCCATGACCCACGCCCGTCCGCACTGCTTGGCGGACTCGAGCGCGACGCGCCGGAGCCGGTCGAGCTTCAGGTCGCCGGGGTCCACGACGCCGCGTTCGGTGTCGAGGGGACGCCAGCACGCGGCCCCGACCTGGCTCAGTTGTTCGATGAGTTCGCCCGCCCGCGGCCCCTTGGGGGTCGCCGAGCAGACCTCGACCCGCGGCAACACCGGGGAGGCCGTTCGGGCAGAGGCGACTCGGACATCGAGCCACGCGCCGCCGCCGCCGGGCACGCTCGCCCGCTCCACTGCCCCGGAGCCGACAAATCCCGCCCCGTCGAGGAGCTCGACGGGGTCGCCCACGCCGACCCGCTTCACCCGAAGGGCGTGCTTGGCCTCGTCCCCGGAAAGCCGGACGACCTCGCCTTGGAGCGGCCGGGAACCCTCGATCCAGACACGGTGAACGCCCATTGGCCGCGAGTCTACCGGCGGCGCGGGCTGCACAGGCGGTCCGGACCGAGAACCGGGGCGGGGGGGCGAACTCCCGGGAAGGGGCTTGAGTTTGCGGATAACCGGGTCGATCATCCTTCCGGGCCCGGACGCAGGCATCAACGAGCCCCCCAAGGCTCTCTGCGTCCGGACGTGCCACGACCGCCGTTCCCAGCCTCCCCATGGCCACCGCCACCGATGCCCGCGCTACCGAACTCGCCGCCCCTGGGGCGCCGGGGGCGGCCGCGCCCGGGCGGGTGGACACCGCCTCGGTCGATTCGGCACTCGAGGACGCCATCCGCAGCGCCGAGGAGCTGGCCGCAGCGGTCGAGCCGCCCCCGCCGATGCCCGAGTTTCTCGATGTCGAGCAGATGCTGGTGGAGGCGGGGCTCCAGACGTCGGCCGCGGCCGCGGCGCCGTCGGACGCCCCGGCCCCGACCCTTTCGTCGATTGACGATGCGCTCGCGGCGATTGCTGACGGGCAGTCGGACGACGGGGCCGAGCCGCCGGCGGGCGATGCCGCGCCCGAGGCGCCGCCCGAGACTCCCGCCCCGAATGTGAGTGCCGAACCGGTCGCGCCTGCGAAGGCCGTGCCGAGCCGTGCGCCGGCCCCGCAGCCAGTTGCCGCGGTTGCCGCCGCAGCGCCCGTTCCCAGCGCGCCCGTTGCGCCGGCTGCGACGCCTCCAGCACCTGGAGCGACGCCCGCGCTGGAGCCGGCCGCTCCCTCGGCTCCTCGCTCGACCCCGGGCTACGCGCTGATGGACAAGTTGGTGTGCCGGCTGGAGTCGATCCCGTTCAAGACCAGCCGCACGATCGGGTGGGCGAGCGTCGTCACCGCGGTGAACGCGCTGGCGATCTGGTTCGTGGTGCTTCAGCGTCCGCCGGCCGATCAGGCGCCGTCCATGGTCGCCGTGCCCGCCGAGCAGACCGGCGCGAAGGACGCCCACGCCGCCGAGGCATCGAGTGCCGGTGGTCACGGCGCGGAGTCGGGCGGCGGCCACGGCGACTCAGGCGCCAAGAAGAAGCCCGAAGCGAAGAAGAAGCCTGAGAAGAAGAGCGCCGCCAAGAAGAAGGACGCAGGCGGCGGCACCCACTAGGGCTTGCCGGTGTCCTTGACCGGGGCCTTGTCCCCGTCCTTCGGGGCCTCCGGCTCCTTCGCGGCCTCCTTCGGTTCCGTGGCCTTCTCTTCCTGCTCCTTCTTCACGGCCTCGTGGACCGACGCCCGCCACTGCGTGTCGAGGTCGTCGAAGCTCAATCCCAGCGCGTGTTTGGTCGCGTCGTCGAGTGTGCCGCCCTGGGCCATCTCGCGGAGCCATGCGTTGCGCGTGGTCCGGCCGTACTTCTCGGAGACGTACCCCGCCATCGCCTGGCCCTGCTTGTAGACGTGGTTCATCCACTTGTCGGGAGTCTTGCGGAAGTCGGTCATCTCGGCCCACGGCGCCAGCGTGCCGGCCTTGGCGTGCGTGCGTGCGAAACCGGCCGCGTCCTTGCCGCGGCTGGCGAACTTCTCCGCCGAGAGTTCCGCGACACCCTCGACCAGCCACCACGGCATGTCGGTCGCCTTCGGCCCCATCTCGAACGTGGCCACGTGCCCGAACTCGTGGGCCAGCAGCGTGCGCAGCGAGCCCTTGCCGGTCCGCGGGCTCGCGAGCAGCTTGATCGACTCGCCGGGCTCGTTCCACCCGCCGAGCGGGTCGCTGTAGCTGAGATAGATCGACGCCTGCAGGTGCTTCATGTCGGCGTAGACCTTGACCTCCTGCGTGTGCTTCACCTTGAGCTCGAAGCCCTCCTCGCAGTGGGCCCGAACCTCGGGCATCACCTCGAGCACCCGCTGGGCGACCTCGTCGAGCCCGGCGACCGCCTTGGCGCGGGCGGCCGGCATCGGCGTGTCCGCGGGGGCGTCGGGGAGCATCTCGGTGCTGTCGATCACGACCCACTGCTCGCCGGCGAAGAGCCACTCGCCGTCGCCGCCGCGAACGAAGACCGCGGGGAACGAGACCGCGCGGTCCTTGCCGCCCTTGCCGCCGGGCCCGTCGCCGCTCTCGCGGGCCGGCATGCGCCAGCTCATGGTGAGCTCGAACTCGGCGCGGTCGTCGCCGAACACCTCGCGCTTCTCGCCGGGGTCCCCGACCGCGAGGTCGAACATCTCGGGCACGTGCAGCTTGAGGTCCGCGGCCCAGTTCTCCTGCTCCTTGCGGAACACGGGGTCGGCGTGCGAGCCGGTCGCGGGGACGACGTTCTTGAGATACCCCGCGACGTCACCCGCAAGCACGGCCTTTTCCATCGCCGCCATCGCCTGCTCGACCGCTTCGCGGTCGGCCAGTGCCGGGGCGCCGCAGGTGACGAGCGCGAGCATCGCCGCGTGCACGTGGAGGGAACGAACGGGCAGCAGTCGAGTCATGCCGCGAGGGTAGTCGGTCAGGTCGCTTCCCATTCTTCGACGGTGCTGGGCCAGTCGTCTTTGAGCAGCCGGCTCAGGAGCCGGTCGGCGAGGACTTTTCCCCCGGTCTGGCAGGTCGGGCAGTAGTTCACTTCGCTTTCGGCCCGCACGATCCGGGCCACGTTGTGCCCGCAGCGGGGGCACCCCCCCGGCTTGCCGAACTTCCCGTGGACGGCGAAGTCGGGGCGGAAGGCGGTGATCTGGCCGGGGCCGGGGAAGCGGCCCGGGCCGCCGGCGTCGAGGCCGAAGTCATGCCGCAGCACGTCGGTCCAGTGCGTGAGGGTGGACTTCGCGGCCGAGTGGAGGCGGGCAATCTCATCCGGCACGAGCGCCGACGTCAGCCTGATCGGGCTCAGCCGCGCCTCCCACAGCAGCTCGTCGGAGTATGCGTTCCCGATGCCGTCGAAGAGCCTGGGCGACGTGAGGGCGCGCTTGAGCGTCCGGTTCTCGCTCGTCAGGCGTGCGGCGAACTCCTCGGTTGAGCACGAGAGCACGTCGAGCCCCACCGGCGCAAGCTCGGTGAGCGCCGCCCGCGAGGCGAGCACGTGCAACGCGGCCCGCTTCATCGTGCTCGCCTCGGTGAGAATGAGGGTGCCGGGGGGCGGCCGATCGGAGTTTGCGATCGCGCCGGGCGGATCCGCGAACTCGATCGCCGCGAGGTCGATCTTCCCCGACGGTTTCGCGCCCGCGGCCTTCCACAGCAGGCGCCCCGCGATCATGAGGTGGATCGCGAGGAACATCTCCGATTCCAGCGCGAGCACGATCCGTTTCCCCAGCCGCTCGACCCCCGTCACCACCCGCCCCTCGACCTCGTCGATCGACGGCTCGAAGGTCCGCACCAGGAACGGGCCTTTCACGCTGACACGCGACACCACCCGCCCGACTATTCGCGGGCGCAGCGCTTCCACATAGATCGTCACGTCCGGCAGTTCGGGCATGCAGCACGTTCCGACCCCGCCCCTCCTCCCGCCGCCGGTATCCTTACCCAATGGCCCGGCGTGCGGACAAACCCCGCTGGCATGCGTTCGTGCGTCGCACCGCGACGCCGGCGTTGATCGTCGTGCTCGTGATCTACTGCGTGAGCCCGCACCTGGGGTTCATGGCCCGCAGCGCGCACGGGCCGTTGCTCATCTTCCGGCCCGGCGCGGTGGGCGTCGGTCTGCTGAACGAGAAGACCGTCATCCAGGACATCCCGCAGACGGCGTACCTCGGCCCGTACACACCGACGGTCGACATGATCTGGACGGTGGTGTTCTGGAACAACGAGCAGGGGCTGCGGTTCTATGTGCCGTACTGGCTGTTTGTGCTCGCGATCGTTTCGGTGATGGTCTGGGTCTATGTCGCGGGGCTCACGCGCCTGCGCGGCCGATGCCCGGCGTGCGGCTACGACCTCGAGGGGTGCGTCGTCGACATGTGCGACCACTGCGGCATCTCGGCGGTGACGTGCCCGGAATGTGGCGCCAAGACGGCGCGGGCGGCGCTGCGGGCCGGCGCGGCCAAGCCGGCGGCGGGCTAACCCAGGCGCACGCACGCCACGCCCGCGACCACGAGGGCGATCCCGAGCATCCGGCCCGGCGTGATCTCGCGCACGCCCAGGCCCATGTGCCCGAAGTGGTCGACCACGGCGGATGCGATGAGCTGCCCGGCGATGACGGCCGCGAGGTAGTTGAGCGTGCCGATCCGCGGCACGAGCACGATCGCCATGATGACGAAGAACGTTCCCAGGAGCCCGCCGGTGAACGACCACCACGGGGCCGAGGCTACCTTCTCGGGGCTGGGGATCCCCGCGCGGACGAGCAGCGCGATGACGAGCATCGCGAGCGTGCCGACCGCGAAGCTGAGCACGCCGGCGTGCATGCGCGAGTCGACGACCTGCGCGAAGCGGGCGTTCACGCCGGGCTGGTAAGCGGTGGCGACGCCGGCGAGGGCGGCGAGGAGGAGGGGGAGGATGTTGGTGAGCAGGGCGCGCATGGGGCAAACGTAACGGGGGCGTGGGGCAAAGCGACAGTACTTGTTTCCTGCTTGCATTCCATCGGGTCGCGAGGTACTATTCGGCAGATGTTCGGGATGGGTGGGAGCGGGTGAAACGATGACCACCGCCGAAAGCGCAGCCCGGTATCTGCTTCACCTCGCGGCGATCGATCGCGAGCCGTCGCCGATCACGCAGATGCATTTGCACAAGCTGCTGTACTTTGCGCAGGGGTGGTCGCTGGCGGTCGAAGGGCATCCGCTTTTCGACGAAGAGATCCAGGCGTGGAAGCACGGGCCGGTGGTGCCGGCGATCCGGCCGGCGTTCAAGCGATTCGGGCAAGAGGTCATCAGCAAGGATGAAGCGAGCGCCAGCGGCGTGGCGAGCCGTCAGGAGCAACTGCTGCTGGAATCGATCTGGCGACAGTACCGGCGATACTCGGCGAGCGGGCTGCGAGCGATGTCGCACCGGCAGTCGCCGTGGCGTGAGGCCCGCAAGGAACTGGGCGCCGACGATGCGGGACGCAACAGGATCTCTCCGGAATCGATCGCGGCGTGTTTCAACGAGCTTTACAACCGCGCCTGCCGACGGCGCGGGATTGATCCAGAGCAGCTTCGACAGGCTCGCGCCGATGTTCGTGCCGGGAAGACGATCCCCTGGGACGAGGCGGTCGCGTACTGGCGGACGCTGGACTCGCAGACGTGAATCGCGCGATCGGGGTGTCTCGGGTCGCTCGTCAGCAGATTGCTCTGTTCCCGGGGCCGATGCGGGAAGAACTCATCGCTCACATCGCGGAACTCGCGGACAACCCGGTCGAATGGCTCCGACGCGCGTCGGACTCGGCCTGGTACGGATACATGGAGAGTTCCTACCGCTCGATCGAGTCGCCCGAGCTGCGTGTCACGCTGCACTTCGACGGGTTCTTCAAGGATCCGCCTCGCCTGGAACTCGTCTTTGTGACCATTGTTTCCGACGATCCGTGAACGCTGCGATGGCGCTCAGAACTCCGCCTGCCCCGGCGCCCGCGGGAACGGGATCACGTCGCGGATGTTCTGCATCCCGGTCACGAACTGGATCAGCCGCTCGAAGCCCAGGCCGAAGCCCGCGTGCGGGACGGTGCCGAAGCGGCGCAGGTCGCGGTACCACCAGTACGCGGCCTTGTCGAGCTTCATCTCCTCGATCCGCTGGTCGAGTTTTGCCAGTCTCTCTTCGCGCTGGCTGCCGCCGATGATCTCGCCGATGCCGGGGACGAGCACGTCCATCGCGCTGACGGTCTGGGCCCCCGCGGGCACGTGCGGCCCTGAGGGTGCGACGTCGTCCACCCGCATGTAGAACGCCTTGATCTGCTTGGGGTAGTTCGTCAGGATCACCGGCTGCTTGTAGTGCGTCTCGGTGAGGAACCGCTCGTGCTCGCTCTGCAGGTCTTTGCCCCATTCGACCGGGTACTCGAACTTCTGCCCGCCCCCCCCACCCTTGATGGCGTCGAGCAGCACCTTCACGCCCTCGGTGTACGTCACGCGGAGGAACGGCTTCTCGATGATCGTCTGCAGGTTCGCGATCGTGCCCTTCTGGATCCGCTCCTCGAAGAACTTCATGTCGTCGGCCCGCTCGCTCAGCACGGCCTTGAACAGGTACTTGAGCAGCTCTTCCGCCAGCGTCGCGTCGGCCGCGAGGTCCGCGAAGGCGATCTCGGGCTCGATCATCCAGAACTCGGCGAGGTGCCGGCTCGTGTTGCTGTTCTCGGCGCGGAAGGTGGGGCCGAAGGTGTACACCTTCGTGAGGGCGAGGCACGACGTCTCGACGTTGAGCTGGCCCGACACGGTGAGGTGGGCTTCCTTGCCAAAGAAGTCCTTCGCGTAGTCAACACCCCCGCCTTCGGTCGCGGGGCGGTGGGGGGGGTTCGCCATGTCGAGCGTGCTGACGCGGAACATCTGGCCGGCGCCTTCGCAGTCGCTGGCCGTGATGATCGGGGTGTGGACCCAGAAGAACCCGCGCTCGTGGAAGAAGCGGTGGATCGCCATCGCGAGGCAGTGGCGGACGCGCGAGACCGCGCCGAACGTGTTCGTCCGCACGCGCAGGTGGGCGACCTCGCGGAGGTACTCGAAGCTGTGCGGCTTGGGCTGGATCGGGTAGTGGTCCGGGTCCTCGACCCAGCCGTCCACTCGTACGGCGCCCCCCTTCGAGGGGTCGACCTGGATCTCGTTGGCGCCTTTGGGGTTCTTGACGACCACGCCGTCGATCTCGACGGCGCAGTGCGTGGTGAGCTTGGCGACCTCGCTGGCGAAGTTGGGGAGCGACCCGAGGCACACGGCCTGGATGGGGTCGAAGCACGACCCATCGTGGACGCTCACGAACGACAGGCCGCCTTCGGCCTTGGAGTCGCGCTTGGTGCGGACCCAGCCCTTGACGGTGACGTTCGTTCCGACCTCGGCCTTGAAGGCCTCGGCGACGCTCAACCAGGTGTTTGTGCTTGTGGGGGTGCTGCTCATGCGGTCGGGGCCTCCGGAGAGGCCGATGGTAGTGCGTTTCCCTGCTCCCGCGAGGGCCGGCGGCCCGATACGATTCGGGCATGAGCTCCACGCTGGGGCCGTTTTCGCTGGATCGGATGGTGAACGCCGTGGAATCCGTGCGCCGGAGGTTGCTCAAAGCGGCCAAGTCGCTGGAATCGGCGGGGGTGCCGTACGCCGTGGCGGGGGGGAATGCGGTGGCCCTGTGGGTCTCCCGCGTCGATCCCGGCGCCGTTCGGAACACCCGCGATGTCGACGTGCTCATCCGTCGCGCCGACTTTGATGCCGCCCGCAAGGCCCTGGAGGCCGTCGGCTTCGTTCACCGCAAGGCGGCGGGAATCGACCTCTTCCTGGACCACCCGACCGCGTCCGCACGGGAGGCCGTGCACATCGTCTTTGCCGGGGAGCTTGTTCGCCCGGGCGAGCCGGCGCCCAATCCCGACGTGACAGCGTCCGAAACCGCCAAGGACGCCGCGGGTGAGATCTATCGGGTGCTGTCGCTGGACGCCTTGGTGCGGATCAAGCTCACCGCGTTCCGGGACAAGGACCGCACGCACGTCCGCGACATGATCGACGTTGGGTTGGTCGACGCCGCGTGGATTCCCGGCCTGCCGCCGGAACTCGGGTCCCGCCTGAAGAGTCTGCTCGACACACCCGGCGGCTGAGCGGGCTCCGCCCATATCCTCCGCTCCCCATGGACCATTTCCGCTACGACGACGGCCGGCTGTTCTGCGAATCGGTCGACCTTGCCCAGGTCGCCACCCAGGCCGGCACCCCCGTGTACGTGTATTCCGTCGCGACCATCCGCCTGCACGTTGAACGCCTGACCACGGCCTTCCGCGAGCTCAGCCCGACCATCTGCTTCAGCGTCAAAAGCTGCTCGAACCTCGCGATTCTCAAGCTTCTGGTGTCCCTGGGCTGCGGCCTCGACGTCGTGTCCGGGGGCGAACTCCACCGTTCCCGCCTCGCGGGCGTCGACCCCGCCAAGGTCGTCTACGCCGGCGTCGGCAAGACCGACGAGGAGATCATCGACGCTCTGGGGTCGTGGGGGGGCGGGCCGGGAAGCGGGCATGCCTTCGGCGGCTCCGGGCACGAGCGGATCGGGCTCTTCAACATCGAGTCCGAGACCGAGTTCCAGAACATCGCCGGCATCGCCCGCTCGCTGCACACGTCCGCCGAGGCGTGCCTGCGGATCAACCCCGACGTCGACCCCAAGACCCACGTCTACACGACCACGGGCAAGAAAGAGAACAAGTTCGGCGTGGACCTCGACCGGGCCCGGGCCTTCTTCCGGAGATTCGGCCACGACAAGCACCTGCGGCTCACCGGCCTGCATCTGCACATCGGTTCGCCGGTGTACGACACCCAGCCGTATGTCGAGGCCCTCACCAAAGCCCTCGCGCTCATCGACGAGCTCGCGAAGGAGGGGTTCACGGTGTCGACGCTGAACCTCGGCGGCGGGTTCGCGGCCGACTACCAGACGGGGGCCGCGCTCCCGGCGTCGGACTACGCGGCGGCGATCGTGCCGATGCTGCGCGACCGCGTGGCCGGGAAGGGGGGCGGCAAGCTGAAGATCATCTTCGAGCCCGGGCGCACGATCGCGGCCAACGCGGGCGTGCTGCTCACCCGCGTGCTGTACACCAAGGAATCCGGCCCCAAGAAGTTCGTCGTGTGCGACGCGGGCATGCACACGCTCATCCGGCCTTCCCTGTACGGTTCGTTCCACTTCATCTGGCCGGCGGCCGTCGCCGAACAGCACGTACCGACTCGGCGCGAGGAGCATCCCAGCCTCCCCGGCCTCGAGGTCTGTGACGTCGTCGGTCCGATCTGCGAGTCGGGCGACTTCCTCGCCAAGGACCGGGACTTGCCGCACGTGACTCGGGGAGACCTGCTGACGGTGTTCGGCGCGGGCGCTTACGGCATGTCGATGGCGAACCGCTACAACTCCCACCCGCTGCCGGCGGAGGTGCTCATCGACGGGGCTCGAGCGACGGTGATCCGGCGGCGCGAGACGTACGCGGATCTGGTGGTGCACGAGCAGGTTGCGGATGATCTGGCGCTATAAGAGCCGGAAGCGATAGCGCCCGGCCACGGCGACAACCGTCTGTCCTTCGTCTGACCGAAACCTGCGCCCCCGTGGCCCGTCGCTGCCGCTTCGGGCTCTTATCGAACCGCCTTCCCCCCGATCGTGAGCGTCGCCTTCGTCCGCATCCGCTTCTTCTTGCGCCTCGCACTCAGCCACGGCACCGGCAGCAGCTTCGACGCGAGATAGATCGCCGCCGCCAGCGCGATCCCCGTCGTCACCCAGAATTGCCAGTCGTGAACGGGGAACGTCGTTCCCTGGAGCGAGAGTGCGGGGGTCACGCAACACCCGTTGCGCGGAGCACCTGGTGCACGATTACCGCCGCGGCGTACGCCACCACGCTCATCCACGCGAGCTGCAGCAACGCCCACTTCACGTGCCCGCTCTCGCGGTACGTGACCGCGAGCGTCGGCAGGCACTGCATCGCGAGCACGTAGAACACGAGCACGGCCCACGCCACCGACGTTGTGAACACCGGCGTGACGCCGTCGTCGCGCGTCGCGGTGGCGATCCGCTCAAGCACGCCCTCGTCCTCGGCGCCGTCCTTGCCGGCGATCACGACGCCCATCGTGGTCGCGAACACCTCGCGGGCCGCGAAGCTCGTCATCACGCCGATCGTGAGCTGCCAGTCGAGCCCCATCGGCGCGAACGCCGGCTGCACGCTCCGTCCGATCCGCCCCATGTACGACTGCGCCGCCGCGTGCCGGGCCTCGGTCTCGCTCGCGAGCTCGTCGACCTGAACCGCCAGCACCTCACGCCCCGAGGCGTCGAGCGTTGAGGGGTTCACCGACGTACCGGCGTCCCGACTCGCGATGGTCTCCGCCACCGATTCCGGCAGCTCGACGTCCTTGTCGCCGCCCGCACGCACGTCCGCCGCCACCTGCGCCAGGCGCGTCGCTTCTGCCGGCGGCTCGACCTTCGGATACGCCCCCAACCACCACAGCACGATGCAGATCGCCAGGATCACGGTGCCCGCGTTCTTGATGAACACCAGGCCGCGGTCCCACGTCGTCATCAAGGCCGTTCGCACGCTCGGCCACTTGTACGTGGGCAATTCGATCGCGAGCGGGCGCGTGCGACCCTTGAGAATGGTCGTCCGCAGCAGGATGGCCGTGAACATGGCCGCGAACATGCCGAGCACGTAGCAGCCGATGAACGCGAGCGACCCCATGGCCGGGCTCGCCGGGAACAGGATGCCGATCAGCAGCACATACACGGGGATCCGCGCCGAGCACGACATGAACGGCGCGATCAGGATGGTCGCCAGGCGCTCACGCCGGTCCGGAATCGTCCGGCACGCCATGATCCCCGGCAGCGCGCACGCGTGGCTCGAGAGCAACGGCACGAAGCTGTGCCCGGGGAGCCCGAACGGCCTCAGCAGCCGGTCCATCAGCAGCGCCGCCCGCGCCAGGTACCCCGTGTCCTCCAGCAGGCTGATCAGGAAGAACAACAGGCAGATCTGCGGCAGGAACACCACCGTCGCCCCGATCCCCGCGATCACGCCGTTGGCGAGGAAGTCCTGCAGGATCCCCGCCGGCATGTTCCTGGTCACAAGCCCGCTCAGCCAGCCGAACGCGCCCTCGATGAGGTCCATCGGGATCGTCGCGAGCGAGAAGATCGCGTAGAACAGCACGGCCATCACCGCGCCGAACGAGAGAAGGCCGAGCGCCGGGTGCGTCAGCACGCGGTCGGCGGAGTCGGTTTTCGACACGCGCTCTCCGCGCCCGGCGCCGTCGGTCGTCCGCATCGACGCGGCGTGCACCTTCTCCGCCCAGGCCCGCAGTCCCTGTTCGCTGCCCGGGGGCGTCTCAGTCGGGACGAGGGCCGCGGCGAGCGCGGCGCGCAGCTCGTCGAGCCCCTCGCCCGAGCGTGCGCACACGAGCACGACGCGACAGCCGATCTCGCGTGCGAGGGCCGGCGCGTCGACCGCCATCCCGCCCTTGCGGGCGAGGTCGATCATGTTCACCGCGATCACCGTCGGGACTCGGCGCCGCAGCACTTCGCCCACGAGCAGCAGGTTCCGCCCCAGGTTCGTCGCGTCCGCCACCACGCAGGCCGCGTCGGGCGTTCCGACCTCTTCACCGCGCGGCGCCAGCACCCCCGCGAGCACGTCGCGGCAGATCTGCGCTTCCTGCTGGTCGAGCTCGAGCGAATAGATCCCGGGCAGGTCGACAACCTCGGTGTCGCCCCCGGCGTCGCCCAGGCGCACCCGCCCCGTTCGCGCTTCGACCGTTGTCCCCGGAAAGTTCGATGTCTTGTGGCGGAGCCCCGTGAGCCGGTTGAAGAGCGTGGTCTTCCCCGTGTTGGGGTTACCCAGCAGCGCAACCCGCGCCACGCCGACTTCGAGAGTCTGGGAACCGTCGTTCGCCGACACGGGCGCGCTCGTCACCGCTGATGTCCTTGCCCCCCTCACCCGCCCGCTCGCCGCCCCGTTGTCAACATCACCGCGCCGGCGCGACCATGATCCGGTCCGCCAGCTCCCGCGCCAGCCCGATCCGCGACTCGCCCCCGCGACCGCCCTCGGCCCCGATCCCCCCAACCGCCACGATCATCCGCCCGCCCGCGCGGCACAGGCGCACGCGGGCATTGGGACACAGCCCCATCGCCCGCAGCAGGGCCCCGTCGTGCCCCTCGAGCTCACACTCGCAGACCGTCCCGCAGTCGCCGCTGCGAAGCTGGCTCAACGGCACCCGCGTCGGCTCACCCCCATCCACCCGATGGGGGTGGGGAGCGGAAGCGCGTTCGGAGCTGTTGGAGTCGTGGGGATCGTGGGGATGTCCACCGCAACATGAACCAGCCGAGCTCACCACGCGGGTGTCCCTCCGTGAATCGCCGCGGGCGCCGGGGCGCCGGGCAAGTGGACTTCGGTATCAGCAATCAGAGTAGGCTGACTGAGAATCATTCGCAACGCCTTCACGGACGCGAAAAGCCCCGAGGCGCTGCGGCACCAGGGATGCGCCGATGCGCGGGGGGAATTGGGGGGTGCGTTGGGGGGGGGCGTGGCGGCCTGTTCGGCGACTACGACATGTCCGCGAACCAGAGGTTGATGAACTCGCCGACGTCGGTGGAGTTGGAGATGCCGTTGCCGTCGAAGTCGGTGATGAGCGTGCCGAACACCTGATCCTCGAACCAGTCGTTGATGAACTCGCCGACGTCGGTGGAGTTGACGAGGCCGTCGTTGTTCCAGTCGGCGATCGACGTGTACACGAGCTCGACGCGGTCGTCGTGGTAGACGGTGATCCACTTGCGTGTGGCCGCGCTCTCGGCGGGGAGCTTCACGCTTGCGAACTGGCCGACGAGGCTCGAGCCGGTGACGACGTCGAAGCGGTCGAAGAGCACGGGCGAGTAGCCGCCCACGAGAGTGGCGGCGAGCGTGCCGTCGATGGTCGCGACGCCGGCGGCGACGATCCGGCCGTACTGGGCCGGGGTCGGGCCGGCGAACTCGGTGGTGATGCTGCCGGCCGCAGTCTGTGTGAACGTGCCGTTGATGGTGAGGAGCGTTTCCGCGCCCAGCACGAGGGCGCTGTCATTTACAAAGTTCCCGGTCCCCAGCGTGCCCTGCACGAGGTTGAGCGTTCCGAAGTTCGAGAAGGGGATGGAGGTGAGCGAGGTGATGGTGGCGCCGCTCTTGGTAAACGTTCCGTTGTTGATGAAGCTGTTCGTGCCGCCGCTGAAGGCCCCGGTGACCGCGGCGCTCACGGCGAACGGGCCGTCGTTCTGGATGGCGCCGTCGGAGAAGAAGATGTTGCCGACGGTCCAGGTGGCGGCGCCGTCGATCTCGAGCGTCCGCGACAGGAACTTGGTGGTGCCCGACATAGCGAGCGTGCCGGTGGCTGCGATGACCGTTCGGCCGGAGCCCTCCATCGTGCCGCCGGTCCATGACGACGCTCCCTGGAACATCGCGTCCGCCGTTCCATCGAGGCTGCCGCTGGAGAGCTCCAGCATCCCGGCGAAGTTCACGGCCGAATTGAGCACGATCGTGCCGCCGGTGACCTGCAGCGCCCCGGCCCCGGTGAGCGTCGCGGAGAACGTGGTCGTGCCGTTCGCGATCCGCAGAGCGCCCGCCGCCGTGACGGCGCCGCTGACGCTGTGAGCGCCGCTGAGGCTGAGGATCGCAGTGGCGGCGATGCTCGCGTTCCCGGGGCTGGTCCCGCCGCCGTTGAGCTCGAGCGTCCCGGCGTTGACATTGAGGGTTCCGGTGTTGAAGAACGCGACGCCGGCGTTGAAGAACGAGGTGACCGCGCCGCTCTTGGTGAACGTGCCGTTGTTGGTGAACGCGTCGGTGCCGCCATTGAAGTTCGCGGTGACCGCGGCGCTCACGGTGAACGAGCCGTCGTTCTGGATGGCGCCATCGGAGAAGAAGATGCTGCCGGCGGTCCAAGAGGCCGTGCCGTCGACCTCGACTGTTCGCGACAGGAACTTCGTCGTGCCGTTGATGGCGAGTGTGGCGGCGGCCCCGACGACGGTTCGGCCGGTGCCGGTCATTTCGCCGCCGGTCCATGACGACGCTCCCTGGAACATCGCGTCCGCCGTTCCATCGAGGCTGCCGCTGGAGAGCTCCAGCATCCCGGCGAAGTTCACGGCCGAATTGAGCACGATCGTGCCGCCGGTGACCTGCAGCGCCCCGGCCCCGGTGAGCGTCGCGGAGAACGTGGTCGTGCCGTTCGCGATCCGCAGAGCGCCCGCCGCCGTGACGGCGCCGCTGACGCTGTGAGCGCCGCTGAGGCTGAGGATCGCAGTGGCGGCGATGCTCGCGTTCCCGGGGCTGGTCCCGCCGCCGTTGAGCTCGAGCGTCCCGGCGTTGACATTGAGGGTTCCGGTGTTGAAGAACGCGACGCCGGCGTTGAAGAACGAGGTGACCGCGCCGCTC
Organism: uncultured Phycisphaeraceae bacterium; assembly: GCA_964564695.1. GTDB lineage: Bacteria > Planctomycetota > Phycisphaerae > Phycisphaerales > UBA1924 > CAZMCC01. The sequence continues at coordinate 1,231 of CAZMCC010000048.1, read as the reverse complement.
TTGGTGAACGTGCCGTTGTTGGTGAACGCGTCGGTGCCGCCATTGAAGTTCGCGGTGACCGCGGCGCTCACGGTGAACGAGCCGTCGTTCTGGATGGCGCCATCGGAGAAGAAGATGCTGCCGGCGGTCCAAGAGGCCGTGCCGTCGACCTCGACTGTTCGCGACAGGAACTTCGTCGTGCCGTTGATGGCGAGTGTGGCGGCGGCCCCGACGACGGTTCGGCCGGTGCCGGTCATTTCGCCGCCGGTCCATGACGCGCCGCCGTTGATGGTCAGGTCGCCCGCCCCGCCGAGCGTCCCGCTCGACTCCGTGAACGTCGTCCCCGCCGCGAAGCTCGACGCCGCCGCGAGCGTGAGCGTCCCCGACAGCGTCAGGCTCCGGGTGCTGGTCACGCTGTTGATGCCCACAGTCGTGCTCAGCGCAATCACCGGGCTGGCGCCCGTCGCTCCGAGCTGCGCATCGTCCGCGGCCCCCGGCAGCACATCCCCGGCCCAGTTCACCGCGTCGTGCCAGTTGACGCCGTTGCCGGTCGGCCCGCCGTCCCATACCACGACCGCCATGCACAGGCGTTCGTCGAGTGCTTCAAAGATGGGGGTCTCATGGACGTACCGGGGGCGGGTGGGCTTCGTCAGCGTGGTCATTTGGGGTCTCTCCTCAGTGAGGAGTGTCCCCGAAAGCGTTCCCCGAATCCAGCCCCTTAAGGCGTTTTCAGGTCGTTGTTACCCAACCTGCCACCGTGGAGGGAGGGCAGGAGGCTTCTGTTGGGATGCACGGCCGGTCCCGCCTCATGTTGCGTCCACGAACCACTGGTTGATGAACTCGCCGACGTCGGTGGAGTTGTCGAGGCCGTCGTTGTTCCAGTCGGCGGTGGAGGTGAACACCCGCTTGACGCGGTAGACAGTGCGCCAGCAGCATGGTCGTGCCCCGGGCCGGCCCGCGGCTCAGGGCTACTGATCCGCGAGCCAGAGGTTGATGTAGCAGGAGACGTCGGCCGAGTTGGACACTCCATCGCCGTTGAAGTCGGTCAGGAGACCGCCCGTGGCCTGGTCGGCAAACCAGTCGTTAATGAAGTCCGAGACGTCGGTCGAGTTCAAAAGACCGTCGTTGTTCCAATCAGCGATGGACGTATACACAAGGATGGCACGATCAGCTTGATAGACGATGATCCAGTCGCGGTTACTGAGCGCTGCGTAAGTCCGTGACTCACATCGTGACTCCGGGGATCGCGAGC
>CAZMCC010000047.1:0-29206 GCA_964564695.1 uncultured Phycisphaeraceae bacterium | reverse complement strand
CCCCGGCTTGCACAGCCCGTGGACCACGAGCGGCTCGCCGATGATCGCGGCCACGCGCATGCGGGGGTTGAGCGAGCCGCCGGGGTCCTGGAACACGATCTGCATGTCGCGCCGGAGGGACTTGAGCGTGGCCCCGGACGCCGCGTAGACGTCCTTGTTGTCGAAGGTGACGGTGCCGCCGGTGGCCGGGATGAGGCGGAGGATCGTGCGCCCGACCGTGGTCTTGCCGCAGCCGGATTCGCCGACGAGGCCGAGGGTCTCGCCGCGGTGGATGTGGAAGGAGACGTGATCGACCGCGCGGACGTGGTCGACGGTGCGCTGCAGCAGCCCGCGTTTGATCGGGAAGTACGTCTGGAGGTTCGAGACGCTCAGCAGGGGCGGGGGCGCCGGGGCGGGGGTGTGGGCGGTGGGGGAGACGGAAGTCATCGAGGGTGGAGCGTATGGCGGCAAGGGGGGATTGAACGAGCCGGGAGCGCAAGCTCCCGGTAGACGTGGGGGCGCGGGACGCCGCCGACTCGACAATGGACCTCACCCCCCACGCCCCGATCGTCCGGCACAGCCCTCCTCCCGCCGGTAGACTGCCCCTCGGGTGGGCAGGAGCGACGGCGTGAAGACAATCTCCGTGATTTCCTCGGTGTGCGCGTGCCTCGGTCTGTCCGCGCTGGCAAGCGCCGACGTCCAGCCCGCCCCGCACTTCTCCACCGGCATGGTGCTCCAGCAGAGCACCGAGGCGTACCTCTGGGGCTACGCCCGCCCCGGCGAGCGCGTCATCGTGACCGGCAGCTGGAAGCTCGTCGAGAACGGCGCCGACATCGGCGAAGCGACCGGCGAGGCCATGACCAACAACAGCGGCTGGTGGGGCGTCCAGGTCAGGACCCCCGCGGCCAAGGACGCGCCCTCCCCCGTCACCATCACGGTGAAGGGCGACAACACCGTCACGATCAGCGATGTGCTCATCGGCGAGGTGTGGCTCGCCAGCGGCCAGTCGAACATGGAGTGGTCGATCGCCGCGTCCGCCGAGCCCGAGCGGGCTCTGGCCGAGGCCGACAAGATCGGCGCGGGGGGGGGCAAGGTGCGCTTCTTCCAGGTGGAGAACGCCTTCAGCCTCGGCGTTCGGGCCGAGGTGGGGGGCAAGTGGGTCGCGAGCTCGGCGGCGACCGCGAGCGGGTTCAGTGCTGTCGCGTTCAACTTCGCGCGCGACCTGAGCGAGAAGCTGGGCGTTCCCGTCGGCGTCGTGCAGGCCGACTGGGGCGGCACGCCGGTCGAGGCGTGGATGTCCGAGGAGGGGCTGACGCCGTTCAAGCAGTACGAGGGCAAGCTCCGCCAGCAGGCCATCCTCCGCGATCCCACCACGCGCGTGTCGCTCACGGGCGACATGGAGGCGAACTGGTGGAACGGCCTCGACCGCCTCCAGGGCGCCGCCCCCGGCGGCTGGATGAAGCCCGACTTCGACGACAGCACGTGGCCCGAGGTGCAGATGCCCGCGAGCTTCGCGGGCGACCTCGCCCAGTTCGATGGCGTGGTGTATGAGCGTCGCACCGTCGAGCTGCCCGCGTCCGCCGCGGGCAAGGAGGGCGTGCTCGAGCTCGGTCCCGTCGACGACCGTGACGAGGCATGGGTCAACGGCATACTCGTCGGCGGCACCCGCGCCGACAACCAGTGGAGCGTCGCCCGCAAGTACACGATCCCCGAGGGCGTGCTCAAGGCCGGGAAGAACGTCGTCGCCGTCCGCGTGCTCGACACCGGCGGTCTCGGCGGGTTCGGCGGCAAGGCCGATCAGATGAAGCTGTCATGGGTGGGGGGGGCCGGCGGAGAGAAACCGGTGAGTCTCGCGGGCGGATGGAAACAGCGCGCGGGCGCGGCCAAGGCCGACTGGCCCGAAATGGGCCAGGCCCCGAACATCGGCCCCGGCTCCCCGACGGCCCTCTTCAACGCCATGATCGCCCCGCTGTCCCCGCTCAGCATCGCCGGCGTGATCTGGTACCAGGGCGAGTCGAACGTCGGCGACGCCGACAACTACGAGGCCCTCTTCAAGGCGATGATCGCGGACTGGCGTCGCTGGTTCATGCGGTCGGACCTGCCGTTCGGGTTCGTGCAGATCGCGCCGTTCGAGTACACGCGCTACGCGTCGGTCGCCAACCGGACCCGGACTCCCGACCTCGTCGCACGCCTGCGCGAAGCGCAGTCCGAGGCGAGCGCGATCCAGCGGACCGGCATGGTCGTCACGCTCGACGTCGGCGACCCCGCCGACATCCACCCGCGCAACAAGTGGGCCGTCGGCCAGCGGCTCGCGGGGTGGGCGATGGGCAGTGTCTACGGCGGGACGCACGTCCAGGGGCAGAGCCCGAAGTTCAGCAGCGCGAGCTTCGAGGGCGGGTCGGCGGTGGTCACGATCGACCGTTGCGGGAACGGGCTCGTGTCGGGCTGGGGAGAGAAGCCCGTGGAAGTCATCACCGGGTTCGTGCTCGCGGGCGAGGACAAGCGGTTCGTCGCGGCGACCGGTCGGATCGACGGCACCCGGATCATCGTCACCGCGCCGGGCGTGACCAATGCGGTCGCGGTCCGCTACGCGTGGGACCAGGCGCCGCAGGCCACGGTGTGGAACAAGAACGGACTGCCGCTCGGCCCCTTCCGCTCCGACGATTGGGCCTGGGGCGCGTACACGACCGCGATGAGCGACGTGAAGGGCTTCCGCACCAAGGACGCCGGCTTCGTCGACCTCTTCAACGGCAAGGACCTCGCCGGCTGGGCGAACATCAACACCGCCCCGTCGACGTGGTCCGTCAAGCCCGCGAGCGACGGTTCGATCGACGAGCCCGTCATCGCCTGCACCGGCCACCCCACCGGCCTGCTCCGCACCGACAAGATGTACGAGAACTTCATCCTCGAGGTCGAGTGGCGCCATCTCGAGAGCGGCGGCAACGCCGGCCTCTTCGTGTGGTCCGACGCGCTGACCGCGCGGGGGCAGCCGTTCACGCGGGCCGTCGAGGTCCAGGTCATGGACGGCGCCGAGGGCGAGTGGTACACCTCCGACGGCGACATCTTCCCCATCCACGGCGCCACGATGACGCCGGAGAACCCCCGCGGCAACGGGAACCGCGCCTTCCCCACCGAGCGGCGCATGCGCACCGCCCCCGAGTGGAACCACTACCGCCTCGAGTGCAACAACGGCGACATCTCACTCGCCGTCAACGGCAAGGTGGTCACCAAGGGCAAGGCCGCCAGCCCGCGCGTCGGGTACATCTGCCTCGAGTCCGAGGGCTCGCCCGTCGAGTTCCGTGGCATCCGCGTCAAGGAACTCCCCTCGAGCGGCAACGTCGCGACGCCCTCCGCCAAGCCCGCCGAGGGCTTCGTTCCGCTCTTTACCGGCGTCGACTTCGCCGGCTGGAAGCACACCGACGCCCACAAGGGCCACTGGCTCGTCGACGACTGGACCATCACCTTCGACGGCGTCGGCCCCGAGAACGGCGACCTCTGGAGCGAGAAGAGCTACAAGGACTTCGTGCTCGTGTGCGACTGGCGCTGGACCGCCGCGGGGGCGAAGACCCAGCGCCCGATCATCCTCCCGACCGGGCTCTACAAGAAGGGCCTCGACGGCAAGGACGAGATGGTCGAAGTCCTCGACGCCGGCGACTCGGGCATTTATCTCCGCGGCTCCAGCAAGAGCCAGGTCAACGCCTGGTGCTGGCCCATCGGCTCGGGCGAGGTCTACGGCTATCGCACCGACGACGCCATGCCCCCTGAGATCAAGGCCGGCGTGACTCCCAAGGAAGTCGCCGACGCCCCCATCGGCCAGTGGAACCGCTTCGTCATCACGATGAAGGGTGACCTGCTCACCGTCGAGCTCAACGCCAAGACCGTCCTCAAGGACGCGAAGCTGCCGGGTGTGGCGGCCGAAGGCCCGATCGCGCTGCAGGCGCACGGGTCGCCGATCCAATGGGGGAACATCTACATCAAGGAATTGAAGTGACGTGATGGGTGCCACTACCGGCCGCTTTGGGCCGGTAGTGCAAGGGCCCCTCGGCACTACCGACGCAACGCCGTCGGTAGTGGCACCCGCGCCCACGCGCTCAGCGCTCCACCCTCACCTCGCGCACGTCATCGCCTTCACCCATCCCCGCCTCGCGCATCGCCCGCTGGCGCGTCCGATGCCCCGCCCACACCGGCAGCCCTCCGAAGAACGCCGCGATGCACAGGCTCACGCTGAACATGGCCGCCGCCCCCGCGGGCAGCAGCACAAAGCCGCCGACGCTCAGCGCGACAATCAGCACCAAGATGACAGCCAGCACCGCCCGCACGCGTGCCTCTTCCCCTAATCCCTAGTCCCTAGTCCCTGACCCCTGGTCCCTTCCTACGCCTTGAAGTGCTGATCCTGCAACGGCCCCACGTGCTGCAGGATCTTCCCCAGCACGTGCGCCGGCGACCCCGTCGCATCCACCTCGTGGATGATGTTCCTGGGGTAGTGCTCGAGCACCGGATAGGTCTCGCGCTCGTACACGTCCCAGCGCTTGCGGATCACGTCTTCCTTCGCGTCGTCGACGCGGTTCTCTTTCAGCGCCCGCCTGCGGAGGCGCACGAACATCGCCTCCTTGTCCGGGCACGTCAGGTGGATGATCATCAGCACGTTCAGGTGCTTGTCGAGCAGGTTGGCCTGGTTGGCGTTGCGCGGGATGCCGTCGAGCACGAGCAGGTCCGCCTGCGGCTTGTACTCAGACAGGATCGTCCGCGCCTCCATGTTCTTGTGCCACATCTTCACGGTGTGCTCGTCGGGCACAAGGAGCCCCTTGGACGAGTACTCGACGAAGATGCGCCCCAGCTCGCTCGTGGTGTCGAGCGTGCGGAAGACCTCGCCGCAGGAGAGATGGAAGAACCCGGGGACGTGCCCGAGGACCTTGCCCTGGGTGCCCTTGCCGGCGCCGGGGGCGCCGAAGAGGAGGATGGTCTTGTAACGGTTGGGCATGGGAACCTCGGGGTCCGATTTCGGTTGCGGCTCGGCCGGCGTGTAAGGTATTCGCGAAGACGCGTTTCCGCAAGGGAATCGGGCAAGACCGCGCGGGGGGCGATTCCCCCCGAGGCAAAAACGACGCGGCCCCGACCGGTGATGGTCGGGGCCGCGGGATGTAGCGGTTGTGATGGCTCGGGTGCCCCGGCGGAGCTCTGTCCGCCGGGCTCTTCATCTCCCGATCAGGCGTTGCCCTTGCCCTCGATCACGGCCTTGACCATGCTCGCCGGCATCTGGCGGTACTCGAGGAACTCCATCGTGTTGCTCGCACGCCCCTGGCTCATGCCGCGGAGGCTCGTGGTGTAACCGAACAGCTCCGAGAGGGGGATTTCCGCGGTGACGAGCTTCACGACGCCGCGGTCATCGGTGTCGATGATCATCCCGCGGCGGGAGGAGATGTCGCCGGTGACGTTGCCGAGGTAGTCGTTGGGGACCGTAACAACGACCTTCATGATCGGCTCGAGCAGCGCGGGGCCCGCCTGCTTGACGGCTTCCTGAAGGGCGAGACGTCCGGCCTGCTCGAACGCGATCTGCGACGAGTCGACCGGGTGGTACGACCCGTCCACCAGCGTCACCTTGATGTTGATGAGCTGGTAGCCCGCGTAGGGGCCCGCGAGCGCGGCCTGGCGGATGCCGTACTCGGCCGAGGGGATGTACTCCTTCGGGACCGAGCCGCCGACGACCTTGTTCTCGAAGGCGCAGCTCTCTTCAAAGTCGAGCTCGTCGGCCGCGGCCCGCTCGGCGGTGTACGGCTCGAGCGTGATGGTGATGTCGCCGAACTGACCGCGACCGCCCGTCTGCTTGACGAACTTGCCGCGGACGTACTCGGCCTTGCGGGTGATCGTCTCGCGGTAGCTGACGCGGGGCTTGCCGACGTCGACGCCGATCTTCATGTCACGCACGAGCTTGTTCTTGATGATCTCGAGGTGCAGCTCGCCCATGCCGCTGATGATGGTCTGGCCGGTTTCTTCGTCGTAGTGCGAGCGGAAGCTCGGGTCCTCGCGACGGATGACGCCCAGGGCCTCGCTCAGGCGGCGCTTGTCGTCGGTGGTCTTGGGCTCGATCGACATGCTGATGACCGGCTCGGGGAACGTCATGCGCTCCAGGACGATGGGGTTGTCCGGGTCGCACAGCGTGTCACCCGTGAAGCTGCGCTTGATGCCGACGACGGCGACGATGTTGCCGGCGACCGCCTCGTCGAGCGGGGTGCGGTTGTTCGCGTGCATCTCGAAGATGCGGCTCGCGTTCTCCTTCTCGCCGTTCACGGGGTTCAGCACGCGCGTGCCCTTGAGGAGCTTGCCCGAGTAGATCCGCATGTACGTGAGGTCGCCGTGCTGGTCGCTGACGACCTTGAACACCAGCGCCGAGAACGGCGCGTTCGGGTCGTGCGGGCGCTCGAGCTTGGTTTCCTTGTCGAGCGGATCCGTGCCCTCGACGTTCACGCGGTCGGTGGGGGCGGGGAGGAACTCGATGACCGCGTTGAGCATCGCCTGGATGCCGATGTTCCGCAGCGCGGCCCCGCACAGCACGAGGTTGGCCGTGCGGTTCACCACGCCCTTGCGCAGCGCCGCCTTGATCTCCTCCTGCGTCAGGGAGTTCTCGTCGGTGAGGTACTTCTCCATCGCGTGGTCGTCGAGCTCGGCGGCCTTCTCGACCATGTCGTGGCGCCACTTCTTGGCCGTCTCCTGGAACTCCTCGGGGATGTCCATCTCCGTGACGGTCTCGCCCTTGTCGCCCTCGAAGACGAAGGCCCGCATCGTGATGAGGTCGATGATGCCCTTGTGCTCGTTGCCGACGCCCAGGGGATACTGGATGGCGATCGCGTTCGCGCCCAGGCGGCTGCGGATGGTCGCGAAGCTGAAGTCGAAGCTCGCGCCGAGCTTGTCCATCTTGTTGACGAAGCACAGGCGGGGCACGCGATAGCGGTCGGCCTGACGCCACACCGTCTCGGACTGCGCCTCGACGCCTTCCTTGCCGTCGAACACCGCGACCGCGCCGTCAAGCACGCGCAGCGACCGCTCGACTTCGATCGTGAAGTCGACGTGGCCGGGGGTGTCGATCAGATTGATCTTGTACTCTTTGCCCTTGTATTCCCACGGGCAGGTCGTCGCGGCCGACTGGATCGTGATGCCGCGCTCCTGCTCTTCCTGCAGGAAGTCCATGGTCGCGGTGCCCTCGTGGACCTCGCCCATCTTGTAGTTCTTGCCGGTGTAGTACGGCACCCGGTCGGAGACGGTCGTCTTTCACGGGTTGATGTGGGCGCAGATGCCGATGTTTCGGATATGACTGAGGTCGGCGGGCATGGTCGAGCGTCCTTGGCGTGAGTGAAAGCGTGGGCGGGCGGTCGAATCGAACGAGCAGGCGAACCCCGGCGCTGACCGATCGCGGTCGGCGGCCGCACCATCGCGGCTGTCCTGGGGCACCCCCGAGCCCTCGTGCAGCGCCTTCTCCGGCGCTATCGATGGGCCAATCGGGACCAATATTAGGCTGCTAGGTGGGTCATTCAAGGAACGCCGGCCCAGCCGCGCAGCCGCGCGAGCTGGGAATCGCTGAGTCCGCGTCCCACCGGGTCGAGCCGGGCCTGGTCCTGTAATCGCAACGCCTCGCGAGCCCGCTCACGGGCCGCGTCCGGGCGTCCCGTGTCCGCCGCGAGCTGCGCGAGTTGGTACGCCAGCGACGGGTTGTACGGGTCGCGTTCGCGGGCTTCGAGCAGCCATGCGTCGGCCTTCATCCGATCAGGGGCCGGGATCGACTGCCACACCGTCGCCGCCCACACCGCGGCCCCCGATCGACGCGTCGGCAGCGACGCCGCTCGCTCTGCCACCCCGGTCGCCCGGGCCGCGAGGCCGGGGTCCGCCCCGCGGAGCATCGACAGCGCCGTGAGCAGACGGCTGAGTTCACGCCCCGTGCGCCAGTCGCCCGGCTGGTGCGTCCACGCCCGTTCCAGGGACTCCGCCGCCGCCGTCGTTCGGACGCGCGAGAGCTCGTCGCGGGCCGCCTCGACCGACGCCGCGTCCGGCGGCACCTGGCGCCGCAGCGCCGCACTGAGCACCGCGGGTTGCTCCTGAGCAGGCACCCCCCGCAGCTCCGCCAGCGGCGCGACCAGGTCCGCCGCCTCGCCCAGCTCGTGCTCCCACCGCAACGCCGGCATCACGCCCCGGACCAGCAGCGCCACACTCGCAAGCACCAGCAGCACCGGCGCCAGCGCCGCCGCGACCCGTTCCCCCCGGTGCGGCGGCGGCGCTCCCCACGCGATCTCCGACGGCGCCGCGGCCCCCAGCAGCGCGAGCGCCAACGGAGCGCTCGTCGGCCACGTTGCCGTGACCTCGACCTGCGACTGCACGATGAGCGTCAGGCTCCCCAGCGCCAGCGCCGGCCGGATCGGCCCGATGCGCCCGGCCCGGATGACCACCCACGCGACCAGCGCCCAGCCGCCCAGCAGCATCACCCGCACACCCGCGTCCAACGCCGACGACGCATGCATCTCCAGCCACGCCGTGAGCACCGTGCACGCCGCCCCCACGCCTAGCGCCAACCGGAGCGGCGGGCGGAGCGGTCCGATCTCGGGCGCCGGCCGGTCACGGTCGTCGTGCGCGCCCACGATCGCCCGAACCGTCCACGCCACGACGAGCATGCTCGCCGCGAACCCGGCGAGTCCGAGCGTCGCCGTCCAGTCGATGAACAGGTTGTGAGCGCTGCGCACATCCTCCGGGCACAGGGCCGGCTTGTACAGCATGAACGCGCTCTGGAATCCCCCCGGCCCGACCCCCACGAACGGCTGGTCCGCGATCATCCGCGCCGCGCCGGCCCAGTACATCCCGCGGAACAGCAGGCTCAGTTCGCCGATGCGTTCCCCCACCGCCGACCGCGCGATCACCGCCCCGATCGGCGCCGCGATGCACGCGAGCACCACCGCCGCGAGCATCGGCGGCTTGGGGCACTTCTTCCTCGCCAGCACCAGCCCCGTCACCCCGATCCCCAGCGCCAGCACCACGAGCGACCCCTTCGATCCCGACAGCACGCCCATCAGCCCGCAGAAGCCCGCCGCGCCACCGACCCACGCCGCCATCGATCGCGCGTTCCGCCGCAGGCACTCGAGCGCCAGCGCCCCGAGCGCCACCGCCCCGGCCGCCGCGAGCGACCCGAACACGTTCGCCAGCGCAAACCACGCCGTCGGCTCCGCCTGCATCACGCGCCGCTCGAACGACCGCGCCATCGGCGAGTCCGCCGCCCACCTGTGGGCCGCGAAGATCGCCTCCTTGTTCCGCCGGAACTCCTCGACCATCGCCGGGTGCTCGACCCCCAGCTGCACAAGCCCCTTCAGGCACAGCCCCGCGATCACCCCGAGCAGGCACGCCCCCACGCCCAGGCGCACCCGCTCATCACGGCACGCTTGCGCCAGCGCCACCGCCGCCACCAGCCCGCCGCACCACGCCGCCCCGAGATACTGATCGTCGATCGTCCCGACGTTCGACCGCCACCCGTGCCACGCGACGGCCGCGATCATGCACCCCACCACACCCACCGCGTCTCGCGAGACCGGCTCGCGCCGCAGCCACGTCGCCACCAGCACCATTGCCGCCCCAACCCCGATGACCACATCCAGCGCCATCAGCCCCGCCGGCCCCAGCCCCGACGACGGCGACGACACCACGAGCGGATCCATATCCCAGTGCGGCAGGTCGGAGAACGGCGAGAGCGCCCTCGCGCACACCCCTACGAGGATCAGTGCCGTGCCAAACCACCGGCACGGGTCGGTGACCGTCGAAGTCCCCGTGGGGGTCGGAGCGGTGATGGGCAGCGTCGCACTCACGTCCGCGGCTCCACCGGCCCCCGCTGCGCCCCGAACTCCAGCAACGCCAGCACCCCCAGCACCGCCGCCGTCTGTACTCCCACCAGCGCCGCCTGCCACCCTTCGAGGCGTGCGAGGAACACGCCGCCGATCGCCGTCGCGAGCGTGAGTCCCCAGATGACGTACACGGCGTCCCGCTTCGAGAGCCCCCGGCGCACCAGGCGGTGGCTCAGGTGGTTGAGATCCCCCACGAAGGGCGACTTCCCGGCTCTCAATCGCAGAATGCTCACCACCGTGAAGTCATAGAGCGGCACCGCCAGCACCACCACCGGCATCAGCACCGCATACCAGCGGTCGTTCACGACCTCGCCGGCCGGGCCCGACTCGAAGTACGTCAGCCGCGCCGTCAGCACCGCCAGCACGAACCCCAGCACCAGCGACCCGCCGTCGCCCATGAAAATGCTCGCCCCCCCCCCGCCCCGTCTCTCCCAGGGCCGCGGCGCGTTGAACACCAGGAACCCCGCCAGCGCCCCGATGAGCAGCGCCAGCGTCGCCGCGATGAACCACTGCGGCACGGGTGCCGCCAGGGTCGTTGCCAGCAACAGCGACGCCGCCACCAGCCCCACGCCGCCGGCCAGCCCGTCCATGTTGTCCAGGAAGTTCATGGCGTTCGTGACGACCCCGATCCACAGCACCGTGATGGCGATCGATGCCCAGGGGCCGCCGACGCGCGAGTCCAACAGCGTGAGCAGGCGCGTGTCCGTGAGCAGCACGACCGCGAGGGCCGCCCCCAGCATCACCGGCAGCTTCACAAACGCCCCCAGCGCCCGCCGGTCGTCGATCAGCCCCATCACGTGCAGCACCAGCGCACACACCAGCAGCACGATCGCATCCGGCGTCCGCTCGCGCAGCCCGGCAAAGTGCGGCACAAGATCGGGAACGTTGGACGTCGCCCACGCGTCGAGCATCCCCGTGTGCAGCGCAACCAGCCCCGCGACAATCGGCCCGAACACGCCCCAGAAGATCCCGACGCCCCCGGTGTTCGGCACCGGCCGCCGCGCCTCCTTGATCTGCCCCGCGACGCCGCCGGAGTCGAGCGCCCCGAGCCGGCGCCCGACCGCGCGCACGATCGCCGTGAACGGCAGGCTCACCGCCAATCCAACCAGCACGAGCGAAAGGCAGGCGAGGATCACGCGCCGACGTCCCTCTGTTCAGTCTCGCGCCCCACCCCCCCCACAAACACCCACGGCAGCATCGCCAGCAGCATCATCGCGTTCCCGATCAGAGCGATCCACACCGTCCGCAGGGGCCACGTTCCCAGCGCATCGGCGATCGTCTTGGGATCATCGGCGTGCGGCTTCCCCAGGAACCCGATATTGAACCCCGTCACCATGTTGAACGGGAAGATCACCGCGAAATACACGAGCCCCACCACGACCGTGAACCCGAAGTCCCGCCACGTCGGCCGGAACCCGCGCCCGAACGTTTCGTACAGCGCCCCGCCCACGATCATCCAGTGCGCGATGAAGAAGAACCAGAACTCGAGCGTCGCCGGCCCGGCCCGCACGATCGGCGTCACAAACGCCTGCGAGCTCAGCCCCAGCCCCCAGAAGTACACCAGCACGCTCATCCACCGCCGGGGTGGATTGATCAGCCACATCAAGGGCGCCAGCAGCGACGCGATGTCGCAGATCTGCAGCGGCAGGGCGTACTCGATCGTGTACTTGCCCGTGCCGTCCGTGAGGACGCGGATCAGCCCGTAGCACTGGTAGAGGACCCAGTTGGCGAGGCCGACGTACGCGATCATCCGATCCAGCCGGCGCCCCGCGGGCGAATCGCCGAGCGGACGCCGCATCCGCACCAGCACGATCGTCACCACGACCGCGACGAACACCACCGCCACGTGCACGGGCGTAAAGGGCTCGAAGGTGGTCAGCCACGACGCACTCCCCACAGCCGAGCTTGCGGCCGTCATGGCGCGTCCACCAGAACGATTGTCTGAGCCTTGAGCCCGCCAAGTGTCGCCAGCAGGCGGGGAACCATCTCGATCAACGCCCGAAGCGACGAATCCCCGCCACCGATGACAACGACGGCGACCGGCAGCGCGGCCGGGTTCTGCTGATGAAGAAACCCCTGGTCCGCGGTGATGAACGCGTCGAATCCTGCCGCCGCCGCGAGCCGCAGCAGTTCGCCGTTGCGCACTCCGGCCCAGCCCATGTACGCCGCGGTAGCGACCTCATGCTGCGGAATCTCATGGCGCAGCGCGTGCGGCAGATTCTCATCCAACAGCAACTTCACGCGGACGCCTTCATCGCGTGAAGCGGGACAAGGTCCGCGGCCATTCGCAGCACCGCATCGGCGTGCTCGCGTTTGACCGTCGGGAACTGCTCCAGGAACCCTTCCACTGTGTAACCGTCGCGCAGATACACGAACAGCAAATCGACGGGCACACGGGTGCCGGTGAAGCAGGGCCGACCGTGGAGAATGTCCGGATCGATCCTGATCGCGCTCATGGCCAAAGGATATGCGCTAGGCCGTGTTGGCGGTTTCATGCCTCAACTGCCCGCACGCCGCCGCGATATCCCTCCCGCGGCTCCTCCGGATGTGCGCATTGAGCCCGCGCGACCGCAGGATCTCCTGAAACGCCCGCACATCCTCGGTCTTCGGTCTCCCGAACGCCAGCCCCGCCACCTCGTTGTACCGGATGAGGTTGATATTCGCCCGCAGCCGCTTCGCCACCCGCGACAGCTCCTCCGCGTGCTCCGGCCGGTCGTTCACCCCGCGCAACAGCGTGTACTCGAGCGTGATCTCGCGACCCGTTTTTTGGAACCATTTATCGCACGCGGCCAGCAGCTCCGCGATCGTCGTGTACTCGGCCCAGGGGATCAGATCGCGCCGGATGGTGTCGTTGGGCGCGTGCAGCGACAGCGCCAGCGTCACCGGCAGCTCCAGCTCCTCCGCCAGCCGCTCGATCGCCTTGGGCAGCCCCACCGTCGAGATCGTGATCCTTCGCGCCGAGATTCCCATCCCCCACGGCGCCGCGAGCGTTCGCACCGCGTGGAGGACACTCCGGAAGTTGCTCAGGGGCTCCCCCATCCCCATGAACACCACGTTCGTAATCCGCGGCGGGACCCGCGAGCCATCCAGGCGCGCCTGCCCGCGATACTCCGATGCCTTGAGCATCTGGTCGAGGCGCCAAACCTGCTCGACGATGCGCCCCGCCGACAGGTTCCCGTCGAGCCCGCCCAGCCCCGACGCGCAGAAGCGGCACCCCACCGGGCACCCGACTTGCGAGCTGATGCACGCGGTGGCGCGGTCGATGATCGCTCCCGGCTTGGCCTTCCCCGGCCCCTCGTCGTCCTCTCCCTCGCCCTCGAACACCGGGATCATCACGCACTCGGTCTGGCGCGAGGAATCGAGTTCGGTCGACCCCGCCCCACTCCCGAGCATTGGCAGCGCCGGCAGCGCCGAACCCCCCTCCGCCACCGCCGCGGCCCCGGCCGCCGGCACGCTGTAGTCGTTCCACTGCGCCAGCAGCTTGCTCGTCCCGTCCGTCGCGACGCTCTGCTTGACCGTCTCCCCCGACAGGAACGTGACCTCGGCCGCGAGCGTCGCCCGCTCGCGCACGCTCAGGTTCGTCATCAGCGCCGGATCGCTCGCGCCCTTGGCGTACACCCAGTCGAGAATCTGCTTCGCCTTGAACGCGGGCATGCCGCGCTCCGCGCACCAGGCTCCCAACGTCTCCGGCGTGAACTCAAACGCATGGACACTCGGATGCTTCAAAGCGGCCTGCCTTCGACCGTCACCGCCGTCGCCCCGTACACCTCCGGCGTGATGTCCCAGTTCCCCACCCGGATCTTCCGCCCCTCCGGGTCGATCCCGTTCTCCCGCATCAGCCGCTTCAGCGTGGCCGGAATCGCGAACTCCACATCCTCCGGCATCACGTCCCGCTGCTCGAGCGCCCCGCCGAACCTCGACAGCAGCGTGCGGCAGATCTGCGCCACCAGGTCCTCCGGCGCGCTCGCACCGGCCGTGAGCATAATCGTCGCGTCCCGCCCCGCTCCGGGTGTGTCATTGAACCACATGTCACACAGCTCGCTCACGTCGTCGAGCAGGTACGCCGGCACGCCGACGTTCTGACTGATCTCCGTCAGCCGCACCGAGTTCGACGAGTTCTTGCTCCCCACCACGAGCACCAGGTCGCACTCGGGCGCGATCTGGCGCACCGCGTGCTGGCGGTTCGTCGTGGCGTAACAGATGTCGCTGCTGGGCGGCTCCTTGATGTTCGGGAACGCCGCCTTCAGTGCGTTGATGATCACGGCCGCGTCGTCCGTGCTCAGCGTCGTCTGCGTCAGGTACACGAGCTTGTTCGTGTCCGCGATCCTGAGCCCCGGGATATCCGACGGCGACTCCACCACCTGGATCGAGTCGGGCGCCTCCCCGCGCGTCCCCACCACCTCCTGGTGATCCTCGTGCCCCACGAGCAGGATCTGGTACCCCTGCCGCGCGTACCGGATCGCCTCCGAGTGCACCTTCGTCACCAGCGGGCACGTCGCGTCGATCGCCGTCAGCCTCCGCCCGCGGGCGAACTCGCGCACCGCCGGCGACACGCCGTGGGCGCTGAAAACGACAATCGACCCCTCCGGCACTTCCGCCAGATCCTCCACAAACACCGCCCCGCGCTCGCGGAAACGCCCCACCACGTGCTTGTTGTGCACAATTTCGTGGTAGACATACACCGTCTCACCCGACAGGATGTCGAGCAACTGATCCACAACGTCGACGGCCATGTGAACGCCGGCGCAGAACCCACGCGGATTGGCGAGAATGATCTTCATCCGAGGGCAATGGTATTCACCAACGCGATTCGTCCGGACGCATGACCGCAATCGACCCCAGAACGCCGCCCATCGACCTCCTCCCCAGCGTGGGACCCGGCGGGAATTCCCCCGCGCCCACCCTCCCCGAGGCGATCGCCTACTGCCGCGGCCTCGCCACCAGCCACTACGAAAACTTCTCCGTCCTCACCTCCCTGGTCCCCCCCGACCTCCGCGACGACTTCGCCGCCGTCTACGCCTTCTGCCGCTGGGCCGACGACCTCGGCGACGAGACCGGCGCCGACGCCGCGGCCCGTGCCCGCTCGCTCGAACTCCTCGAGTGGTGGGAGCACGAAGTCCACGAACTCTTCGAAGGCCGTGCCCGCCACCCCGTGTTCGTGGCGCTCGCGGGCACGAAGGATCGTCGGGGTGGGGGGGGTGGGGGGGGATTGCCCAAGCAGCCCCTCCTCGACCTCATCGACGCCTTCAAGCAGGACCAGCGCGTCCATGCGTACCAGACCTGGGAACAGGCCCTCGACTACTGCCGCCGCTCCGCCGACCCCGTCGGCCGCCTCGTGCTGCACCTCTTCGGGTACGCCGACACGCCTGAAAACTCAGAGAGATACCGCCTCTGTGACCTCGCCTGCTCCGCCCTGCAGCTCATCAACTTCTGGCAGGATGTCCGGCGCGACCTCACCGAGCGCGACCGCGTCTATGTCCCCTCCGTCGACACGGGCGTCACCCCCGACGACCTCCGCGCCTGGCTCAACCGCCCCGACGATCCCGACGCCCGCGTCCGCTACATCCGCGCCCTGCGCCCCCTCGTCGACCGCACCGAATCCATGTTCGACGAGGCCCGCGGTCTCCCTTCTCTCCTCGACAAAGACGCCCGCCCCGTCGTCGCCCTCTTCATCGACGGCGGCGTCAGCATCATGAAATCCGTCCGCAAGTGCGGATGCGCCACGTTGTGGCATCGGCCTACCCTGACCCCCATGACCAAGGGCGCGCTCGTTGCGCGTGCGTGGATCCGTGCACGGACCGCCGGCATCCGAGGATGACAAGCGTTCGATGGCAGCTTTCGAGCGAAAAGTGAGCCAGAAGTGGGCGGGGCTGGGGCTACCGGAGTGAGGATTTGAGCTCGATCGACGCGACTCCCGGCACGCCGATCGCCCAGGCCCCAACGGCCGTTTCGGCCCCCTCGGCTTCCAACGGCCTCGACGCCGCCATCCACTCCCCCGCGGGCCTCCGCGCCGTCCGCCGCGTCCCCGTCCGCGTCGACCTCTCCGGTGGGGGGGAGGGCGACCGCCTCGCCTCCGCCTTCGAGCTCTGCCGCGAGGTCGCCAAGTCCCGGGCCCGCAATTTCTACTACGGCCTCCGCCTCACCCCCGAGCCCCGCCGCTCCGCCATCTACGCCGTCTACGCGTGGATGCGGGCCGCCGACGACATCGCCGACGGCGAAGGCGACATCGGCGACCGGCGCCTCCGCCTCGACCGCTTCGCCGAAACGACCCGCCGCGCGTTTCGCGACGACGCCGCGACCGCCGACGACCCCGTCCTCCTCGCCTTCGCCACCACCGTCCGCGCGTACGCCCTTGAGCCCTCGTGGTTCGACGACGTTATCGTGGGCCTGCAGGGCGACCTCGCCGCCGCCCCCGTCCCCGACGACGCCGCCCTCGCCACGTATTGCTACCGCGTCGCCGGGACCGTCGGCCTCTCGTGCGTCGGTATCTGGGGCCTGCGCCCCGGCGCGGACATCCCGCGTGCCGGCGAACTCGCCCAGGTCCAGGGCCAGGCGTTCCAGCGCACCAACATCCTCCGCGACTTCGCCGAGGACTTCGACCTCGAGCCCTCGCGCGTCTACCTCCCGATGGACGCGTTCGCACGCCACGGCCTCACGCCGCGCCAGCTCCGCGATTGGGCAAAGCCCGACGCGTGCCGCGCCCTGGTGCTCGAACAGGCCGCGATCGCCCGCAGCGCGTACAACCGCGCGAGGCCCCTCGCCGACCTGATCGACGCGCCGTGTGTGCCCACGCTGTGGGCCATGACCGAGATCTACTCCGGTATCCTCGCCGCCATCGAGCGCTCCCCGCGCGCGATCGTCGGCCCCAAGCGCGTCGGCCTCTCGGCCGCGAAGAAAGCCGCGATCGCCGCCCGCGCCGTGCTGGGCGCACGCCGCGCGGCGGGGTCCGCGAAGTGACACGGGTCGTCACGGCTCCTCGAGCACGGATCCTCGTCCGCCGGTCGCTTGAGCCAAAATGCCGGTACGCAGAGTGCGCGGAGTACGACGGAGCGACGCAGAGAAGATGCGATGGTGGAGAAGCACCGCCGCTCGGCGACCCCCTCCGGCGTTTTGCGATCATCCAAAGGACATCACCTCCTCTCCGCGTCACTCCGCCCCCCTCCGCGCCCTCTGCGTACGCCTTCCTCCGGAGTTCGCATGAGTGACCGCCCGCGCCGCGTCGTCATCGCCGGCGGCGGCCTCGCCGGGATCTCCGCCGCCCTGCGCCTCGTCGAGTTCGGCGTCGAAGTGACCCTCCTCGAAACCCGCCGCAAGCTCGGCGGGCGTGCCACCAGCTTCACCGACCCGCGCACCGGCGAGGTCCTCGACAACTGCCAGCACGTCGTCCTCGGCTGCTGCACGAACTACCTCGACCTGCTCGATCGCCTTGGCGCCGGCAATCTCATGCAGTGGCACAAGAAGCAGTACTGGCTCCACGAAGGCGGGAAGTGCTCCGTGCTGCGCCCCGGTCTGTTGCCGGCGCCGCTCCACTACACGGGCTCCATGCTCACCAGCGGCCTGCTCACGCAGAAGCAGCAGCGAGCCCTCGCCCGGGCCTGCCTCGCCATCCTCCGCGCCGACCGCCGCGATCACGACGACAAGACCTTCGCCGAGTACCTGCACGCCCTCGACCAGCCCGACGACCTCATCGCCCGCTTCTGGTCCCCGATCGTCGTGAGCGCCTGCAACTGCGACGTCTCCCGCGTCTCGGCCGCCGCCGCGCTCCATGTCTTCCAGGACGGCTTCCTCGCCAACCCCCGCGCCGGCATCATGGGTGTCCCCACCGTCCCGCTCGTGCGACTCTACGACCGCGCTTTCGACGCCCTCGAACGCGCTGGGGGGGGCGGCGGCCGCATCCTCCTGGGCGAAAGCGTCGAACGCATCGAAGCGAACCGAGTCATCACCTCGGAAGGGCACGAGCACACGGCCGATCGCGTCATCTGCGCCCTCCCGTTCGAGCGCGTGAAGAAAGCGATCGACCCCGACTTCAACGGCGTCGACTCTCGCGTCGGCATGCTCGCCGGATTCGAGCACAGCCCCATCCTCGGCGTGCACATCACCTTCGACCGCCAGGTCCTGGCATACCCCCACGCCGTGCTCATCGAGCGGCCAACCCAGTGGCTCTTCCGGAAGATCGGCGACGAAACTCACAACGACGGGCGCCAGACCATCCACGCCGTCATCAGCGCCGCTCACGCGTGGATGTCGCTCGACGAAGACGAGATCGCCCGGCGCGTGCTCGCCGACATCCACGCCTGCATTCCCGCCGCCCGCGCCGCGAGCGTGCTCAGCGTGCGCTCGGTGAAGGAGCGGCGTGCCACCTTCGCACCCCTGCCCCTGCTCGGCTTCGACCGGCCGCCCGTCGCCCCCGACCCCGGCGACTCGGGTGGGGGGGGTGGGGGGGGCATCATCCTCGCCGGCGACTACACCGACACCGGCTGGCCCGCCACCATGGAAGGCGCCACCCGCAGCGGCTACACCGCCGCCGCCGTCGCGCTGGGATTGGACGAGCGGACGTTCCTCGTCCCCGATCTGAAACCCTCGTCCCTTGCCGCGGCGTTGGCGATGTAGTGGGCGTGCCTCCCTCTCCCTTCGCCAAAGCTCGAAGGGAGAGGGAGGCACGCCCCCGAGATACCATCCCACCGCACGCGACGCCCTCAACGTTGCGCCGGAGGTCTCACGCCATGCACCTGCTGTCCACCTTCGCCACGCGTCGCCACGCACTCGCCGCCGCCTTCGCCGCGCTGGTTGCCACGACCGCCTTCGCCAAACCCCCTGCCCCGCCACCGGCCGCACCCGTCCGCAACGTCGTCGACACCTACCACGGCGTCAAGGTCGACGACCCGTATCGCTCCATGGAGGACCTCAAGAACCCCGAGGTGCAGGCGTGGATCAAGGCCCAGGCCGACTACACCGCCGCGACGCTCGACCGCATTCCCGGGCGCGAAGGCCTCCTCAAGCGAATCGCCGAGCTCGACTCCGCCGCCCCCTTCCGCGCCGGCGGCATCATGCGCCTCGAGACCGGCGGCCTCCTCTATTCCAAGCGCCTCCCCGGCGAGCGCGTCGCCAAGCTCTACATGCGCAGCGACATCGCCACTGATGACGACCGCGTCCTCATCGACCCGGATCGCCTCGCCGAGGGCGAGAATCGGGCCGCGTCGCTCATGTTCTTCGTCCCCTCCCCCGACTCCAAGCTCGTCGCCTATGGAGTGGCCCTGGCCGGCTCCGAAGCGACCGTGCTCCGCGTCCTCGACATCGCCACCGGCGCCGACCTTCCCAACCTCTCGATCGACCGCCTCGAGACCGCGTACAGCCTGCCGTCCTGGCTCCCCGACTCCTCCGGCTTCACGTACGTCCGGCGTCGCGACCTGCCGCCCGGAACCGACCCCACCGAGGGCTACAAGCTCTCCGCCGCGTTCATCCACAAGCTCGGCACGCCGGTGGAGAAGGACGTTCGCGTCTTCGCGAAGGACACCGCGGGCGGCGTCGAAATGAACGACAGCGACTTCCCTTCGCTCGACATCCCCGTCGGCTCCAACTTCGTCGTCGCCCAGGTCAAGCGTGGCGACGAGCCCGAGATTTCGCTGTACTCGGCCCCGTTCAAGGACGTCATGGCCGGCGAACCCCGCTGGCAGAAGATCTGCGGCGTCGAGAACGGCGTTTCGGCATACGCCGTGCACAGTCGCTTTATCTTCCTCCTCACCTCCGACAAGGCCCCGCGCCTCAGGGTCGTCGCCACGCAGCTCGACGAGCCCAACTTTGCCGGCGCGACGGCGTACATCGACCACCCCACGGCGGTGGTCACCGGGCTGAGCGCGGCCCGCAACTCGCTGTTCGTCACCATCAACGATGGCGGCGTCGTCCGCACCCTGCGGGCCCGCTACGTCACAGTCCAGGGCGACAAGCCCACGCTCATCGAGGCGCCCGCCGACGCCCCGTCGATGTCCGTCTTCGCCGACAACCCGCTCCTCGACGGCGGCATCGCCTGGATGTCGTCGTGGACGCGCACGAGCATGAATCGGCTCTACGACCCGCAGTCGGGCGCCCTCATCGACATCGGCCTCTCTCCCGAGGGCATGTTCGACGCCCCCGAGGGCTACATCTCGGAGGAGGTCCGCGTTCCCAGCCACGACGGCACGCTCGTCCCGCTCTCGATCATCCGCAAGAAGGACCTCGCTCTCGACGGCTCGCACCCGTGCCTGCTCTCGGGCTACGGCTCGTACGGCTCGGTCGACGAGCCCGGGTTCAACCCGGTGAGCCTCGCCTGGCTCGAACGCGGCGGCATCCTCGCGGTCGCCCACGTCCGCGGCGGCGGCGCCTTCGGCAAGCCCTGGCACGAAGCCGGCCGCATGCTCAACAAGCCCAACACCTGGAAGGACTTCATCGCCTGCGCCGAGTACCTCGTCGACAAGAAGTACACCAGCAAGGCCAAGCTCGCCGGCATGGGCGGCTCGGCCGGCGGCATCACCATCGGACGCTCGATCACCGAACGCCCCGACCTCTTCGCCGCGGCCATTGATTCGGTGGGCCTGTCGGACGCCGTTCGCATGGAGACGACCACCAACGGCGTCCCCAACATCGCCGAGTTCGGCAGCGTGAAGACCGAAGACGGCTTCAAGGGCCTGTACGCGATGAGCACGTACCACCATGTGAAGGACGGTGCGACCTTCCCGGCCGTCCTCCTCGAGCACGGCATCAACGACCCTCGCGTCGAACCCTGGATGTCCGCCAAGCTCACGGCGAGACTGCAGGCCGCGAACAAGGGACCGCGCCCGATTCTCTTCCGAGTCGACTACGGCGGCGGCCACGGCATCGGCGACACCCGCCAGCAGCGCCAGAGCCGGCGTGCGGATGAGTGGGCGTTTTTGCTGTGGCAGTTTGGGGAGGCGGGGTTTCAGCCGAAGGAATAACGAGCCGGGAGCGCAAGCTCCCGGTGCACCTCTCCGGGCACCGGCGTGCTCGGTTCACCGGTGCCCACTCGCAATCGGTGTCCAACCGTGAGCTCGCGCTCACGGCTCGTTCAATCTACCCCAACGTCGGCACCCACGCCGCCAGCACATCCCGGGCCGCGGCCAGGTCCGTCCGATCGATCATCTCGGTCACCGTGTGGATGTAGCGCGTCCCCACCGTGATCCCGATCGCCCGGGCGCCCTTGGTCGCCATCTGGGCCGCGGCCCCGTCCTGCCCGCCGCGTGGGAGGATGGTCCGCTGATACGGGATGCGGTTCTTCTGCGCCACCGCCTCGCACTCGTCGATCAACCGGTAATCCGCGATGAACGACGAATCCATGATGTGCAGGCCGAAGCCCTTGCCCTGGGTCGTCACCGCTTCGTCGGCGGGCACGCCCGGCGTGTCGCACGACAGCGTCACGTCCAGGCCGATCCCGATATCCGGATCGACCCCGAACGACGCCGTCTTCGCGCCGCGCAGGCCCACTTCCTCCTGCGTCGTGAACACGACATACAGATCGCACGCGTGCTTCCCACCGGCAGCTTCGATCGCCCGCGTCGCCTCGATCCCCAGCCAGCACGCCACGCGATTGTCCATCGCCTTCGACACCAGCTTCTGCCCCATGTCCATGAACGGCTCGTTCATCACGACGTAGTCGCCGATCTTCACGCGCCGCTTCGCTTCGGCCCCCGTCATCCCCATATCCACCAGGAATTCCTTGACCTCGGGGATCTTCTTCTTGTCCTCTTCGCTCGCGATGTGCACCGGGCGCCCGCCGGGGTTCATCACGCCCGGGATGTCCCCGCCGCCGGTGCACACGAGCACGCGCCGCGAGAACAGGTTCCGCGTGTCAAAGCCGCCGGCGGCGTTGAGCCGCAGGAACCCGGTGTCCTCCACGTTCTTCACGTAGAACCCGATCTCGTCCATGTGGCACAGGAGCATGACCTTGGTCGCCCCGCCGCCCTTCTTGCTCTTCCCGCCCGCGCCCCGCGGCGTCCGTCGGCAGATCAGCGACCCCATCGCGTCCGTCCGCACCTCGTCGAACAGCCCCTTCACTTCCTTCTCGATCAGCGCCCGCACCCGCTCTTCGCGCCCGGGGATGCCGGGGGTCTCGCACAGCCGCCGCAGAAGGTCGACGTTCAGGTTCGAATCGGACTTCTTCGCCACAGGACGCTCTCCTTGGTCGTTCGCCGCCCTCCACGGTCGGGCGCGGGACGGCAGAGCATATCGCCAAACACCCCTAGTGTGCAGTCCATGACCGCCCCGTCCCCGCTCCTTGACCGTCACGAGGCCGCCGGCGCCGCGCTCCTCCCCTACGGCCCGCCCGAATCCCCCGTGCTCGTTCCGGCCTCGTACGAAGCCGTCGGGGCCGAGTACGCCGCCATCCGCACCGGCTGCGCCCTGGTCGATTGCCCCTCACGAGGCACGCTGCTCATTACCGGCCCGGACCGCCTGGCGTTCCTCAACAGCATGGTCACGCAGGACGTCAAGGCCCTCCCCGAGTGGCGCAGCGCCCGGACGTTCTGGCTCAACCGCAAGGGGCGCATCGACGCCGATCTGCGACTCACGAATGTGCCCGGCGACGCGGTTCAGACGCTGAATTGGTTGGCCGGCCCGACCATCGTTGCCGACGTCGACATCCATGCCGCGGCCCGTGCCGCCGCGTCGCTCAGCGCCTTCATCATCGCCGAGGATGCCGGCGTAACGGATGCGACCGGCAAGCTCCACCGCCTCGCCCTCCACGGACCGCGCGCCGCCGCGCTCCTCGCCGAAGTCACCGGCGCCGCGCTCGAACTCGCCCCCGGTGCCGCTGCCGCCGTTCGCATCGCGGACATCGCGGTCCTCATCGAACGGAACGATCCCACCGGCGAACCTGGCTTCGACCTCACGATGGCCGTCGCCGACGCGGCCGCCGTCTACGAAGCCCTCCGCCTCGCCGGCGCCACCCCGGTCGGCTGGCACGCCTTCAACACGGCCCGCATCGAAGCCGGCACGCCCATGTTCTACCTCGACTTCGGCCCCACCAACCTGCCCGCCGAGACCGGCCTCCTCGCCGAGCGCGTCAGCTTCAAGAAGGGCTGCTACCTCGGCCAGGAAATCGTCGCGCGAATGAACTCGCTCGGCGCCCCGAAGCAGACCCTCGTCGGCGTGCGCATCGCTCCCGGCGCCACGCCCGGTGACGAACGCGCCCAACCCACGACCGGCGCCGAGGTCCGCGCCGTTGCTGATCCGAGTGGGGGGGCATCACCGGTCATCGGCGCCATCACCAGCAGCACCATCAGCCCCAAGCTCGGCTCGTCGACCATCGCCTTCGCCATGGTGAAAAACGCCCACGCCAAGCCCGACACCGATCTCTTCGTCACCACCCCCGCCGGTGTCCTTCCCGCACGCGTGCAGCCGAACCTTTCATTCCTGCCCTCCTGATCCGAGCCTCCCGCGCAGGCGGGAGGTCCCGTGCGCCCGTTTGAAAGGAACGCGCGCCGAATGCCAACACCTCTTCATGCCCTCCAACCCCTCCCGCCGCCTCCGCCGCGTCGCACTCGCCGCTGTCGGCATGGTCATCGTCTGCGCCGCCGCCGCCGCCCTCATCCTCCAACCCTGGCGCGAGCACGGCGGCGACCGGTCCTACGACACCTCCATCCCCCAACCCGCCCTCACCGCCAAACACCCCCGCGTCCTCTTCGACCACGCCCACCACAACGCCCACTCCATCTCGGGCCGATTCGGCGCCTTCGCCGCCCTTCTTCGCGCCGACGGCTGCACAGTCCGTGAGTCCACCACGCCCATCGACGCCGCACTGCTCGCCACCACCGACATCCTCGTGATCGTCAACGCCCGCGGGCCCCAAGACACCGACACCCGCTCCGCCTTCACCCCTGACGAGATCGCCGCCATCCACGCCTGGGTCGAACGCGGCGGATCCCTCCTGCTCGCCGCCGATCATCACCCCTTCGGCGCCGCCGCGGCCGCTCTCGCCCAGTCCTTCGGCGTCACCATGCTCGGCGGCTGGTGCGACGACCCCGCCAACATCCTCGCGGGCACCGCCGACTCGGGCGCCATCGCCTTCCGGCGCGACCGCCAGATGCTCGGCACACACGTGATCACCGATTCCCTCGGCGTTGTCGCGACCTTCACCGGCCAGTCGCTCATCGCCCCACCCCCCCCCCCCCCCGCCGACGCGACGCCGCTGTTGCTCTTCGCCCCCAGTGCGATCGATCTGGTCCCGATCAGCTCCAAGTCCGAGACCAAAGGCAGCACCACCACGACCACGTTCGAGACCAAGGACAGCTCGGCCGCCGGCCACTGCCAGGCCCTCGCGATGACCGTCGGCGCCGGGCGCGTCGTCATCACCGGCGAGGCCGCGATGCTCACCGCGCAGGTCGACCGCGACTCCGGCCTGAAGTTCGGCATGAACATCCCTGGGGTCGACAACCGCCAGTTCGTGCTGAACACGATCCGGTGGCTCGCTCGCGAGCCGCGCTGAACCGCCTTGATCCGAGCCTCCTGCGCAAGCGGGAGGTCTTGCGGCCGCGCAACTCTCACATGCGTCGTCACATCACCGCGCCCCCAGCGTTCACACCGCTCCCGCCCCCGCCTCCGCCACGCTGTGATCCTGCTCCCCGCTCCCGCCGCTCACGCCGATCGCCCCGACCACGACCCCGCCCTTCTTCAGCGGGATCCCCCCCCCGAAGATCATCACCCGCCCGTCGTTCGACGCGTTGATCCCGAAGAACTGCCCGTCCGACTGCGAGTGCGTCGCCAGGTCCTTCGTCGCGATGTCGAACGCGCGCGACGTCCACGCCTTCTTGATCGAGATATCGATCGACCCCATCCACGCCCCGTCCATCCGCACGTGCGCGATCAGGTTGCCCCCCGCGTCCGCCACCGCGATGTTCATGGGCTGCTTGATCTCCGCGGCCTTCTTTTCCGCGGCGGCGATGATTCGACGAGCGTCGGCGAGTGTAAGTGACATGACGGGTGCTCCTGGGGTGTTCCATCGACTCTAGCCCCGACTGCGTCCTGCCTCACTTCACCCATGCCTCATACACCTGCAGGTCATACACCAGCCGCACGACGCCCCCGACCTGCCGCTTCGTGAACCACTCGTTCAGCCTTCGCCGGATCGCCTCCCACACCGGCCCCTCGCTCGGGCACGTCGAGATGCTCCGTGTCCGACCGATCGTCGTCTCGAGGTCCATGTCCTGGTGGTTGCGCAGGATCCGCTCGCGATACCCCGTGAACAGCGGGCTCGCCGCGAGCGCGTCCGACGCCTTCTGCGACTGCGCGTACCGCACGTCGGCCCCGAAGCTCGACAGGATCGCGTTGTACTCGATCGTCACCGGGTCGCGGTCGACGCGGTCGTTCCACATCAGCACGAGCTTGCCCGATTGGGGGGGGCGCTTCAGCACCCGGGAAAACTCCGCCAGCGCCTCATCCGCCTTGAACCAGTGAAACGCCTGCGCGCACAGCACCAGGTCGACACTTGTGTCCCCCAGCCCCGTCTTCTCCCCGGTTCCGTCGCGCCACTCGATCCGCGGGTTCCCATCCGCCGCCCCCACCTCCCGCATCGCTTCGTTCGGCTCGAGCGCGATCACCCTCGCTCCCGCCTCGGCCAGCCACCGCGACGAGATCCCCGTCCCCGCCCCCACATCCGCCGCAACCACATTCCCCGCCGCCCCAAGCCCCTCCAGCACCACCCCCAGCGCCTCCGCCGGATACCGCGGGCGATACTTCGCGTAATCCTCCGCCCGCCGGCTGAAGCGCGACAACGGCTCCCACTGGTGCATCGGCAGCCGCGGATCACGCACCGGCAGGTCATCACTCTTCGGATACTGCTGGTTGCTCACTGACCCTCCTCCTCACGCCCCTCCATCCGCCGCCGTGCCCGCTCCTTCGCCTGACGCAGCCCCGACGCGTGCTCGTCGCCAGGCTCGCCCTCGGGCTTCGCGGCACTCGCATCGCGAGCCGCCTGCGCCGCTCCCGACGTCCCCGATACGTCCGGCACCCCCGACACCCCCCCTGAAACGCGCGCTTTCCTCGCCTCGGCCCGCCGCCGCGCCTGCTCACGGATCACATCCAGCGCTGCCTCGGTCCCCAGCGCCTTCTCCGACGCCACCTGCGTCCCGCCGCGCTCCCGCGTGCCGCGCAGCGACTCGAGCGTCCCCTCCGCCTGGCGCCCGCGGCTGCGCATCGCCTCCCGTGCACGCTGCCTCAATCCCGTCCCATACTCGCTCCCGATGAACCGGTCCCAGGCCACGCGCCGCGTCCCCACGTCCAGCAGCAGCACCACCAACGTCCACAGCATCAACCCCTGCCACAACGGCGTCCGCACGCTCCCCGGCTTCAACCCCGCTCGATCGAACAACACCCCGCGCCCCCCAACCGCACTCGGCGCCCCGAGCTCCAGCACCCGACCCCCCGTGGCCGCCGCGATCTGCCGCATCAACCCATCCTCCGACTCGAGCCGCCGAAACTCCTCACCCGGCGGGCGCGTCACGCCACCTACCACCGGCGCCAGCGGCCTCGCCCCCAGCCGCGGCGTCAACGTCACCACATACCCGCCCCCGAGCGTCGCCGGGGCCGACCCCTCATACACCCCCGGCGCCGTCTGCATCAGGCGCACATCCGTCGCCCGTCCGTCCGGTGCGTACACCTTCCCCGGCACGTCGAGCAGGTCTCGCGGCACACCCTGCTCATCCGCCGCGTCCAGGCGCACCCGCACCCGGTCGCCGTCGACACTCAGCGTCAGCTCCGCCCCGCGCTCCGCCGGCGGGCGCGCGAGCTGCCGGGCCAGCTGAGTCCACATCTTCGCGTACACCGGCGTCGTCACCCACTCACGCGCCCACGCGGATGCATCGCTCGTGAACGCCGCCACGCGCCCCAGCCCGGCATTCCAATACGACAGCAGCGGCTCCCCCGAGGCGGATCGCATGACCTGCGTCACCGTCGCGTCCTCGCGCGCCTGCGTCAGCACCAGCCCGTGCAGGTCCGGCGCCTGCCCGATCCCCTGCACCACCGGCGACGCCGTCCCCACCATCACCGGCGTGAACCGTCCCTCGCGCACCAGCGGAGTCCGGACCACCCGCACCGCGCGCACGAACACCCGCGGCAGCGTGTTCGGGTCGTTCACCCGGTAATACTCGCCCCCGCCCAGCACCGCCATCTCCCTGAGCGTCTCCGTGTCCGCCCCGTCGCCCACCGCGATCGTCGACAGCTTGATCCCGCTGTCGCTGATCTCCTTCGCCAGTTCCGGCAGCCCGCCGCGCCCCTCCGCCGAAATCCCGTCCGTGAGCAGGATGATGTGCCGCACCGACGCCTTCGACGCCTTCAACTGGTTGAACGCGTCCCGCACCGGCGGCGGGATGTTCGTCCCGCCGTCGGTGTGAATCCCGCGCACCAGCTGCGCCGCCGCCTTGGGATCATCGAGCCTGCTCAGCGGGATCACGCGCCGATACGTGCTGTTGAACGCCGTCACCCCAAGCTCGTCCCCCTTGTCGAGCGTCTCGATCGCCAGCGCCGCCCCCATGTTCGCGATCGTCTGCTGCGACCGGCTCGACCCCATCACCGTGCGGTTCATCGACCCCGAGTTGTCCAGCACGATCACGATCGCGGCCGGCGGCACCACCATCTGCTCCGGCAGATCGAGCTTCACCGGCAGGATCGGCTCCAGCGCCGTCCCCTTCCAACCGCCCGCCCCGAATGCGTCCGGCCCGCCCACCATCACCAGCCCGCCCCCGAGCTGTGTCACGTAATCGGCCAGCAGCGCCTGCGACCCCGGCGGCACGCTCTCCGCCGGCACGTTCGCCAGGATGATCAGGTCATACGCCTCGAGCCGCAGCAGATCTTCCGGCACGCCCTCGGGCGCCACGACGCTCACGTCCATCCCCGCCGCCCGCAGCGTTTCTCCGAGCAGCGCCCCCGGCCCCGCCGATTCGGCGTGGCTCACGCCGTCCACGAGCAGCACCGCCCCGCGTCCCGGGCTGAACGTGAACGCCTGCGCCTGGTTGTTGACGAACACCGTGTCGCCCGGCGTCGCTGCCCCCCCCGACGTCCCCGATGCGTCCTCCGCATCCGGCTCAAACCGCGCCGTAAACGCGTGCACCCGCCCCGGCCCCAGCTGCACCGGCACCGCGATGGTCCGCTCACCCGCCGCGAGCGTCACGGCCATCCCCAGCCCCGGCTCATCGGGCGCCAGGTCCACCGGCTCATCACCCACGCTCAGCCCCAGCCGCCCGCTCGCCGGCCCAGTCGACCGCAGCCGCACCCGCACCACCACCGTCGACCCCGCCGGCGCCTGCGTCGGCGCATCCACCGCCTCCACCACCACCTCGCTCCGCACGCGATAGCTCAGCGCCACCACATCCACCGACGGCGGCGCACCTCTGCCAGCGGCCAACCCCCGCGCCGCCTTCACCGCGTCCCCGCGCGTCTGGTTCCCATCGCTGAACAGCACGATCCGCCCGTTCGCGTCCGGCGGCAGCATCGCCGCCGCCAGCTTGAGCGCCCCGTCAATATCCGTCCCCTCCGCCGCCGCACTGTCCAAGGGCCGATCGAGCACGTTCACTCGCGATGGCGAGGCCACTGCCAGCGACACGCCGTCGAACACCACGAGCCCGAACAGATCATCCGGCCCGCGGTTCTTCGTGGCCTCGCGGAGATAGTCGCGGACGCGGTCCAGGGCCCCGATCGGCCGCCCGTCCGGGCCCAGTTGAGTCGGATAGAACCGGCGCACCGACCCCGACACATCCACCACCGCGATCACCGCGAGCCGGTCCGTCGAACGCACGGCCGTCGCCCCCGCCAGCATCGCCGTCACCAGCGCGATCAGCGCCGCCCGCGCCACCACCGCCGAGCCGCGCCGCAGCGCCGTCATCCCGCGCAGCCACTTCCACCCCAGCCACGCCATCACCGGCGCCAGGATCGCCAGCCACAGCCACTCAGGATTGGAGAACTGCAGCGTCACCACGCGATTCGAGCCTCAGCGACGCGGGCTCCTCGCGATCGCGTCACGGCGCATCCTTCGCAGGCTCGGCGACTGGGGTGGGCGTGGTCGGGGCCGCCGGTGCGCCCGGCAACACCCGCTGCGGCAGCCTCCGGAAATACCGTCGTAACAGCCCGTCGTACCGCGACGGGAACATCCGGTCCTCGACCGCCTGCTCGGCCGCCGTCGCCGCACGCTTGAGCTGGTCCTCCACGCGCTGACGCGACACGGGTCCGGGCTTTTCGCCGCGTGGGGGGGCCTTCGCGTCCGGGTTGTACCACTCGCCCAGGAACCGCTGCAGATCCTCGCTCGTCGCGCCTTGGGCTGGGACTGGCGGGCGCGTCGCGTCCACGGGGCGCGTCTCGAATGCCGAGGGATCGCCCTT